>NZ_UCNL01000002.1:0-1040 GCF_900473955.1 Synechococcus sp. GEYO
CTCATGACGATCGCTGTAGGACGCGCGCCACAGCGGGGATGGTTTGACGTCCTCGATGACTGGCTCAAGCGCGACCGCTTCGTTTTTGTCGGCTGGTCCGGCATTCTTCTCTTCCCAACGGCCTACTTGGCCATCGGTGGCTGGCTCACAGGCACCACCTTTGTTACCTCCTGGTACACCCACGGCATCGCCTCGTCGTACCTGGAAGGTTGCAACTTCCTGACTGCTGCTGTGTCCACCCCCGCTGATGCGATGGGTCACAGCCTTCTGCTGCTCTGGGGTCCTGAAGCCCAGGGTGATTTCGTTCGCTGGTGTCAGCTCGGCGGCCTCTGGGCCTTCGTTGCACTGCACGGTGCTTTCGCACTGATTGGCTTCATGCTGCGTCAGTTCGAGATTGCTCGTCTGGTCGGCATTCGTCCTTACAACGCCATCGCCTTCTCAGGTCCGATTGCGGTGTTCGTCAGTGTCTTCCTGATGTACCCCCTCGGCCAGAGCAGCTGGTTCTTCGCGCCCTCCTTCGGTGTGGCAGCGATCTTCCGCTTCCTCCTCTTCCTGCAGGGCTTCCACAACTGGACCCTCAATCCCTTCCACATGATGGGCGTCGCCGGCATCCTCGGCGGTGCACTGCTTTGCGCCATTCACGGTGCAACGGTGGAAAACACCTTGTTTGAGGACGGTGAGCAGGCCAACACCTTCAAGGCGTTCGAGCCCACCCAGGAAGAAGAGACCTATTCGATGGTCACCGCCAATCGCTTCTGGAGTCAGATCTTCGGTATCGCCTTCTCCAACAAGCGCTGGCTGCACTTCTTCATGTTGTTCGTGCCTGTGATGGGTCTGTGGACCAGCTCCATCGGCATCATTGGTTTGGCCCTCAACCTGCGTGCCTATGACTTCGTGTCACAGGAAATCCGTGCTGCAGAAGATCCCGAATTTGAGACCTTCTACACCAAGAACATCCTTCTGAATGAAGGTCTGCGTGCCTGGATGGCACCGGCTGACCAGCCGCACGAAAACTTCGTCTTCCCTGAAGAGGTTCTGCC
>NZ_UCNL01000005.1:0-97009 GCF_900473955.1 Synechococcus sp. GEYO
CGAGGACGTCAAACCATCCCCGCTGTGGCGCGCGTCCTACAGCGATCGTCATGAGTGAGAACGGGTGCGGATAGCCGCAGGCTGTGGGATACCCGGCGACCTTAACAATTTCAGCGAGGGTTGCGGGGGCGAATCCCTTCACCTGAAACCCCTTGTATCGGAACATTTCTTCGGGGTTTCTTCCGCTTTGGTTTCAGCCTTTGTGGCAGAGCCACCGAACGTCGCCATCGACGCCGCTTCAGCGGTCACAATGGGCGCTGCTTCCGGGCTGTGATGGCCGCTGATCTGCTTGAACAACCTGTCGTCGGTTCTCGGCGGCTGTCCAATGTCCTGGTCGCCTCCATGGTCACCATTGGTGGCGTCGGCTTTCTGTTCGCCTCGCTCTCCAGTTATTTGGGGCGTGATCTTCTTCCTCTAGGACACCCTGCAGGACTTGTATTCGTCCCCCAGGGCCTTGTGATGGGGCTGTACAGCATCGCTGCAGCCCTTCTGGCCACCTATCTCTGGACGGTGATCGCCATTGACGTGGGCGCCGGCATGAATCGTTTCGATAAATCCGCAGGGGTCGTGATTATTTCTCGCCGAGGTTTTCGCAAGCCCATCAGTGTTGAGATACCGATCAAAGACATCAAGGCTGTCAAGGTCGAAGTCCGTGACGGCTTCAACACTCGCCGCCGTGTGTCTTTGCGCGTTCAGGGTCGACGCGATTTGCCCCTCACACGAGTGGGTGAGCCTCTACCTCTCGCCCAGCTCGAGCAGGACGGAGCTGAACTTGCACGCTTTTTGAATGTGAACCTGGAAGGGCTCTGAATGATCATGATTCGACAATCCATCAAGACACTGATGGCACTTACCTTGTGTCTGCCTCTTTTGGTGAGCTGTGCTTCCAGCACAACGGCTTCGATACCGTTTGGCTGCGAGCAGGCCAGCAGTCCTTGCCTTCAGGGCAAGGCCAGCGTTGAGCTCACCACCAGCAAGGGCTCGATCACCCTGGAACTCAACGGCGATGCCGCTCCTGTGACGGCTGGGAATTTCCTTGATCTGGTTCAAAGGGGTGCCTACAACGGCACTGTTTTTCATCGAGTGGTGAGGGACCCGGTTCCATTTGTGGTGCAGGGCGGTGATCCCTCCTCTAGTGATCCCGCGACTCCAAAGTCGCAGTACGGAACGGGGAGCTTCGTTGATCCGACCACCGGACAGGCACGTTTTGTGCCTCTTGAACTGTCCTTTAACGGCGAAGACCAGCCCCGTTATGGCCGCGTTGTGAGTAACCCTACTGAGCTTGTGCAGCTCAAACTCAGCCATGAACGCGGCGCCCTGGCTATGGCTCGCTCCCAGGCTCCAGATTCCGCCAGCGCCCAGTTCTACATCGCACTCAAGCCCCTGCCAGAACTCGATGGTCGCTATGCCGTCTTCGGTCGCGTGACTCAAGGTCTTGATGTTGTGGATGCCATCCGTCAGGACGACACCATCGAGAAGGCCGTGGTGTTGACACCCGGTCTCTGATCAACGAGAAGCTCAGGCGGGCACGCGCCCGCCTGAGCTTGAAGCCTTAAGCATTTCAGTGTTAACTCCAGAAGCTCTTTCGAGTGCGACCTTGCCGGTTCGAGCGATTTCCTCGATGCCGTAGGGAGCCATCAGCCGTTCCAGCGCCACCAGCTTCCCTGGATCGCCGACAACCTCCAGGGTCAGAGCATCGTCTGCGACGTCAACCACCTTGGCCCTGAACACCTGCACTAATTCAAGGATTGCGCTGCGTTGGGCCGCCGGTGCGGAGACTTTCATCAGCATCAACTCCCGTTCGACTGCAGGACGCTGGGAGAGGTCGAGAACCTGCAGCACGTTGACAAGCTTGTCGAGCTGTTTGCTCATCTGTTGAAGGGTGTGCTCGTCGCCTTCGACCACCATGGTCAGCCTTGAGCGACCAACAGCCTCAGCAGGACCAACCGCAAGGCTGTCGATGTTGAAGCCACGGCGTGCGAACAGGCCGGCTATTCGGCTGAGGGCGCCTGATTCGTCCTCCACCAGAACCGACAGAGTGTGCTTCATGCGGGGTGACCGATCCCTGGTGCGCTTGTGCTTCCCAAATTACGGTCCAGCCAGTGCAGCAACTCCAGGTGAAAGCGATCGGGTGTTTCGTCGTGGGGGCAATGGCCGGCATTTTCGATCACCTTGAGCTCCACCCATGGGTGTTGAGATCTGACCCATTCGCCGATCATCAACGGCACGAATCGGTCCTGGCGCCCCCAAATCAACAGAATCGGAGGAGCGTTTCGCATGGTCTTCAGTCTTTGCAGCAGCACTGGGGCGGTGGCGTTTCTGGGACGGAGAGCCATGCCCACGCTCATCGCACGAAGGCTTCTGGCAGCTGTCCCCCTGAGGGCAGGCTGAGCGATCAGGGCCTGCAGCTCCCGGTCGGTTCGGATTGATCGTTGATAAGCACCCTGAAGCCCAGCCCGCAGCAGAGGAGTTCGCGCGATCAGCGGCACGATCAATTCCAGGGGCAGTAGGCGGCAGATTGCTGTCACCGTGATGCGTCGTAACCGCTCTAGCCAGCGGGACTGCTGTTGTGGCAGGGGGCGCAGCAGGGTGGGGTCTGGTAGAGGTGCTGCAACGGCTGCTTTCACCAGTTCGGGTCGCAACGCAGCGGTGGTCAAAACGGTGAGGCCCCCCAGTGAGTTGCCCACAAGCACCGCCGGTTGCTCCACCACCTCTTCGAGAAAGGCGGCCAGTTGCCTGGACCACAATCTGTTGTCGAGTGAGAAGTGTCGATTCAGTCCGGGCTGGTCGGAGCGCCCGAAGCCGATCAGGTCGAGGCTGAACACCCGATAGCCAGCTGCGGCAAGGGCTCCGGCGTTATGCCTCCAGTGACTGCTGCTGGCGCCAAAGCCGTGAATTAGCACGATTGGCGGAGCCGAGGGTTGCCCGAGAACCCGCCAGTGACACTTGAGATCCAGCCAGTGCCATGTGCTGGCTTCTCCCCAGTCGGCACCGGTGGAGGCAGGCTGGAGAACGGTTGCGTGCACGCACCTGGAAGCGCCGGTTTCTCACTATCGCGAAGGAGCTGTCTGTCTGCAGACGGGATCAGGCTTTTTCCGTAAGGATTCGCGACCCTCGAGGGATCTTTCGGTTCTGCTGGCGGCCCACCAAGCGTCAGAGGCGCAACGGCCACTGCGCTGGCTTGACCTGATGGCCGGTTGTGGCATCCGCGGTCTGCGCTGGGGGCTCGAAGCCTGTCCCGAATCCAGACCCGATCTGGAGCTTTGGTTGAACGATGCCGATCCAGATCGCAGCTTGTTGCTGGAATCGAACCTTCAGCTTCTGCAGGGTGTGCGTGGAGTTTCGTTGACAAGCACCAGTTGGGTGGCGGAGCGTCTTCTGCGCCAGGCCTACCTCGATCAAACCTTCTTCGATCTGATTGATCTGGATGCCTTCGGTTGTCCCAATGCCCTACTTCAGTCGGCCTTGGCGGTGCTGCGCTTCGACGGCCTACTTGTTCTCGCCAGCACGGATGGACGTTCGCCCACCGGCCATGACCGCCGTGCGGCGGTGCGTCATTTCGGGGCAGCAGCGCGAGCCCATCCCGCCAGTTGGGAGCTGTCTCTGCGACTTCAGCTGGCAGTGCTGGCAAGAGAAGCCTGGCAATTAGGCCGGGGGCTTGAACCCGTTGCCAGTTTCAGTGAAGGACGCACATTCCGGCTTGTTGTGCGATTACGCCAGCGCTTGGCCGCTGATGAGGAATCGCAGCTAGGCCTGCTGGCACGTTGCGAGCGCTGTGGTGATCAAGCGGTTCAACCGCTGTTGAAGCTCTCGGGCTGGAGATCCTGTCGCTGCACGGATGGCCAGGGCCGATGGGCTGTGACAGGGCCGCTTTGGCTCGGGCCTTTGCAGATGCCTGCAGTTCTGGATCAGTTGCTCAAGCTTGCCGATTCAAAGCCAGACACTCTTTCAGCTGCTGGTCGGCGTCTGCTGCAACGCCTGCAGAGGGACTGCGGATTGCCGGTCTGCTGCTGGTCCACTGCTGAGCTTGCCAGCCGGCTATCTCTTGCTGGACCACCTCCGCTGGAGGAGCTGGTTCAGGCGCTGCTGAGTGCAGGCCACCAGGCATGCCCCAGCGCAGTCATGACCGGCCAGCTGCGCACCGATGCGCCGATGGCTGAGTTATTACAACAATGCGTTCAACACGTTGCTGGAGATCGTTAAATAGGAGCTGATTCAGAACACTGATCGATGGCTTCGGAGATTTTCGGGATTGCAGCTGTGTTTTGGGTGCTGATTCCCGTGGGCCTGGCAGGTGGAGCCTTGCTGCTCAAGCTGCAGAAGGACTGATCTCCGCAGTGCGAGGGAACGCCAACTAAGCTCCTCGCTGGACTTTGAAAGCCCTATGCAGGTTCTTGTGGTCGGTGGAACAGGAACCTTGGGCAGGCAAATCGCCCGCAGGGCTCTTGATCAAGGTCATGACGTTCGCTGCATGGTGCGAATCCCAAGGAAAGCGTCCTTCCTTCAGGAGTGGGGTTGCGAACTCACACGCGGTGATCTGCTCAATCCAGCCAGCCTCGATTACGCCCTCGACGGAGTCGATGCCGTGATCGATGCGGCCACCAGCCGCCCCGATGATCCCAAGAGCATCTATCAAACAGATTGGGACGGCAAGCTCAACCTTCTCCGAGCCTGTGAACGCGCCGGTGTGACCCGTTTCGTGTTCCTTTCGCTTCTAAATGCTGAACAGCATCGAGATGTGCCGTTGATGGACATTAAATATTGCACTGAAAAACTTCTGAAGGAATCAGAGCTCGACTACACCATTCTCCAGGGTGTGGCGTTCATGCAGGGCGTGATCAGCCAGTTCGCCATTCCTGTTCTGGAGAGCCAGACCGTTTGGGTGAGCGGCAGCCCCACATCGATTGCCTACATGAACACGCAGGACATGGCTCGTTTCGCTGTGGCTGCGCTCGACCATGAGGAGACGGTGCGCAAGACATTTCCCGTTGTTGGGCCCAAGGCCTGGAATAGCGGTGAGGTTGTTCAGCTCTGCGAACGTGCTGCTGACAAGTCAGCGAGGGTCTTTCGAGTGCCCTCCTTCATCATGCGATTCACCGAAGCGATGTGTTCCTTCTTTGAACCTGCCGTGAACGTGGCTGAACGTCTGGCATTCGCCGAGGTGTCAGGAGGTGGTGTCTCGATGGATGCACCGATGGAGGAGACCTACCAGAGCTTCGGTATTGATCCAGGCGAGGTCACTCATCTTGAGGACTACGTCAAGGAGTACTACGACTCAATCCTCAAGAGACTTCGGGCGATGGAAGCTGATCTGGACAAGGACGCCAAGAAGAAACTGCCGTTCTGATCGAAGCCGGCCTTCAGTCGACTAGTTGATGCGTACTAGTCTTTTCGATACATTGAATTCATCCGCCTTTCCTCAAGATGTCTGCCGCTCAAGTCAAGAATCTGCAGCGACGTCTCGACAATCTTGCCCGTGAAGCCGAGACGGAGCTTGACCGCGCCTGTGGTCATGATCTTTGGCGCAATGTGGGCTTCGATGCCTTCGACGGCCTCGAGGACAGCGACCGCCGAGCGAGCGCGAATTACTACTACGGTCAGTGGTCGACTGTGCGTGAATTGCTGGAGGCCCTCGGCTGATGAGCGAAGGATGTTGTGGACCGGCTCTCGATCAGACCCAGGCCGTTGAACAGCGCTATGGAGCTGCAGCGCTTGAGCAGGAAGCCTGTCTCTGTACTCCGGTCGCCTTTGACGCCTCCTTGCTCAAGGTCATCCCCGAGGAGGTGGTGGAGCGTGATTACGGCTGCGGCGACCCGACGCGCTGGGTTCGTTTGGGTGACACCGTGCTGGATCTGGGCAGTGGCAGCGGCAAAAATGCCTTTATCTGTGCCCAGGTAGTGGGTGGCGATGGCGCTGTGATTGGCGTGGACCGAAATGCCGACATGTTGGAGCTTGCCCGCGTTGCAGCTCCAGTGGTGGCCGAGAGAATCGGTTACAGCAACGTTCGCTTTCTGGAGGGGGCAATCGAAGCTCTTGATGCGCCAACCCCAACGGGTGAGCTGCTGATTCCCTCAGCCAGTGTGGATGTGGTGCTGAGCAATTGTGTGCTCAATCTGGTGAATCCTTCAGCGCGTTCGGCTCTACTCGCCAACATCCGCAGAGTGTTGCGCCCCTCAGGCCGCGTCGCCATCAGCGACATTGTGTGTGATCGCCCTGTTCCTCAGCATCTTCAACAAGATCCAGATCTTTGGAGCGGTTGCATCAGTGGTGCTTGGGAGGAGGACGCCTTCCTTGCCGATTTCCGTGCACTCGGCTTTGAGGATGTGAGCTATGCCGACCGCTCCGAGAAGCCATGGCGTGTTGTGGAAGGCATCGAATTCCGTGCTGTCACGCTCACCGGCGTTTTGGGTGCTGGTTGAGCAGGGCTCTAAGGCGTTGATGCTCGTCCGACGTGATCTCACGCCATTGACCTGAGGCGAGGCCGCTGAGGTTGAGAGGTGGCCCTCCATCCATCAGATCAATGCTGTGGCGGATCAGTCGCAGCGTTGGAAGCCCCACGGCCGCTGTCATGCGACGCACCTGGCGGTTGCGCCCTTCCCTCAGGCTGAGTTGCAGCCAAGTGGTGGGAATGCTGAGCCTGGTGCGGATTGGCGGGTTGCGTGCCGTGAGTGTCTGTTCGTGTTCAGCAGCAAGACGTTGTGCCCTTGCAGGCCTGGTGAGCTGCTGTTTGACCATCACCCCATCGCAAAGGGCATCCAGCTGGCGTTGATCAGCACTGCCCTCAACCTGCACCCAGTAGGTGCGCCAATGGCCAAAGCGGGGGTCTGTCAATCGTTGTTGCAAGCGGCCGTTGGCGGTGAGGAGGAGCAGCCCTTCGCTGTCGGCGTCCAGACGACCTGCCGCATAAACATCAGGAATAGTCACCCAGTCGGCAAGGCAGCCCCATCGGCTGCCCGGTTCAGGTGTGAACTGGCTGAGGACTCCGTATGGCTTGTGAAGCAGAAGTGTCAGGAGCGTTCGCCGAAGCAGATCAAGAGTGCTTCGCCCCATGTGGAGGCGTCGTTGATGTGATCATCGTGCAGGTGCTTCATTTTTTCGGCCTGCATTTTCATAATGGTGGCCTGGGTTAAGAAGTGACCCTTTCTCTTGGCCAGGTTCACCACATGCATGGGAGTAGCTGCAGACGCACCTGATCGCGAACCTGGGAATCAGGCCGAGTCAGGTTGACGAAAGAGGCCAGAGCGGACTCGGCCCCGGCGTTTTGGCGTTATCAAAAGGTTAGGTGGATTTTTGACGGGCACGCCACAGGTTCACAGCACCGATGGAAATCATCAGCAGCCCCAGATCCATGGAGAGGGGAGGGAGAATCATCGGCTCGTTTCAAGATCAGCCGACCTTAGGGAGAGCTCATCTGTCTTGGGGCTGCTCAGACAGCAGGCGGCCTCCTAAAATGCAGGAACGTTTTGCGGGTCAATGCCGGCGCATGATTGAAACCTCGGGTGTGATCGAGAAGGAACAGGGCAACGGGTTTTACCTGGTGACCCTGGAGCAGCCCGCAGGTCATCAATGCCTTTGCCGTGCCGCGGGCAAACTCACCAAGTTCAGAATCAAGCTGTTGGCCGGAGACAAGGTGCTGGTGGAGATCAGTCCCTATGACCTGACCCGTGGCCGGATCACCTACAGAGAACGCAACGCCGGTGCCCCCGGTGGCCGCCCTGGTGGTAACCGTCCGGGTGGACCTCGTCGCCGTTGAGGCTCAGGCTTTGCTGAGCACCGAGCGGATTGAGTCCATGAACTCACTCCGCTGCTTCACCCCACGCCACTGCTGCTTCAGTTGCTTGTCGAAAAACAGCTGAACAGTTGGTGTGCCATTGACTCCGGCCTGCTGAGCGATCTCTTGGTCGGCTTCGATATCGATTTCGATTCCCTGGGCTTCCCCGTGCAGCTCATCAAGTACTCGCTTCAGCTGAGGTTTGAGTACGTGGCAGGGACCGCAGCTTGGCGATGTATAGACCACAAGCAGGGGCCGAGTGCTGTCGTGATACAGCTTCCGCAGGGCATAGCTGCCTTTTTGCCAAAGAGCGTTTGAGTCGTAGGTGGCTTCAGTGGTCTCGGCTGTGGTCTGTGGTGGTTCTGCTTTGGCTGGCTCAGCCTGATCCCTTCTGACCAGTGTTGCCAGATTGTGATGAGAAAGCCAGCGCTCGGCGGCGAGAGCGGCCTGACAGCCGCTGCCAGCGGCGGTGACGCCCTGACGCCACTCTCCATCGGCGACATCACCTGCTGCGAACACACCTTCCATGGAGGTCTCCGGTCGACCCGGTTGGGTGACCAGGTAACCGATGGGATCGCAGTCGAGCTGGTCGCGAACGAGCTCTGTGTTGGGCGTGTGTCCGATGGCATAAAACATGCCCCGAACAGCCAGCTCTTCGTCGATACCGCTGTCACGTCGATGCAGGTTGAGGCTGCTTAACCAGTCATCGCCTTGAACGTCGCTCACCTGAGTGTTCCAGTGCACGCTGATCTGTGGATTGGCCTGAACGCGGTCACTCATTGCCGCACTGGCGCGCAGACGGTCTGAACGCACCAGCAGATGGACATGGCTGCCGTATTTGGTGAGGTAGACCGCCTCTTCGCAAGCTGAATCGCCACCGCCGACCACGGCTAATTCTTCGTTGCGAAACTGAGGTGTGGCGCCATCGCAGATGGCACAGGCGCTGATGCCCTTGCTCCAGAAGCGCTCCTCATTCGGCAGTCCGAGCCGATTAGCGCTGGCCCCTGTGGCGATGATCACCGCTTGGGATTCAACGACCTGCCCGTCGACTTCAATTCGGTAAGGACGCTGGCTGAGATCAATGCGGTCGGCATCAGCTTCAAGCAGCCTTGTTCCCCAGCGCGTGGCCTGGGCTTTCATCAAGTCCATCAGGTCGGGACCGAGAACACCGTCAGGAAATCCGGGGAAGTTTTCAACATGGGTGGTGGTCATCAGCTGGCCACCAGGGATGCCTCCTCTCTGAAACCCTGTGATCAGAAGGGGATTGAGATTGGCGCGGGCGGCATAGATGGCAGCGGTGTAGCCGGCTGGGCCGGACCCCACAATCACCAAATTCTCAACCGCCATGCTTATCCGGAATGACTATGAGATGACTTTAATCTCCGCGACGTCTCGTCAGCGGCAGCGCCAGAAGGATTCGAGTGATCAGTCTGGGTGAAATTTGCTTCACCAAGATGTACAAATTGGACCGAAATGCCTCAAGGTTTCGATACGAATTTCAGTCTTTCTTTAGATTTCAACTGCTCCGTCTGTTGCTCCATCAAGTTCCAGGTGATGGCGTTTCCCTTGTGTTCGCTGAACACTCAACACAGAGTCCTCAAGAAGTTCAGGATGCTCCCCTAAACAGGTAATCCATTCTCTGAATTCCTGCGTGAGTGCATAGCTGTCCTCGTAGCGCTCAGCACTGTCCAGAACGGCAATCCGGGTTCTTGCCCAGCAGGTGGCAACGTTGACTCGACGTTCAATTGCTGCGTCCATGTCTGTCTCCCAGATGGCGACCAGGCTGATGGTTGATGGGTCCAAATCAGGCCGGATTTCGCAGAATGTCGCATTTTTTCTTGGGAAAGAATGTTTTCAACGCTGCAAAAATCTGGGTAACTGCGGTGTGCGCATCCTGATCACAGCGCCTGCACCGTCCTCAATCGCTTCCATCGGCAGCGACGGACCTCGCCAGTCACCTCCCAGATTGCTGTCGTTGTCTTCGGCGCTTTGCGGGGCTGCGATGCGATAAGGCTCAGACAGAGACCAGCTGCGGGCGTATTGCATTAGCAATGGATCCGCCGGAGCGAACACGTAGGAGGGTTCGCGCGGAACCGCTTCCAGCGAGGCTCTTTCACTGCACATGCGCACTGCTCTGGTGATTCCCTGAACGAAGCGACTGCGCGTCACCACCGTGGTCAGGTAAGCGACCACTCTCAGCCGTGAGGCATCGAATCCTTCCGCGCACATGTCAATGCTCACTAGCCAGTCGGCATCACCGCTCTGAAAGCCATTGAGGCGTTCAGGTGCTCCTGGGTCCTGGGAATGCACCAGATCGACCCGATCACCTTCCTCCTCCAGCAGCAAGGTGATGCTGCGGGCATGCTCAATGTCGCGGGCGATCACCAGTCCGCCTGCGCGCGGGTGACGTTTGCGAACGCTTTCGAGCTTGGTGCGGGCTCTCAGCAGCAGCAGCTGGGCAATACTGCTGCTGTCGGAAAGACGAATGGCGCGGCGCAGATTCCTGGCTCTCCAGCTTTCTCTCTGTTCAGCTGACAGTGGCGAAACCTCTCGGTCCGGCAGCCCTTCCTGGGCGTGTTCTACCCAGCCGTCTTGAAAACGAAATTCGAGGGGACGAACATCACCAGCATCGATCAGTTCTCGGGGTTCGACAGAAAGATCGGGATGGATCTGTTCCACCAGCTGGCCGGCTTCCTCCACCCGCACCCGCCGGGCGGCGCAGAACGCCAGGTTGTCTGCGCGAAACGGTGTTCCGGTTAAACCGAGACGCAACCGGGCATGGCTGCTGAGCTCCAGAAACGTTCGTCCCCAAACCGGGCCGTCAGGTTCATCGGGGTCCACTCCAAGATGATGCGCTTCGTCGGCGATGGCCAGCAGAAGGTCCTGGTTCCAGCGGCTGAGCTCGGCTTTCAGGGCCTCCTGCTGGCGTCCTGCACCCTGGTAGCTGAGCAACCATCCGTCCGCGGCGTCTGAGGCGCTGTTAGGCCCGCTCCAGAGATCAAGCTGCAGACCCAGCTGGGCTGCAGCACCATGCCACTGGCTTAAGATCGAGGTGCGATGGCAGAAGATCAGAGTGCGTTGCAGCATGCCCTCCGACTGCATCGCCTGAAAGGACAGCAAAGCGCCAAGAGTTTTGCCAGCGCCTGGACCGGCATGAATCAGGACATCACGTGCTGCAGTTGTGCCTGGGTCCAACCGCCTGCGCAGCAGTTGAATGAGCTGCTGCTGCCATTGCCTGGGCCGAATCGCCCGCGACGGAAGCTCGGCACCAAGAGCGAAGGACGGTGTGTTGATGGCGACGTTGAAAGATAGGTCTTTCTAACCATTCCAATCGGTTGCGCCACCCTTAACTTCCGACCATCAGCCTCTGGGGTTCGGCCCCCTGCCGCCATGGCCAGAAGCCTTCTCCGTTACTCGTCCAGTCCAGAGTCTCGCCGTTGTCTAGAGCGTTGCTGGCCATTGGAGTGCGACCTTGACCCGCTGATTCTTCGCGCGCGGCTTCTCCATGGCCAGGGCCTTCGCCCGCAGGCGTTAGCGGTGGAGGAGGAGCTTCAGCCGATGTTCTGAAGCTCCTTGCTCACAGACTGCTCCAGATTTCAGAGCGATTCGGTGTGATTGCACAGCAATCGTTCGACTTCCATCAATCCCTCTGAAGCGGCCTTCTCAGCGCGATCAACCTGGCCGCCTGCTGGTTCCAGAATTCTTGAGGTGAGTCGCTCCATCAATTCAGCTCTGTTCTCTTCCAGAAGCGTCAGGATTTCCTTTTCGATCAAGTGCCGCACGGCTTCAGCGCGCAGGTGGTCTTCAGAGGCTTCATCGAATGTTCCTTGGACAAGCTCCTGGATGAAGAGGCGATGCACTTCACTGCTGCGCAGAAAGCTCTCAGTGGCGTTGATGATTCCATCCACCAGGGTGCGATCCGGCTCGGAATCCAGTTCCCTGAGCTTGAACTCCCAGTCGAGATGACGTCGCTGCCAGCCCGCTGCATGCAGGCTTGGCATCACGGTTTGGGAGAACGTGTCCACCGACATTTCATAAATCCGTTCCGCCAGGCGCTCGCACCATTCACGGCCGTGTTCAGCCAGAAGGTGTTCCATGGTGATGCGGTCCACGGCATGACCGCCGTGGTGGCTGTGGCAGACGCCATCAGGGCATTCGATTGCGGTGAGTCCCATGCTGTTGCAGACAGGAACCTCTCCCTAGCTACAGGCTTCAGGGGCAAACCCCCTTCTTCAGAAAAGATGCAGGCCTCCACAACCCGTGACCTCGTAATCTCAGCTGGGTCGGCGGCATCACGATCTTGCCCATACTGTTGATCCCGGTGGAGACCGCAGCGGGCGAAACCCGCGTTGCGGCCTCTCCGGAAACCGTCAAGAAATTCGCTGCACTCGGCTGCAGCGTCGTCCTCGAGCAGGGAGCTGGTCAGCCTTCTGGCTATCTGGATCAGGCGTATGCCGAGGCCGGAGCGGAACTTGTGACCCGCGGGGACAGCTCGGCCTGGTCTCAGGCTGATGTGTTGCTCTGTGTTCAGTCACCCTCGACGCAGGCCCTCAGTCAGCTCCGTCGCGGGGCTCTGTTGGTGGGTCTTCTCGCTCCCTATGCGAACGCTGAGCTGGCTGCGGGTCTGCAACAGGCAGGTCTGTCGGCCATGGCCCTTGAGCTGCTTCCACGCATCAGCCGTGCTCAGTCCGCAGATGCGCTGTCGTCGCAGGCCAATATCGCCGGCTACAAGTCGGTGCTCCTGGCCTCTGCGGCACTGGACCGTTATTTCCCGATGTTGATGACGGCGGCCGGCACTGTTCAACCGGCCCGCGTTGTGATTCTGGGTGCTGGAGTGGCTGGCCTGCAGGCGGTCGCCACGGCACGCCGGCTCGGCGCCGTTGTCTACGTCAGCGACATTCGCCCTGCGGTGAAGGAACAGGTGGAATCGCTTGGTGCCCGTTTCATCGATCCTCCTGAGATGGAGGACAAGCCCGCTGAGTCTGGTGGCTATGCCAAGCAGGCCTCTGATGCTTTTCTCGCAGCGCAACGCCAGCAGCTTTCAGACCAGTTGGCCGAGGCTGATGTGGCCATTTGCACAGCTCAGGTTCCAGGTCGTCGTGCTCCACGGCTGATCAGTGAGGACATGCTGGATCGCATGCGCCCAGGAGCTGTGGTTGTGGATCTGGCGGTTGCCCAGGGAGGCAACTGCGCCGACACCATCGCCTCGAAGACCGTAGACCGCAATGGCGTGAAGCTGATCGGTGCCAACGATCTGCCCTGCACGGTTCCTAACCATGCCAGTGCGATGTATTCCCGCAATCTGCTGGCCTTACTTCAACCCACCCTGAAGGATGGTCAGCTCACTCTCGACAGCGAAGACGAGCTGATTGCCGGATGCCTGATCAGTCAGGACGGCACCATCCGCCGCGGAGATGTTCTCACCCCAGGAGCCAATTAATGGATTCCCTTTTTCTCATGGGTGCGGCCACGGCCTCCCAAACACCACCTCTGGTGAATGCCCTCTGGGTGCTGTTGCTCGGAAGCCTGCTCGGCTTCGAGCTGATCGGCAAGGTTCCCCCCACGCTGCACACGCCATTGATGAGTGGTGCCAATGCCATCTCCGGCATCACGATGCTGGCCGCTCTCACCGCGATCATCAAAGCCGATGGCAGCACTCCTCTGCTGGTTCTTGGCTCGGTCTCCCTTGGCTTCGCTCTCTTCAACGTGATCGGCGGCTTCCTGGTCACTGACCGCATGCTCGCCATGTTCAGCCGCAAGCCCGCTCGCAAGGAGAACAGCTGATGGAGTTCCTGAATTACGCCATCGATCTCGTCGCCGTTCTGCTGCTGGCACTCGGCATCAAAGGTCTCTCCAAAGTGCGCTCTGCGCGTAGTGCCAATCAGCTGGCAGCTGTGGCCATGGCCCTCGCTGTGATTGGTCTGCTGATCAGTTATCTAGGCACACCAAGCTTCGATGGGCAGGCCTGGGCATGGATCATCGTCGGCACACTTGTCGGCGGAGTGCTGGGTGCGATCACGGCCCAGCGGGTTCCCATGACCTCCATGCCCGAAACCGTGGCGCTGTTCAACGGCTGTGGCGGCATGTCATCGCTGTTGGTGGCCCTGGCAGCGGCAATGTTCCCCGGAACCCTTGATGACGGCACGCTCGTGGCGGTTGTATCGATTGTGATCTCCGTCTTCGTTGGCTCGATCACCTTCACAGGGTCGATCGTGGCGATGGCCAAGCTTCAGGGCTGGCTCTCAACGCCTCCCTGGATGCAGAGCAAGATCCGCCATCTTGTCAATATCGCTCTGGCTGTTGTTTGTTTTGTGGCAGCGATCAACTTGATCGCTGCCGATGGCAGCAGTCAGGCTGGGTTGTGGTTGCTCGTGATTTCTTCCGGCCTGCTGGGCATCGGCGTCACCCTGCCGATCGGCGGCGCAGACATGCCTGTGGTGATTTCGCTGCTCAACAGCTATTCCGGTGTGGCCGCTGCTGCAGCTGGTTTTGTGGTCGGCAGCCAGCTTCTGATCGTGGCGGGTGCCATGGTCGGCGCTGCGGGCCTGATCCTGACTCAGGTGATGTGCAATGGCATGAACCGCTCACTGGTTTCGGTGCTGTTTGGTGGAGCCCTGGGAGCTGGCTCCGGCGGCGGGGGCGGCGGTGAATACACCAACATCACTAGCTGCAGCGTTGAGGAGTGTGCCCTCACCCTTGAAGCGGCTGAGCGGGTGGTGATTGTGCCTGGTTACGGCCTTGCAGTAGCCCAGGCTCAGCACACCCTCCGGGAGGTCACCCGTTCCCTGGAAGCTGCTGGTATTCAGGTTGATTACGCCATTCATCCTGTGGCTGGGCGCATGCCGGGTCACATGAATGTGCTGCTCGCGGAAGCCGATGTGCCCTACGAGCAGCTCAAGGAAATGGACATCATTAATCCTGATTTCCCTGCCACGGATGTGGTTCTGGTGCTGGGCGCGAATGATGTCGTCAATCCCCAGGCCAAAAACGACCCAGAATCCCCCCTCTACGGCATGCCCGTGCTTGATGTTCAGCAGGCACGCACGGTCTTTGTCGTGAAACGTGGTATGAGCGCTGGTTATTCAGGAATCAAGAACGACCTCTTTGAGCTTGCTAACACCTCCATGGTGTTTGGCGATGCCAAGAAAGTTCTGGGTGATCTGCTCGGTGAGCTGAAGGAGCTTGGTGTTGGTAAGAAGTGATCAGATCGGTCTGATCGGCCTTTGATGGGTTCCCATTCCCGCCTTCAGCACAACCCCCAGTTGCTCAGGCAACTGGGGGTTGTCACGTATCAACAACGCTGGCCTTGGATCGGCGGCGACTTGCAAACTCTGCGGGACACTATTCGGGCGGTTCCTTTGCCCGAGGATCAGGGAGAGCCGATTCGGATTGCTGTGCCTGCTCTGGCCAGTGGTGCAGCAGCAGCTGGCGAGTTGCTGGCTTTTCTGGATCGTCCCCTGCCCACGCCTGCAGGTGACCCCGTACCCTCAAAAGCGCTTGTTCTGGCCCTGCATGGGCTCGGTGGTTCCAGCCGTCGAGAGGGCCTCCGCCGTCTAGTCCTCACTCTCCAGAGGCGGGGATTTGCGGTGTTGAGGCTCAATCTGCGGGGAGCGGACCCCGGCAGAGATCTGGCCGGCGGCACCTACGCCGCCGCCTGTAACAGCGATCTGCTGCCAGTGATCGTGCGTGCCCGTGAGCTTTGTCGGCAGCTAGCCCCATCCAGATCCGCTTTGCCCCTCTTCGGTGCTGGGGTCTCTCTTGGTGGCACGATGCTTTTGAACGGTTGTCTGTCCAGCACGCAGGAAAGGGCCACGGCCGGACTTCCCCCCGATCAGTTGGTGCTCGATGGGTTGTTTTGCGCCAGCAGCCCCCTGGATCTGGCAGCTTGCAGCGCCTCGATCGAACGACCGCGCAACCGGGTGTATCAGCGATGGTTGCTGCAACGCCTGGTCCGACAAACACTGGCCGACCCCTTCGGTGTGAGCCCGCAGGAGAATGAATCGCTGACCCAAACCCCTCCGCGCTCGATCCGTGCTTTTGATGCAGCGGTCACCGCTCCTCGCTGGGGGTTCGATTCTGTCGATTCCTATTACTCCAGGGCATCTCCTTTGCCATTTCTGCTTGATGATCGGCGCTCGTTGCCGCCCACCCTGCTGCTTCAGGCTCTCGACGATCCCTGGGTGCCAGCGGCTGGAGCCAAGCGTTTGCTCTCAGCCCTCACGTCGCAGCCGGCTGCTCAGCCTGACCCTGTGTCGGTTCTTCTCACGGAGAGAGGCGGTCACAATGGTTTCCATGCTTCCGGCGACAGCCTGGAGAGCGGATGCTGGTCTGATCGTGTGGCTTCTGCCTGGTTGAGCCAACTCAGCTCTGAAAGGTCACGCTGAAAGGGCTGCGGCGGATCACCCAGTCTTCGCAGGGACGTCCACCGATCACATGCTCTTCGAGGATGCGTCGAATCCGTTCCGGCGTGACTCCTCCGTACCAGATGCCATCAGGCCAGATCAGCAACACCGGGCCCTGATCACAAACCCGCAGGCAGTCAGCTTTGCTGCGCAGGACCACCCCGCCTGGCCGGTCCGGACGCTCCAGTGCCAGCTCCCTCACTCCAAGCTTCAGAGCCTCCCAGCTGGCTGCGCCAAGGGCAGGATCACAGCATTTCGCTTTGGTGGCCGTTGCACAGAGCAGCAGGTGATGACTGATCACGCCGCCATGGCAGTGAGCGGAAGGCGTCGTGTGCCCCGGTCAACCTGTTCGCGCACGGCGGTGCGGGCCCACTGATCGACGGCCAGCACGTCATCCAATTGCGGCTGGTCAACCCGGTCGGATTTGTGGCGCTCGCAGGCTGTTTCGATCAGGTCGGGAATGTCGAGGAAATGAATCCGCTCCTCCAGGAACTGGGCCACCGCCTCTTCATTGGCGGCATTAAGCACAGCCGGCATGGTGCCACCGGCCCTGCCAGCGGCGTAGGCCAGTTGCATGCAGGGGTATTTGGCGGGATCGGGTTTGTTGAAGGTGAGTTGCCCGACCTCGGTGAGATTCAGGCGACGCCAGGGTGTTTCGAGGCGCGAGGGCCAACTCATGCAGTAAAGGATTGGCAGCTTCATGTCTGGCCACCCCAGCTGCGCCAGGATCGAGGAGTCAGCCAGCTCGATCATCGAGTGAATGATGCTCTGCGGGTGAATGATGATTTCGATGTGGTCGTAGTCGAGGCCAAACAGATAGTGGGCTTCGATCACCTCCAGCCCTTTGTTCATTAGCGATGCTGAGTCCACGGTGATCTTTCGGCCCATGCTCCAGTTGGGATGGGAGGTGGCATCGGCCACGGTGGCTTTCTCCAGATCGGCGGTTGCCCAATCACGGAAAGCACCACCTGAAGCCGTGAGCTGGATCCGGCGCAGGCCTGGAGTGGGAACACCCGTGGAGAGTCGGGCATTGTCAGCCCAGGGTGTGCCCTGCAGGCACTGGAAGATGGCGGAGTGCTCGGAATCAGCCGGTAGAAGGCGGCTGCCGCTTTTCTTGAGTTCCGGCAGCACAACCGGACCCGCTGCAATCAAGGTTTCCTTGTTGGCCAGCGCAAGATCCTTGCCGGCCTGGATGGCCGCCAGGGTTGGCAGCAGGCCTGCACAGCCAACAATGCCGGTCACCACGAGGTCTGCAGTGTCCCAGGAGGCCGCAACGTTCAGTCCGCCGGGACCTCCCACCAGTTCCGGTTGCCGTTGAGGCTTTTGATCCGCTGGCAGCGAGGCAAGCCGTTCCTCCAGTTCCTTAAGAAGAGATTCATCAGCGAGGGCTACCACCTCGGGGCTGTGTCGTTGGATCTGCTCCACGAGCAGGGGCAGGTTGCGACCAGCTGTTAGAGCCACCACCCGGAACTGTTCAGGGAACTCCTGAACGATTTCGAGAGTCTGAGTGCCGATTGAGCCGGTGGAGCCCAGCACGCTGATGGCTTTCACGCGGATCCTGGCGGTTGCAGCCATCTTCCCACTTCAATTCCAGTCCCTGGCAAACTTCGGCCAACGCACAGTCTTCACGTCATGGCGGCAGCGCAGAAGGAGCACTGGGGATCGGGGTTGGGATTTGTCCTGGCGGCAGCTGGCAGTGCAGTGGGTCTGGGCAATCTCTGGGGATTCGCCTACAGGGCCTCCCAGGGCGGAGGAGGCAGTTTCGTTTTCCTTTACGTGCTGATCGTTGCGGTCATCTGTCTGCCGGTGCTGGTGGCTGAGATGGTGCTGGGTCGCAACACCGGTCGCAGCCCCCTGCTGGCTCCGGCCCAGGCGGCTGGCCGCGACTGGAACCCGATGGGTTGGTTGTTTGTGGTCGCCGCCTGCGGAATCCTGGCCTTCTATGCCGTGCTGATGGGCTGGACCGCTCAGACCCTGATCCATGCCCTCAATGTGGGTCTTCCTCAAACCATGGAGGATGCCCAGCTGTTTTTCGACGGCATCAGTGGAGGTAACAGCGCGTTAGCAGGGCAGGCCATCAGCCTGCTGCTGACCGCTCTGGTGGTGTCTGCAGGAGTGCAGGCCGGAATTGAACGGCTGTCGCGCTGGGCGCTACCGCTTCTTTTCCTGCTGTTGGTGGCCCTGGCGATCTGGGCAAGCACGCTGCCTGGAGCGATCGATGGTTACAAGACCTTTCTGCTGCGCTGGGACGGCAGGGAATTGATGAATATCACCACCATCCGTAATGCGTTCAGCCAGGCCTTCTTCTCGATCGGCACCGGCATCGGTTCGATCATGGCGTATTCGGCTTATCTCAACCGCAAGGCTCCCGTTCCTCAAGAAGCGGTCGCAGTTGTGGGGCTGGACACCGCGGTGGGTCTGCTGGCGGGCATGCTCACCTTCCCCGTAGTGATCAGCTTTGGGCTGGGGGATGCCGTGAGTGAGTCCACGATCGGCACGATCTTTCTCGCGCTGCCAACAGGACTGGCCTCCATCGGCACGACCGGACGAATTGTGGCTGTGGCCTTTTTCTTCCTGGCCTATCTCGCTGCAATTACGTCGTCGGTGTCGCTGCTGGAGGTCCCGGTGGCATCGCTGATGGATCGCTGGAACTGGAGCCGCACCAAGGCGACCTGGATCAGCGCGGCGGTGATTTTTGTGATTGGTCTCCCCGCGGCCATGAATCTGCAGGTGCTTGGGGCGATGGATGCTCTGTTCGGCGGCGTGCTGTTGATTGCTGGCGGACTGTTGATTGCCGTGCTGATGGGATGGGTTGTGCCCCGGACCTTCCTGGCTGACCTCAAGGACAGCACCGTCACTCAACCATCCACCAGTGGTCTGATCCTGTTCTTCCTGCGCTGGGTCTCACCGGTGGTTATTGCTGCAGGCTTGTTGATCAGCGTGGTGGATCTGATCCGTAACTGGACCGGGCAAGGCTGAACTTCAGCCGATGTTCAGAACAGCCGATTGATGTGGGCTGAGGCCATCCGCACCTCTCGCAGAAAACAGATCGAAGCCAGCATTACCAGCAGCATCGCTGTGATGAACAGAGGAACCACCACAAGCGTGAGGTTGATGCGGCTGATCACGCTGAAGAACATCACAGCGACCACGGTCGAGATCAGCAGGGTTGCGGCGGTGAGCAGCTCGATGGCGCGGATCGTGAGCTGCATGCGCCTGCGGTAGACCACCTGCTCCCGTTCATCGACTGTTTCGCCCGCATCAAGAGCCGCCTTGGTCTTGCGTGCGTTGTCGACAATTCTGGCGAGGCGACCGGAGATCACGTTCATCAATGCTCCGATGCCTGCCAGCAGAAACACAGGAGCGACTGAAAGCTGAATGGCTTTGGACAGGCTCTCGGGTTCCATGGGCATCACGCCGGTCCTGGGCGAACCCTAGGCCTCGTGCAACGGAAATCCGGTAGACAGGTGCCTTGATGCACGCCAACACGATGCTCTGGCTCAAGCGCTGGAATTTCATTGAGAGGGCCAGGCTTGAACGGGAGCTCTGGGATGCCTTCGAGGCCAAGCAGGACCCTGAGGCCAAGTTGGAGCAACTCCGGAGCTGGATCGATGCCGCCGATCCCTCAGAACCCAACCTCGCCGAGCAGCGATTCAGGCTTGAGGTCTGGACCACCACCTTGGCGCGGATCCGCAAGATCGAGGCGATGATGACTTCGAAAAAGCCTTGATCAACAGCGGCGCCATTCGGTAACGCCGCCGGGTTTGTCAATTAGTTCGATCCCCTGATTCGATAGTTCTTCTCGGATTCGGTCGGCTTCGGCAAAATCCTTGGCCTGCTTGGCGGCCTTGCGCGCAGAAATCGCGGCGTCAATTGCTCTGCTGTCTTCCGACGCTGCGTTGGAGGATTCCATGGCTTGCTGAGGCTCATAACGGAGTCCGAGCACTGCGGCGAGCTCACGCAGCAACAGCCAGCGTTGATGCAGGGCATTCAGTGGAACCTGGTTTTCAATCTGTTCTCCCCGTTCCAGTCGGTTGGCCAGCGACCTCAGTGGTTTGGCCAGTTCAAACAGCACTGCAAGGCCTCCAGAGCTGTTCAGGTCCTGATCCATGGCCTCGGTAAAGCGGTCGCGAGCATCCTGTAAAACCTCATCCACAGACAAGTTCTGTGCCTGCATGGCACCGGATGGCAAAGCTTCTGCTCCAGGCCAGCCCAGCTGTTCTGAACATTGACTGCCAAGGCTGAGAGCAGCATTGAGTCCTTTCCATCCGGTGCTTGCCGCCTCAAGAGCGTCTGCTGTGAAATCGAGTGGCTTGCGATAGTGCGCCTGGAGCACAAACAACCGCAGGGTCATCGCTGAAATGCCGCTGTCGAGTAGTGCGCGGATTGTGGTGAAGTTGCCCAGCGACTTCGACATTTTTGTGCCGCCGACATTCACCATGCCGTTGTGCATCCAAACGCGGGCTAACTGAGCTTCATTGGCTGTTTCTGACTGCGCAATTTCATTTTCATGGTGCGGGAAGACAAGATCTCCGCCACCGAGATGAATGTCAATTGTTGTGCCGAATTCTTCGCGAACCATGGCAGAACATTCGATGTGCCAACCGGGCCGTCCGCGCCCCCAGGGTGATTCCCAGCCTGGTTCTCCATCTTTGGTTTTTTTCCAAAGCGCGAAGTCAAATGGGTGTCGCTTGCGTTCTTCCTCTCCTTCCTTGGTGCGGCCACTGGCTCCCTGTTGCTGCTCATTCGGGTCTCGACCACTCAGCTGGCCATAGTTCTTTGCTTTGGAAATATCAAAATACACATCGCCATCCGAACTATATGCGGCTCCCTTGGTTTCCAGTTCGCCAATCAGAGTTTGAATGCCTGGGATGCAGCATGTTGCACGTGGCATTTTGTCTGCGGGCAGAATATATAGACGAGCCATATCGATTTCAAAGGCTTTGATGTTCTTTTCACTGACCTCCTCCATTGTTGATCCTTCCGAGTTGGCCTTGTTTAATATTTTGTCGTCGATATCTGTGTAGTTTTGAACGAAGGTGACGTCGTAATCGCGCCAGATCAGATAGCGCCGTAACACGTCCCAGTTGATGTAACTGCGCGCATGCCCAAGGTGGCAGAGGTCGTAAACCGTAACTCCACAGCAATAGATCGTTGCCTTGCCGGCCTCCAGCGGTTCAAAGTCTTCGGTGCGATTGCTCAAGCTGTTTGTGAGGCGCAGTGGCAAAGGTCTGATCAGGCTCTCCAAGGAGGTTACGGCCCGTTCAGTCCTGGAACGCCCTTGAATCGCCTGGTTGCTTCCGAGTTGTTACCGATCTGTTGTCTTCGCTGGCTCTGATCGCTTCCACTCGATTTCGCTGGCCAGCAGCTTGCCCTCTGCTGTTGATAGCAGCTTGAGGGGCTGCATGGCTTGTTAGTGAAGGTTGTGATTGCCTTTGATTCTTATGTTGGCTTGAAACCGTTCCATGATTGTCGATGCACGATTTTCAGTAGCCTTTCAAGAACTGATCGTTTGAGGTAATTGTCTTCGAGCTTGCTGATTTGCATCAGGTATTCGTGCTGGCTCCCATTTCCTCGCTGCCTTGAGCAGATCACGGTCACGTCGTCATAGCTAAAAGGGAAGTCGTTGTTGAGTGGAACTTTGAGGATCCATTCAGCAATAAATAGAAGAAAGTCGCAGATGACTGGGTTGATGTATTCCTCTTCTTCTCCTAGATCTCCGCACGCCACCATCTGTTCTTTGCTCTGCGGTGTGTAGGTCACGAACGAAAAACAAGATGGTGCGCCAGTGGGCTGTAGGTGCAGCCCATGAAAAGCTCTGCGGGTCATGGCGTTCTCATGGCTTGTGAGATGGGCTCATTACTTGCTCGGTGAAGAGTCTTGGTGAATGACTCCAAATTGTTGGTTCATTGTTTGTTCTCCAAGAAGCCTGTTGAACCTTCATCTTTATTGTTTTCCCAAAGCTATGTCGATTGAAAAAGAGATCTTACCCAGGCTCTTATGCCGATCGCTCGGCTGTTTATAGAGTGTCTTTGTTGATTCCTGGGATCAGGTGGATGATGCATCCAGACTGGATGGGCGTCATTGCTCTATTGACAATCATCGTCTCAGTCACTGTGATTGGCTATCGCGAAGGGCATTCGATCATCAAGCGTCGCGTTTGATCATGTCCTGAGTCTTGCGGGCTGATCTCTGCAGGGTCATTTCGCGTCCATCCAGTTGGCACCGAGGCCGGTTTCAGCTACCAGGGGTACGCTCAGTGTCACAGCATTTTCCATGGTGTTGACGACAAGCTTTTGAATCGACTCCAGAGCACCTGGATCCACCTCAAGCACCAGTTCATCGTGCACCTGAAGCAGTAGTCGTGCCGGTAGTGCCTGCTGTTCGATTGCAGCCTGCAGCTGAATCATGGCCAGTTTGATGATGTCAGCGCTGGATCCCTGAATCGGCGCGTTGGCCGCAGCTCGCAATTGCTGAGCCTCCATTCCGCCGCGACGAGCGACATCCAAATCGATCTCCATCGGTTCCTTGCCCAGCAGGCGGCCCAGTCCGTTGCGATCGAAGTGGAAAGGCCGTCGCCTGCCCATTATCGTTTCCACATAACCGCGACTGAGGGCCAGTCGTTCCTGCAGTTCCAGAAAGGCGAAGACTTTGGGATACCGCTCGCGGTAACGCAGCAGAAAATCCTTGGCTTCTGCCTGGTTAACGCCGGTTTCTCGCGCGAAGCGTTGGGCACCCATTCCGTAGATCACGCCAAAGTTGATCGTTTTGCCCAGGCGTCGTTCGTCGCTGTTCACCTCGTCCTTGTCGAGCAGCAGCCGTGCTGTCAGGGCATGCACATCGTCTCCTTCTCGGTAGGCCTGTTGCAGCACGTCTTCGCCGGAGAGGTGGGTGAGGATCCTTAACTCAATCTGGGAATAATCGGCGCTGAGTAGCGTCCAGTTCTCATGAGGCAGGAAGGCCTTGCGGATGCGGCGGCTGTAGTCCGTGCGGACGGGAATGTTCTGGAGGTTGGGATTACTGCTGCTCAACCGGCCGGTGGCGGTGACCGCTTGATTGAAATCGGTGTGCACTCTGCCGGTTTCCGCTTCCACCAGTTGCGGCAGGGCATCCACATAAGTGCTCTTGAGCTTGCTCAGCACGCGGTGTTCGAGAACCAGCGGCACAACGGGGTGATCAGCCTCCAGTTTCTCCAGAACAGTGGCATCGGTGCTGTAACCAGTCTTGGTTCTGCGGGATTTCTTGCGGTCGAGGCCGAGGGTGTTGAACAGCAGCTCGCCCAGTTGCTTGGGCGAGGCGAGGTTGAAGTCGGTTTCTGCTGCCTCTTTGGCCTCCTTCTCCAGCCTCTGCAAGATGTCACCCATTTCAGTTGACAGTGCACTGAGATAAGGCACGTCAATGCGGATGCCGGTGGCTTCCATCAAGGCCAGAACCGGTTCCAGCGGCAGTTCCACGTTGTCCAGAAGGCTGGGGAGACTTTCTCCTGTTGCCTGCAGCTGTTGGCGTAGATCGATGGCCAGTCGGCGAGTGAGATGGACGTCCATGCCGCAGTACAGCGCGGCCTGGTCAAGGTCCACTTCTGCGAAGCAACTCGCCTTGCCGTCCTTGGGCTTGCCCACTAGATCACTGAATAGGGTGGGAGTGATTCCATACATCCGTGTTGCCATGGCATCAAGGCCGTGCTTGGCCGCGGCATCTCTCAGGTAATCGGCCAGCAGGGTGTCCATGGCCACGCCCGCCAACGGCAAGCCATGTCGCAACAGGATCAGGCGGTCATATTTCGCGTTCTGCAGTGCCTTGGGGTGCTCAGGGCTGGCCAGCCAGGGAGCCATCTGTTCCAACACCGTCTCGATTGGAAGCTGCACCAGTGGGCGGTCTGGTTCCAGCGTTACTTCCGTCGCTGCACGATGACCCACAGGGATGTAAGCGAGATCGGCATCACCTGGACCCCAGCACACGCCGATGCCAACCAGCTGCGCCTTGAAGGGATTGAGATCGGTGGTCTCCGTGTCGAGCG
Source organism: Synechococcus sp. GEYO (assembly GCF_900473955.1). Taxonomy (NCBI): domain Bacteria; kingdom Bacillati; phylum Cyanobacteriota; class Cyanophyceae; order Synechococcales; family Synechococcaceae; genus Synechococcus; species Synechococcus sp. GEYO. The sequence continues at coordinate 24,191 of NZ_UCNL01000005.1, forward strand.
CAACCGGAGCCGTGGCATCGGTGCAGGACTGCAACCGTTGCATCAGGTCATGGAGTGCTGCGTCGCTGCAGATCAGCTGTGGCTTCAGATCCGGTTGGGATGAGGCGGCGGAATCCTGGCTGAAAGCATCAGGGGCGTCCTGCTTCTTAGTTGCAGCATCCTTCGACCTGTCGGCTTGAGAGGAGTCCTTGGAAGTCTTGGTCTCCAGTAGGTGGGTGTTCGCTGCTAGGCCACCGGTGGAGAAGGTGGCGATGAAACCAGGAACTTGTCGCACCAGGCTGTTGAGCTCCAGGTCCTTGAGCTGAACCTCCAGTCCATCGCCGTCCACGGGCCCAAGTTCGAGAACGGGCTCCTCAGGCAGGGGGATGTCGACCAGGATTTCGGCCAGTTGTCTTGAGAGATAGGCGTTGTCCCGGTCGGCGCTGAGCTTGCCCTTAAGAGCACCTTTCACAGCACCTCTGCTGGCCTTGGGGCCTTCCGCCTCGACTTCGGCAAGCACCTTGTAGACGCCATCGAGGTCCACATTCTCTTTGAGCAGATTGATGGCGGTTTTCGGGCCAACTCCTTTCACTCCAGGGATATTGTCCGAGCTGTCTCCAGTCAGAGCCTTCAGGTCCACCACCTTGTCGGGCATTACTCCGAGCTTGAATTGGACACCTGCCTCATCAATCAGGGTGGGTCCGCTGCTTTTGGCATAGGGGCCGCCACCCATGTACATCACGGCAATGTCCCTCTGGTCGTCCACCAGCTGAAACAGGTCGCGGTCGCCGCTGAGAATTCTCACCCTCCATCCCGAGGATGCCGCTCGGTTGGCCAGGGTTCCGAGCACGTCATCCGCTTCGAAGCCAGGCGCCAGACAGAGGGGCAGCTGCAGCTGATTGCGCAGGATTAACTGCAGTTGGTCAAGGTCCTGAAAGAACACATCCGGAGCGACATCCCGGTGAGCCTTGTAATTGGGATCAGCCTTGTGGCGGAAGGTGGGCTCGGCGGTGTCAAAGGCGATCGCCACACCCTGAGGTTTCAGCCCCTTGCAGTTATCCAGCAGGGCCTTGAGAAATCCATAGGTCACGCTGGTTGGACGTCCGTCCTTCGTGGCCAACCCACCTTCGCCGCCTTTGCTGAAGGCATAAAAACTGCGGAAGGCCAGGGAATGGCCATCCACCAGCAGCAGCAGCGGTTTCTCCTTGGTTTGTGGCATGGATGAGGGCAGGTTCTGGGTCGGTCAGTCGCGCTGTTTCGCCCAGGGCGGCAGGTCAATGAACACGCGTGTGCCGGGCTGCACACCGGAGAGAATGGCACTCTTGTCGCCGCTGCTGGCACCGAGTTGCACAGGCTGGAATGTGGGCTCATCGTCGTTGCCAATCAGCAGAACGCCTGATTGACCTTGCTCAGTCACGATTGCCACGGTTGGCACCAGTGTGCTGGCGGCGGTGCGTCCGGTCTGGAAGTTCACATCTGCGGTCATGCCGATGCGAAGGGTCGGTGGAGGATCGATCAGTGTGAGCTCCACCTCGAATGAGATCACGTTGTCGGTTTTGAGTGCACGCGGTGCGATGTCTCGCACCCTTGCCGGAAAAAGCTGATCAGGGAATGCATCCACGCGAACAGTGGCGTCCTGGCCAATACGAATGCGACCGATATCGCTTTCAGGAACCTTGGCGGCCGCTTCCAGGCCTTCAGACAGCTCAACAAGTGATGAGCTGGTAGCGCCGGCATTGGTTGAAGCTGCTGTGGTTGGAGTCACAAAGGATCCAGGTTCGGCGAAGCGTTCGGTAATGAGCCCGCTGAAAGGAGCGCGGATTAGCAGGTCATTGCCTTCAACGTTGCGTTGTTCAATGCGCTCGCGAGCTGCGGTCAGAGCTTCCTTGCTGCTGATGAAGGCCGCTCGGAAACCATCCAGGTCCGATGCGCTGATGGCTCCGACATCCACCAACTGCCGGTTGCGTAAATATTCGGCCCGCTTGGCTTCATAGTCCGCCTTGGCCTGCCGTTCGAGTGCGGCAAATTCATCCATTCGGTCCTTGAGATCACCGGCGTCCATACGGGCCAGGACCTGACCTTTGGTCACCACATCGCCTTCATCAACGTAAAGCGCTTCCACCAACCCACTCTTGTTTGGGCTCACGTTCACCCTTCGGATCGCTTCCAGCTCGCCACTGGCCGTAATCACGCCAGGCAGAGATCCTCTCTCCGCCGCCACGGTGAACTCACTCAGCTGACGCGAACGATCGGACCCGGGACCTTGGCTCCAGATCACACCACCTGCTGTCAACAGAACAGCTGCTGCTCCAGCACCGATCAAGCGACGCCGCCTGCGTTTCAGACCACTTAGACGGCTCAATGCACGCAGGGATTCGGGAGTGGCCCCAGTTGGGGACTGGCTTTTTTGGCTGCCCATTGCCCCTTCAACATCTTTCGTAACCATTCTCGCCCGTGAATGGCCTAATCGTGTTCAGAACGATGGTTCCCAAGACGCACCTGCCGATATATTTCCGCCATGCTCAAAGCCGGAATCGTTGGATTACCCAATGTGGGTAAATCCACTCTCTTTAATGCCCTTGTGGCCAATGCCCAGGCCCAGGCAGCCAATTTCCCGTTCTGCACCATCGAACCGAATGTCGGCACCGTGTCCGTTCCGGATGCGCGCTTGGAGCAGCTGACTGATCTGAGCAAAAGTGCCGACACCATTCCCACTCGAATGGAGTTTGTCGACATCGCCGGCCTGGTCAAGGGAGCGAGTCAGGGTGAAGGACTCGGCAACAAGTTCCTGGCCAATATTCGTGAAGTGGACGCCATTGTTCATGTCGTTCGTTGCTTCGAGGATGACGACGTCATACATGTGTCCGGTTCTGTTGGACCGGTTCGCGATGCCGAGGTGATCAATCTTGAACTCGGACTTTCCGATCTGGCGCAGATTGAAAAACGTCGCGAGCGCCTGAAGAAGCAGATGCGAACAAGCAAGGAGGCGCAGACAGAGGATGCGGCGCTCGAGCGGATTCAGGCTGTGCTCGAGGAAGGTGGTGCTGCGCGCAGCGTTGAGCTCAGCGATGAAGAAGCGCTGATTATCAAACCACTGGGACTTCTAACGGCCAAGCCAATCATTTACGCCACCAATGTGAGCGAGGACGATCTTGCTGCAGGCAATGGTTTCTGCGAGGAGGTGGTGGCTCTTTCAGCGAAGGAGGGTGCTGAAACCGTGCGCATCTCTGCTCAGGTTGAAGCGGAACTGGTTGAGCTTGGCGAAGACGAACGAAAGGATTATCTCGATGGACTTGGAGTCAGTGAAGGTGGCCTGAAAAGTCTGATTCGGGCCACTTACCGTTTATTGGGATTGCGTACCTATTTCACGACCGGTGAAAAGGAAACACGTGCCTGGACATTCAAGGCTGGGATGACTGCGCCCCAGGCGGCAGGAGTGATCCATACCGATTTTGAGCGAGGATTTATTCGTGCTCAGACCATCGGTTGCGAGAAATTGCTGGAGGCAGGATCGCTTGTGGAAGCCCGCAACAAAGGTTGGCTACGCAGTGAGGGTAAAGAGTATGAAGTTGAGGAAGGTGATGTGATGGAGTTTTTGTTTAACGTTTAAAGAAGCCGATCAGCCGATGAGGCGATTTTTCAAGCTGGTCTTCATGAGCGGGATCATCCATCAACGATTCTTCCGCCAACGCACTGGTTGGAAATTGACCAGAGCCCTCCAGCGGCCTTCAATAAATCGCTGTTATCCCTGAAAACAGGTCGTTTTTGAGCAGCTCTCCAATTCCACAGTGCAGGCCCTAGTCCAGCAAAGAGCACTCGGTTGCTGTCCTGCGGTCGTGGCGAACGTCGATAGGGGTTCCAGAGTTCTGTGTCCTGGAAGAAAACTGAAATGCCTTTGGAGCTGTGCTTTTCTGTTTGAAAAGACCACCAGGGGTCTTTGCCTCGCTTTGGTTTCCCCGATTGAAAAACACCGAGTTTTTTGTCGTTCTGAATCAACTCACCTCTAAGCGATCCTGTTGTTCGTTCAGTGAGTCGAATCTTCACCGCAGAACTCTCTTCGCTGGTCAACTCGCAGACCAGCGGTAAGGGAATGGCTGTTGCCGGTACAGCAGCCCAGAAAAAGCAGGGGATCAGAATCTGGCTGCCGATGTCGCCTCTCTTCATGTCATGTCTCGCCCTCTTCGGATGTCCACCCGTCATGGACTTGGAGTTGGTTGTTCATTATGAGTGCTGATTATCAGCCTGCAGCAATAAAGGCCTGTCTTTGATCAATAGGCCTTTGTTTTGAATGTGGCTCCGGATGAGAGGAAGGAGCGCTTCAGTTATCCGACAAATGCATGTGGCTTGGCAATTCCTGATGATGTGCCTCCTTTCAGATGGGCGATCATTGTGTCTGCGTCAGATGATTGGAAAGGGTCTGTAGGGCAGTTGTCTGCGAAATTAGGCTCGACAAAAATTTTTTCAATGACCATATTGTTTACGAGCATCGAATAACGCCAGGAACGCATTCCAAAGCCAAGATTTGACTTCTCGACGAGCATTCCCATCTTTCTGGTGAACTCACCGTTGCCATCAGGAAGCATGAAAATGTTCTTGGTCCCAAGGTGCTTGCTCCATTGGAACATCACAAATGCATCGTTCACCGAAAGGCAGATGATTTGATCAACGCCGTGGCTTTTGAATTCGTCAAAGAGTTCGTCGTAGCGGGGAAGATGGTTGGATGAGCAAGTTGGCGTGAAGGCTCCAGGAAGTGCAAAAAGGACAACTTTTTTGCCCCCAAAAATGTCTTTACTGGTCAGCTCCTGCCACCGGAATGGATTGTCTCCTGCGATGGATTCGTCTCTGACCCGTGTTTGAAATGTGGCGTCAGGAACGTGGGTGGGGTTAGACATGTTTGGGCGCAGTCGGTTTGGCAACTTCCTTCACGGTTTAACCACTCCCATTTGCCCTGGGATGAGTATTTGTTCTTAGGTCGTCAAGGCTGAAGGCTTGGTCGTCTGCAGTGTTGTCAGCAGGTCTTAGATGGCGTCGATCGCCTCCATGGCGGGAATGAACTGTGGACTGTTCTGATCAAAGTCATTGCAGCTTTTGTTCATCGCTTCACTGGTCAGAGCGACAACGCGAATGGCTTGAGGCGACTGCAGCCATTCAGCCTGTTGCTCCAACCCTTTGTTTTTGATCCAGGTGTTCAGGATGTTCTGGGCTCTGTCTCGGCTGTAGCCGGCGTGCATGATTTTGCATTCTGCAAAAGCAGCCATTGCTGCCATGGCATGACGAGTTTCTGTTTCGTTGGCCTGAACCGGTGGCTGCAGCGCTCCCAGAAGTGCGCTGAGCATCAAGGCTGAGCGCCAGCCCAGTTGCCAGCTACGTGAATAGCCCTGCAGGAACCAAGCGCTGGCGTTGACACCGATTGCCATGACTGCAGCAAGACTGGCGGCAGTTTATGGAGTGCTTCCGCTCCAGTGATGTTCACGATGGATGTGGATGCAATCGGTTATGTGGCCGCAGCGCTGACCACCTTGAGCTTTTCCCGCAGGCCATCAAGACGTTGCGCACCGATGACACGCGCTCCATTTCCCTGTCGATGTATGGCCTGTTCACCGCCGGCGTTGCCATCTGGGCAGCGTTCGGTCTGCTCAGTGGGAATGGGCCTGTGATCCTTGCCAATGGACTCACCTTGATCCCCGCATCGTTCGTGCTGCAGAAGAAAATTCGCCACCACCTCAACGAAGGTGAGCGCTAGTACTCAGCCCCAAACTGTTCTCCTACAGCAGGTTTCACTCCCAGCTCTTCGCGCCAGAGATGAAGTGGTTTTTCCCATCCTTCCTCCCAGCGCTGCAGCACAAGAGGCGTCGCCTCCAGACCAATGCGAGTGCCCACGGCGATCGCTCGGCTGATCTTTTCAAACTCATCCGGTTGGAAGCGAAATGCGCGGAACCCAGCCAGCGTGTTCAACAACACATAGGCAGGAAACCCGATCTGGGTTGCCGTGATTGACAGCACTCCCGACTCACCAGCCGTTTCTGTGTTGAATCCACCGATCACGTGATGCAGATCGTGGGTTGAGGCGATTCGCTGGGTCAGCCAGAGCGCTTCAGTGCTGGTGTCTCTTGGTCGGAAAAAATCAGCGTCGTAGTTCAGTCGGCGGATCATTCCCGCGTAAGCCCGACCCAGTGTTCCCTCCGGCAGCTTTTCCAAAGCAGGGATATCAGGCTGGAAGGGCGGATAGCGCTGCTCCACCATCTCTTTGCCACCGGGCAGAGCCTTGAAGCGTTGGAGGCAGACCGCCATTGCTTCGCTGTCGATAAAGTTGTCAACTAGGTCACCGACGCTGTTGAGCCCACCATTGGTTTTGGCCAGTTCTCGCAGAACTGAAAGATTTTTAACGGAGCGAAGCAATTCGCGGGCTCGGGACATCCTCGTCGTTCTCCAGGGGGGTTCCATCCAGACCTGCTGTATAGCGAGGTCGCACGGTTTTGAGCAGCGGCATTACAGCCAGGCAGATCACAGCCATCAGTAACCAGAGCTGCACACCATGACCCTGCTGGTCAAGCAAGGTTCCGGCCAGCAAGGGTGCACCGGTGGCACTGATGGCGAAACATTGGGAGAACAGCGCCATGGATAGGCCCCGGTGTTTCAAAGGGGTCTCTTCCACCATGGCTTCGGCGGCACTGGGAAGGAACGCTGCTTCTCCAAAGGCCAAAGGCAGCATGGCCAGCGAAATCAGGATCATTCCGCCGCTCCAGAGTGCTGAGCTCGCTAAGAGCAGGCAGCCGATCACAAAGCCAATCAGTCCCATTCCCAGCCCAAAGCGGAGGCTGCGCTTGGCCACCCAGTTGCCCACAGGCCACTGCAGAACAACCAATAGAGCGAGTTGTAGCGCGATCAGTGCACCGCTGCCTGCTTCGCTTACTGCTGGCCGCGAAAGACCTCCACGCACCAGATCCAGAGGCAGGGCGCTTTGCCTCAGCGCAATCATTCCTGTGGCAACGATGCTGATGGCCAGCACCGGCAGTAGAGGTGTCAACCAGCGCCATCCATCGGCCGAAGGGGTCTTGGCCGTGGAGTGTTCTTGATCGACGTCGTCGAGATGCAATAGGGCGGCGCGCCCATCTGGCAGAGGTCGCCAGTTCAGCACCAGCAGCATCACCACAACGGCCGTCGCTTCCACCAGATAAACCGCACGGATCAGTCCGAGAGCTGTGACAACCGCGCCGATCAGTGCGCCCAAGGCAACACCCATTGCATCAGCGCTGCGAGCCAGTGCATAACCCCGGCTGGACTTGAAGCCGGCACAGCTGAGCGGCACTGCAAGCTCAATCGCCGGGAAATAAAGCCCTGCGGCTAAACCGATCAGCAGTTGTCCAGTGAGGTAACCACCAAAACCTTGCGCTTGCAGCAGGATGAAATCGGCGATGAAGGCCAGCACTGCCGCAGCACGCACCGGCCAGGAGCAGCACAGGCCCCGATCCAGCAAGACACCACTCAGCAGACGGGCAGCCGTTCCGATCAGGGCGGCAGCCGCCAGGCCCTGACCAACCTGAGTCGCTGTGAAGCTGGCCTGGTGGAACACGATGGGCGTCATGTATATGACGCCGCCTGCTCCCAGCGAAGCCAGGAGCCTGATTGAAGCCACTTCCTGCAAAGGTGCGGGAAACTGGTTCCACCAATGAACTGGCTTAGGCCTTGCGAAGACGCTCAACAGGACAACGGTTTGCCGTAGGACTCGTGTGCAGTCTGATGCTCGGTGCCCTGTCACCGCGACCTGCTCGTACAGCCTCCGAGTTGGTCGTTCGTCTGGATGGGATGGATCTGCCCTTATCGATCAACGATCTGGGGGGATGGCTGCGTGGTGAAGAACGTGGCTCCTCGGAGCTGAGTGTGTGGCTGAATTTGCTTGAGGAAAAAAGTCGTCAGGGAGTGATTGATCTGCTCAAGGCTCCGCTGATCAACGACCGCAGCATGACCCGGCAGATTCTTAACAGCTGGGCAGGCCGGCGTTTGCTTGATCAGGTCAGTGATCTGGTGATGGTTGACGACGATGCAACAGGCCAAACCGTTCAGGTGACACTCGAGTCACTTCTCGACAAGCGCGCACAGGTCACGACTCTCGATCTGCTTGAGGCACTGCCAGCGAAGCGTGTCCGCCTCGATCTCGATGCCCTGCTCCCAGTTGCCAGCAGCTGGCGGCGTCAGTTGCAACGGCAGCAGGCTCTGGTCAAAACCCTCAACCAACTCCCGGTGTCGTCGATTACTCAGAGGACGGATCCCGCTGATCAGTCTGAGAGTGCTTCTGATCGCACGCTTCAGCGATTGACCTTGTCGGTGGAGCATCGGGCTCAGCCGCTGCAGATTCAGCTCTGGCGCCCGCTGACTGCAGACGGTCGCGAGCGCAGTCATTGGCTCGTGCTGATGCCAGGCCTGGGGGGTAGCCCGGATCATTTCCGCTGGCTGGGACGGGCCCTCAGTCGGCAGGGATGGCCGGTTCTTGTGCTTGAACATCCAGGCAGTGATGCGCTTGCCGTGCAGGCCCTTTTGGAGGGGCGGCTTCCGCCGCCAGGTGCTGAGGTGTTGCCCGATCGCCTGAGAGATCTGGATGCGGTTCTGGCTGCACACCAGAGAGGCTTTTTCAAGCTTCCTGGCACCCGATTGGTGCTGGGTGGACACTCTCTTGGAGCACTCACGGCTCTGCTCGCAGCAGGTGCTGGGCCTGAGCCGGGCCTTGCTCGACGTTGCGGCCAGGATCTGGATGACCTTCCAATTAGCAACCTGTCGCGACTTCTTCAGTGTCAGATCGAGGAGGTGCCTCTGCCCGCCGTGCGTCCGCCCAAGCAGCTGGCCGCTCTGGTTGGTCTGAACAGTTTCGGCAGCCTGCTCTGGCCTCAAAAGATTCCCCTGCCGGGGGAAGTTGCTGTCTTTCTGAGCGGAGGAACTCTTGATTTGATTACCCCTCCGCTGAGTGAGCAGTTGGGCCTTCTCAGGTCATTGCCCGCCAATCCTGCAACCCGTGCTGTGTTGGTTGAAGGGGCCAGCCACTTCTCCCCTGTGCGCGTGGAGGGCCAAAGCGGTGGTGGTCAGGGTGAGGATGTGTTCCAACTCGGCGAAGAGCTGGTTGGGGTTCAGCCGCTGCGGGTTCAGGCTCAGCTGGAGAAAGAAATCGTGCGCTTTCTTCTTGATCTAGAGCTTGGTCGTGTGTCCTGGACCGTGCAGGGCGGTGTTGAACACCTGCAGGTGGGGGATCTGCATGTGCACCGTCTGAATCAGAGCGGTGCAAAGCGTTTCCTGGATTGAAGCTCCCTGGAGATGGCCTCAACGCTGCAGTTCAGTACCGGACTCTTGGATCCAGAACGGCGACGAGAAGATCCACAGCCACGCTGACGAGCACCACCAAAGCGGCGATCACCACCACAATGCCCTGCACCACTGGGTAGTCGCGCTGGTTGATGCTTTCCTGCAGGCGTAGTGCAATGCCAGGCCAGGAAAAGGTCACCTCAATCAGCAATGCACCGCCAATCAACGAGGCGACGGTGATTCCGGCAATCGTCAGCACTGGCAGAAGTGCATTAGGCAGTGCATGCCGAAGAATCACTTGGGTTTCGCTCAGTCCCCTGCTTCGGGCTGCCTCCACATAATCCGAGCGAAGACTGCGATTCAGATTCAGGCGCAGGGCATTGGTGAAGACCCCGCTCAAGAGCAATCCGAGTGTGCATGCCGGCAGCACCAAGTGGCGCAGAGCACCCTGCAGTGCAGCCCAGTTACCGCTGATCACACTGTCGGCAATTAGAAAACCGCTGCCATCAGGCGCAATCATGCCTGGGGGGAAACGACCTCCAACAGGCAGCCAGCCCAGGGTGACGGCAAACAGAAGCTGGGCCAGCATGGCCACCCAAAAGGGAGGTAAGGCGTAGGTGCCGATGCCGTAAAAGCGTCCTGCCAGATCAATCTTCCCCTCGGATCGGGCAATCGCTGTGAAACCAACCGCCAGTCCGCTCACCGCTGCCAGCAGCAGAGCGGTCACGCTCAATTCCAGGCTTGCCGGAAGCGCCTCACGGATGATTTGACTGACCGGCTCCTGATTGATCAGCGCCTGGCCGAGGTCACCATGGAGCAGCCCGCCGAGAAAATCCACGTATTGCTGCCCCAGTGATTGATCCAACCCCAAACGCGCCCTGAGTGCGGCTTTGGCTGCTTCCGGAGCGCGGCTGCCGAGCACGGCATCCACTGGGTCGCCCGGAGCAACCCGCAGCAACAGAAACACCAGGGTCGCGATCAGCCAGAGCATCACAGGAGCTAGGGCCAGCCGCGTCCCCATGTAGCGAAGCAGCTCTCGACTGCGTCCCATCAGCGCTGCTCCTGCAATCTGGCCAGCACCACCTGACCATTGCCATCGAACTCAGGAGTGGCCAGGTCGGTACTGCTCCAGGCCCTGGGCGTGACGAGCCAGACCGGAATGTAGGCGGCGCCTTCAGCGGCCATCTGCTCCACGCTCTCCAGATCACGCTGTCGTGCATCACCGCGGCTGCGGTCCGACTGCTGCAATGTTGTTTCCAGGCCTGGCGCTGTCCAGAAACTTCCGCTGATGGCGGCTTCCCCTCGCTTGCAAATGGATCCCTGCGATTCCTTACAGCTGAGCAGAGGTGCCAGGTAGGCCTCTGGGTCGGGATAGGCGCCTCGCCAGTCGAGCATCACGGCCTGGAAAGCCCCCTCGCCCAGCTGTCGATACACAGTCGTTGATTCCACGCCGTCGAGTTTGAGCGACAGACAATCAGCCAGGTCGCGTTGGATTTGGGCTTGCCAGGTAAGTGCCATCAGACGGTCTGCGGGCACATTCGACCGGTAGGTGAATGGCAGATGGAAGACCTTCCCATTGCAGTACCCCGCCTGAATGAACAGGTTTCTTGCCCGGGCGGCATCGTGCCTTGGCCAGGGCTTGAGATTTCCTCCCGGCAGTCCCGGCGGAACCAACGAAAAAAGCGGAGGCCGCAATCCGTGGCTGACTCTCTTGTTGATCAGGTCTCGATCGAGGCTCAGTGCCAGGGCCTGTCGCAGGACTGGATTCTGAAGGGGTGGTGTGTTGCTGAGCAGCGTGATGTAACCGATCACCAGTGCAGGACCCTGCCCTTCGCGCAAATGCCCCTCAGCGGCCATGCGATTCAGAGCCAGGCGCTGATCCTCGTCGATGGAGTCAGAGAGCAGAACATCCACTTCGCCGCTTCGCATCGCGCCGAACAGAGCGGTGGAATTGCTGAGGTAAATCAGATCCAGCCCTGCGTTGCTGGGCGAGGCTCCCCAGTACCGCTTAAAGGGCTCCAAGCGTTGCTGCACAGCTCGGAAGTTGGTCAGTTTGTAAGCGCCCGTTCCGATGAAGCGGTCGTTGAGAAAACGATCCTGATAATCCTGATAAGCCCTGGGGGATACAGGGGTCAGGTTGGTGGCGGTGAGGAGATTCTCAAGCGAGCTGGAGGGGCGGCTCAAACGCAGTCGTAATTGATAGGTCTGGGGGGCTTCAACTGCGGTGATGCGATCGCCGACCACGTAGCTGAGAGTGCCGATCTCCAGAAAACGACGCAGGCTGAAGGCCATCGCTTCCGCATCAAAGCGAGTGCCGTCATGGAAGAGCACGTCCTCACGCAGGGGGATCGTCACGGTGCGGCCCTCATCGCTGATCTCCGGCAGCGCTGACGCCAGAGACGGGGTCAGTTCTCCATCAGCTGTTCTCTTGTAGAGCGTGTCTCCGAGAGCGCTGAGCAGTTGCAGAGCTCCGAAAGTGCTGGCCTGAGCAGGGTCAAGAGAAGTGATGCGGCCTGCACTGGCCACTGTGATTCGATCACTGCGTCTACCTGGCTGACAGGCGCTCTGACTGATGCAGACAGCAAGAGCTGTGCTGAGTGACAAGGCTGTGCTGAGTGGCTGCAGCTGTTTGCAGCGTCGTTTCAGCGAGGCCAGGCGTGACTGTCTGGGTTGATCGATCACGCCACTGAGCTCAGACGCAGCCATTCAAGGGCCCCACGTCCTAATCGGAACCAGAGGGCGAGGTGATCTGGTCGAGAGGGACCTCGAAGACCGGGGAGCCCTGCGGCTTCAGTGGCCACTGTCGGACCCAGCAGCGGTCGTGGTCGCCATCAATGCCGATGACCTGAAACAGACCGGCATCACTCCGCAATGTGATGCAGTCCCCCTGATGGAGCCTCATGGCGGATCGGGATTCCGACTGATTGCAGCGTTGCCCCTGAAGAACAGAGAGATCGTTCGGCATGAACGTTTTGCAGCATGAATCCGCGAATGCGAACCGAAGCTGTGATGGTTCTTACAACTCTGCCTCATCCGGGGGTGCGTTCGCCAGGGGATGCACAGACCTGCTGATCTGCGAATGGCCTCCAGATGTACTCAGAAGCAGCCGAAATGGGCCGCCAGAGAGCGGACTCCAGGTAGAGAAGCAATGGCCTGCAGGGCGTTTTGCATCGCTCCGTTGCCCACTTCGTGAGTGATCACAACGATTTCAGCTCCCTCGTCGCAGGCGTCGAATTGGACGATGGATTGGATCGACACGCCCTGTTCTCCAAAGCAGCTGCCAATCTTGCCGATCACGCCGGGGGCATCTTCCGTGTTGAAACGCACGTAGTTGCGCTGTCGGACCCGGCTGGAATCCACCAGGTGGCAGGAGCGCCAGCTGCTGGCGGCGAGCAGGGGATCAAGGCCACCATCACTGTTGTTGAGCTGTCGGATGCCGGCGATGTTGAGAATGTCGGCAACCACTGCGGAGGCTGTTGGTCCAGACCCAGCACCGGGTCCATAAAACATCACCCGGCCGATTGGGTCGCCTTCCACAAGGATGGCGTTGTTGACGCCACTCACGCCGGCAAGGGGGTGATCCTTGGGTACCAGCGTGGGCTGGACACGAACGCCCAAAGGCAGGGATCCCATGGGATCCCCATCGCTTTCCAGACGTTCGGCAACAGCAAGCAGTTTCACGCCGTATCCCAGTTGCGTGGCGTAGTCCACGTCCCGCCCCTGCAGATTGCTGATGCCCGTTGTCGGAACGGCGCTGCGTTCGATCGGCCCGCCAAAAGCCAGGCCGGCAAGGATCGCAATCTTGTCTGCGGCGTCATGTCCGTCGACATCAGCGGCTGGATCCGCTTCCGCATAGCCCAGTTTCTGGGCCTCCTTGAGAACGGCGTGATAATCAGCCCCTTCATCGGCCATCCGACTGAGGATGTAGTTGGTGGTGCCGTTGATGATGCCGCTCACCCGCTCGATGCGATTGCTACCGAGCGACTGCTTAAGCGGTTCGATGATCGGAATGCCGCCGCCAACGGCCGCTTCGATCAACACGTAGACACCCGCTGCTGCTGCTGCTGCTGCGATTTCCTCACCGTGTCTAGCGATCACAGCCTTGTTGGCAGTGACCACGGATTTTCCGGCCGAAATGGCTCGCATGATCAGGGTGCGAGCCGGCTCAATGCCGCCGATGACCTCGACAACCACATGCACGTTTGGGTCGTCCACCACCTCATTGGGATCAGTGGTGAGGCGATCGGTGGGGATCGCGACGGGGCGACTGCGCTGTAGATCACGTACCGCCACCCTCGCCAGCTCAAGATCGGCGATCAGAGGATGACGACCTTCCGGACTGTTCAGGATGCTTGCCACGCCTGCGCCGACGGTGCCGAGGCCAAGCAAGCCGATGCCGATCCTTGTCGCCATGGAGCGGGTCCATTAGTTGCGCTGAGGGGTCGACTTTAGGCAGCGGTCGGTCCGCCGGTTCTGTTCAATCCGATTCGTTCAGAGCACTGGCCTGCTGTTGCATCATCCGCAGGATGTTGAGGAAGCCGTTGGCGCGTGATGGTGTGAGGCTTGCTTGAAGGCCTGTAGCGGCGATAAAACCCGGATCAACTGCAATGACCTGTGCTGGGGTGAGGTCGCCGAGTCCTTTGATCAGCAGGGCCAGCAGCCCCTTGGTGATCAGGGCATCGGAATCTCCCTGCCACTGCAGGCGTCCATTCACGAGTTCCGATGCAATAAACACCTGGGATACACACCCTTTGACCTTGCGCTCTTCTGTTTGCAGCTCGGAAGGCATGGAAGGCAGCTTTTTGGCAAGCCAGAGCACATATTCGTAGCGCTTGCGCGGATCTGATGTGCTGTTCAGTCTCTCGGTGAGTTGATCTAGAGCCTGGCTGCCGTAGCGAGTGGTGGAGCTGCCTGATTCAGCCATGGCAGGGTCAGCGTTGACGGTGGCTGCGCACCCTAACCATCAGGCCCACCACACCGACCAGGACTGGTGCCATGGCCCAGTCCAGACCTCTGTGATGACCAGGGTTCGTCACGACCTCATTCAGGTTGACCCGTCCCTGTTGAAGAGGAAGGGTGAGGTAGTCACGGTGGCCAGGTCCTCCATCCACCTGCAGGTCTACGAGGCCATCTCCTAGGTCTGGAAGCGTCATTTGCAGACTGCCTCTCGCATCAATGCGTCCGAGTTCCTCACCAGCTGTTCCATCGGCCTTCAGGATCCTCACCACTGCCCCTTCCACGGGTTCTCCGGTCGAGAAGCTGCTGGTGAGTTCGAGTTGTCCGTCGAGATAGCGGAGACTGCTTTCCACTCCATGGGCTTCAGCCTGCAGGGGCTGGGTGAGAGCCAGTCCCAGTCCCAGTGCTGTGGTGGCCATCAGTGCAAAACGGGATGGAATGGCCATGGCGCACCTGTGATTGAGGAACCCATCGTGCGGGAGATTGCGGCACTCAACCAGTCCTGATTGAGGCGGATCTGAATCTCCTCAAGCCAGGTCTCCTTGAACTCAAGGCATCGTCTGATGGCAACCGTTTTCGCTCAACCAGCCCTGGAACGGCTGGTCCCAGGGGTCTGAAGGCAGTGCTTGAACACTCACGCAGGCGCTGGGGAGCACAACGAGTGCAGGGATTCCGCTCCAGCGTTCCAGGCAGCGAAGGCGGTCGTAGTAGCCACCTCCGTAGCCGAGTCGAATGCCCTTCCGATCCACAGCCAGGGCTGGCACCAGCAACAGAGAAATCTGTTCAGCACTCAGGGCTGGTTGGTCCAAAGGAGCCGGGATCCCGCAGCCGTCCTTCTTCAGCGGGGCTGCGCTCCAGGTTCGATAGGTCATGTTGCCGTGTCCATCAGCGGCAGGCAGCGCTGTGCTCAGGCCGAGTTCGTTGACAAGCTCAAGACGCAGAGGTGTCAGGTCCACTTCTCCAGGCAGTGGCCAATAAAGCCCGACTGAATGGCGTAAGTCATCGTCTCGGTGGCGCCGCCTGAGTTCCTGTCTGGCCTGATCTCTGATCCTTGCCTGCAAGGTTGGTTCAGCTTCGAGAGCCAGGAGCCTGCGTGTTCTGAACACCTGTCGAAGATTGGCCTTACTTGCTTCATCAAACGCCTGCATCAGGGCAAGACCCCCCAGCGACCCATCAGTGGCAAATGCAGTGTCAGTTGGTCTGAATCCTTGGGCCAGACCTGCTTTAGCTCATGAGACAGATTGTTGATCAAGAACCGGGCCTGGTCATTGTCATCAACCTGCTGGCTTGCATTTCTGAGAGCTGACCAGGTGCTGATGAAGCCAAGAAGATCGTTCTGCGTCCAGTGCTCGGTGATCTTCAACCCCTGGGGCAGCGGTTGATCGCAGCCAGGGAACTCCAGATCGGCATAGCAGGCGTCGACATGGATCCGTTCAGGTGGCCAGAACGGATTGAGTCGCTCCTGATAAAGGCTGTTCAGCCAGGCTTGTAACTCCTCTGGTGCGTCTCGGATGGGTTCATAGCCCAGCCAGACCAGGAGCCCCCCCGGTCGCAGCACACGACGGACTTCTCGATTGAACTGCGCCACATCCAGCCAGTGAATCGCGGCAGCAATCAGAACGGCATCAACGCTGTTGCTGCTCAAATGAGATTGTTCTGCTGCTCCCTGTCGGTAGCGAATGCGGGGGTGTTGATCTGCTGCCGCAATCTGCTCGGGACTGAGGTCTGTGGCTTCAACACGGTTGAACCAGCGGCTCAGCCCGATGGAGGCCTGGCCACTACCGCAGGCTGCATCCCAACAACAATCCAGTGCTCTTGCCTGGTCGGCCATCCAGGCGAAGAAGGCATCCGGGTAGCGGGGCCTGCAGCGCGCGTAGTCAATCGCCACAGAATCAAACCAGCCTTTATCGGTCGCTGGCATCAGCAGCGTTTCAGGATCTGGCGGTTCTGAATCCTTTCGCACTGGAGCTGCATCAAGTCTTGATGTTCAGTTGTCTTGAAAGGTGCATTCCAGCAGTGCAGCCGTTAGGAGTGTCTTCATCTCCTGCAGATTGTTTTGCTCGCCAGGGTCCCCGCCTGACCATCGATCGAGCTGATGACTCACTGCACCAAGAAGCAGTCGCAGCCCTGCGGCATTGAGGGTGAGATCGATTGTGCTTTCGGTTCGGTCCGTCACAGCCCCACCAAGCGTTGCAACCCATCTAATTCTGCACCTTCTCCAGAATCTCTTCTCCCATCACGAGCAGAGATCTCGGACCCATGGTCTTTGTGTTGGCGGCGTTGTCGGTTTGCTCGAATCTGTTGCTGATGTCTCGTTCTGCACTGTTGCTTCAGCTGTTGAACAGGACCTGTATTTGTCGTCAGTCAAGGAGACCAGTGACGACACATTGTTGGCAGAAAAGGTGAGTGATGCTCTGTTCTTTTCTTCCTTGATAACATTAGAACCATCAGAATCAGACTGGCTTATCAACAGTTCATGCCCCATGTGCTCTGACCTCCTGATCAGTGTTCAGCTACTTCAGCTTTTGTCTGAATACGTTGAAGAGTGAATTGATGCTGGGGATCAGGAGCAGCTGCTTCGCCAGGAAGGTCTGTTGTGAACAGATTGAAGGCAGTGCTTCTCGCAGCCTGGGCATCTCAAGAGCCTGCGGTTTCCATGTCACCTCTGTTTCAGTGCCTGATCTGCGGGCAGTCAATCGAGCGCTCCAAACGCTCTTACTGGAAGCGAAAAGGGCACTTGCTCTGCTCCACTTGCCGAGACCGGATTGACAGCGGTGACGGCCATCCAGTTGATGCGTCAACGTTGCCTCCAAGCCATCGCCAATGATCAGAAGCTGTGCTGTTTCTTGAGCTGAATCAAAAGACAGCTCACCGTGTCATTTGCATGACGGCCCTGAAAACATTGCTGCCAAGGATGGAGGCCTGGTTTCACTAGTGTTGCGGCACGCACCTGTAAGTCAGTGTTTCCAGCTATTAACGCGCTTGCCTACACAGCATTTCTCGCATTTGTGGTGGTTCAAGCTGTTCGATTGATGCGTCTATCTTTCAAATCAAAAGATCGAACCGGGCTCAAAACCACCCATCCGGAACTCTTCGATCAGAATGGCAGTGTGACTAAGGAAAAATTACTTGTTGTCCGTTTTGACCGACCAAAGCCTGTGCTCCCTTCAGAGCTGTAGTGCTAGGTGACTGCCTCAAGAATTTTTTGGTTCAGGCTGCGATCCAGTCGACGACTCTGATCTCCCCTTCCGGCTGATGCTGATGATCTGACCAGGACCCCTCGACTTCGGCATAATAAAGCCATGATCAAGTTCATCTGGCTGCTTGCAACGGTCTATTTCATGAGCCGACTGGTGAAAAAGCTCTTGTCTTCCATGCAAGAGATCAAGAAAGAAGAGGATTTCGATGCAGGAGATGCAGTTGTGGATGTGGAAGCTGAGTGAAGGCCCAGGTGGCCCTTCATTGATGAAATCGACTCACTGCCAAGTGATGGTGCAGCGATAACGGATGTTAAAGCCAGCGGTTCCAATCTCTTCGCAGGATGTGTCTGTCACGTTTGCTCCCTGGGGAATTTTCGACAGTCGATTAATCGTTATTTCTTGATCAACATCTTCTGCAGTGGATGATTGATTGTTCGCTAAAGTATTCGTTCCTAGAAGAACTGAAACTATGTAAATAGGGATGAATGATTTCATGCCTGCTTTAGCTGGCTGATCGGAGCTAGCAAGTCGTTCTATGGATCAATATCACACTTGTTTTTCAAGAATGAATGTCGTTTTGTCTCTCGGTGATCAGCTCTTTGCTGTTGTCTTCTTCTCAACGTCTCTGTTGGTCATGGACTCTCCTTCTCAAGCTTCTCAGACTTGTCTTCTGATGTTGGTTTGAACAGAACGCTCCGATTTTTTGTTTTTTCTTAGGGCGCGGCTTCCACGCCTGAGGGGTTGCACTCGCCAGATTCCCCTCAGCAAAAGGCGTGGTTGCCATGTCAACTTCTGAGATTCCCCTGACGATCGAACAGCAGTTCCGCGTCGAACGTGCCTGTCGCAAAATCGACGAGTGCAATGACGTGGAGGCTCTCAAGCAACTTTCGAAAGCGCTGATTGTCACAGCTGCCAGGGAGAGAGCTTTCTCGAGAGTCGTGATGGATCGGCTGAAGGAATGACGCCACCCGATCCATAAAAGCTCCGCCTTGAAGGGTGATGGATGGCCTAACGCTGCCTCGTTTCGTTAACGACCTTGTCGCTGCTTAACGAACTTCATCCTTTCAACTGCCTTTGGCTCCCAGCTCGCAACTGGTTACGTAGTTTTTGGTCCTCAAGCTACTCGGACTATGCGTCAGATCAATTTCACCCTGATCTTCGTGTTCGGTTTGAGCATGGTGTTCTTCACGCTGGAAAACACGGCTGCAACCACCGTTCATTTGCTGCCGGGTCTGAAGTACACCACACCCCTTGCAGCATTGCTGCTGTTGTCTGCGGGGATTGGCGCAACGTCCGCCTGGCTTTTTGCTGCATGGAGTGGAATGCTGAACAGCGTGGATCGCTTCAAGCAATCCACTGATTTCGATGCCCAGCAAGTGCGCATCCAGGAATTGGAAACCGATCTGAATCGGTACAGGGCAACAGTGGAAACGCAGTTGGGCTTGCTCCCTTCAGCAAGTTCTGAAGAAGAAGCCATGGAAGAGGCTCCAGCGGTGCAGGTGTCCAGCTCAGACTGAGCGTTGCTCCATCGTCCAGAGGCCCAGCGACAGTTCCAGGCCAGTATTAATGGCTAGCAAGCCATTGTTCTGCTCTCGACCGACTGCCAACGTCTTGAAGCTTTGAGCCCACCCTGAGTAAATGATTTAAAACTCATCGCCAGGAAAGATTTCTTTTTGCCTTTTTCTCCACAGTTTGACAGAGTTATCATCAGCAACTTGTGGAAAAGAGATAATCATTCAGTCTCCTCTCATCAGGCTTTCATAGAGTTTTAATTGATGATTAGGCTGTTGTAATCATCAGCTATTCCGTTAAAGACGTTGATCGGCAATCCACCGCTTCATTGTGGCTTTTTGAGTGTTTATCGAGGTCTCTATCGTTGAAACCATCCTGTCAATGCAACGGCCAGCGCATCTGCAGCGTCGTCGGGTCTTGGCGGTGACTCAAGGTTGAGCTCGCGCATCACGGCCTCAAGAACTTCATCTTTGTCAGCATGGCCATGGCCAGTGAGAGCCTGCTTGATCTGCATCGGCGGAAACTCGACGATCGGCAGTCCGAATCGGCTAAGGGTCATGATCACCACACCGCGCGCTTGAACTACGGCGATGGTGTTGCTGGATCGGTAAAAGAAAAACTTTTCAACGGATGCCAATTCCGGGCGCCAAGCCCTGATCAGTTGACGCAAGTCTCGGGCAATCTCCACCATCCGCGTGCCTTCAGAATGGCCTGGATCGGTGCGGATGATGCCGCAATCGAGCATGGTCTGCTGACCGTCAGAGGTGTCAATCACCCCGTAACCAACACGGGCGAGACCGGGGTCGATACCGAGAATGCGCACGCTTAGCGGTCGAAATGCATCAGGCGGCCAGGGCCAGTTCGAATTCGGCTTTGTCGCTGCTTTCGCTGCGCTCGAACACTTTGCAGAACACCTTCACCACACGATCACCGGAATCGATCTGCTCCAGCGGGTCCTTGCGGAGACGGTGCCGCAGGCAGCAGGACGCCACGCGGGCCACATCCTCTTCCGTGACTTCAGTTCGGCCCTCAAAAGCTGCCAGTGCTCTTGCAGCCCTGTTGGTGACGATGTCACCCCGGAGGCCGTCGACATCCAACTCGCCGCACACCGCGGAAATCCTCAATCTCAGGTCATCGTCGATTTCGACCTGGTCCAGCCTCTGCTGGGCTTCCACGACCCGTTCTTGAAGTGCCTTCTGTCCAGCTTCAACCGAGGTACTGAAGGCATCCGGGTCAGTGTCAAAGGCTGTGCGCTGGTCCACCACCTGAACACGAAGCTCAGGGTCTCTGACTGTGCGCACCTCAACACTCATTCCGAAGCGGTCGAGCAGCTGCGGGCGTAGTTCGCCTTCCTCAGGGTTGCCGGAACCGATCAGCACGAAGCGGGCTGGATGGCGCACAGACACGCCTTCCCGTTCAACAGTGTTCCAGCCTGACGCCGCAGAATCAAGCAAAACGTCGACCAGATGATCGTCCAGAAGATTGACTTCGTCGACATAAAGCAAGCCTCGGTTTGCCTTAGCCAGTAACCCTGGTTCGAAGGCCCGCACGCCTTCGCTGAGGGCTTTCTCGATGTCGATGGTGCCGCATAGACG
The DNA here is from genome assembly GCF_900473955.1 of Synechococcus sp. GEYO. Classification (NCBI taxonomy): domain Bacteria; kingdom Bacillati; phylum Cyanobacteriota; class Cyanophyceae; order Synechococcales; family Synechococcaceae; genus Synechococcus; species Synechococcus sp. GEYO. The sequence continues at coordinate 44,724 of NZ_UCNL01000005.1, forward strand.
ATCTTCGGTTGCGCCTAGCGGAAGATCAACCATGGGCACCTGACGGTCTTCTGTCGCCAGGGTTTCCCCATGCTCGAGGCGCTGACGCACATCGCTGCTTTGGAGATCAGGATCGCTTGGTGAGCTGTTGTAAGGGTCTCCGGCAACAACCTCAATGCCAGGCAGTAGATCCGCCAGTGCCCGGATCGTGGTCGACTTTCCAGTGCCCCTATCGCCCATGATCATCACTCCGCCAATGCGGGGATCGATCACGTTGAGCAGCAGAGCAAGTTTCATTTCCTCCTGACCGATCACGGCCGTGAAGGGAAAAACTCTGCGCTTGCGCGGTGAACTCACGGACGATCGAATGGTGCTCCTGTGGATTGTTTCACAGGTCGGAGAGACAGCACTTGGGGAGGGGTGGCATCCGCTGGGTAAATCAGGCGGACGCGCACCGAACGTTGTTGCCCTGGGGCCAGAGTGATCTGCCCAAGTTGGGGGCCCTCTTGACCCCGTCGCAGCACCAGGTGAAACCGTCGACGGCCACTGGGACGCCCCTGTTGTCCATCCAGCCCGATCACCTCAATCGGGCCACGGAACATCACCGGGCTGCTATGGCTCCTGCTGAACGCCAGTTGGCCGTTGCCGCTTCTGTTCTTGTCAGGTGATTCCAGGCTGATCGCCACTGTTCGCTGCTGCGATCCCTGATTGCGGAGTGGAAGCGTCAGGTCGTACTCAACGCCGTAGTTGCCGTGTCCTGCCCAGGCTGTGCCTGAATCAAAGGCTTTCAGCTCTGCTGTCTGGATTTGTCCTGTTTTCAGCTCACCGCGCTCCAGGCTGCTAATCGGCCAAGACATAGGAGCTTCCTCAACGTTCAGGTGGCTGGACCCTGGATCGGTCAGGGTTGCCCTCCAGGTGCTGCCGATCTGAACACCGCTAACGCGTGAGTAAACGATCCTGCCGCGAGCGCCGCGCGGTGTTGGTTGGTGCTCTTTGGGACTCTGTCGCCCCTCACTCAGCAGCTTCCTCCACCTGCCTTGGCCAGGAACTTTGTCACCTTTTCCATAGGCGGCGATGGTTGCGACATGGACCGGTCCTGAGCTTTGAAGTCGCAGCTGCAGGTTGCGACCGTTGAGAAGGGGGTCCAGTCCCGCGACCGGGATTGGAAGAACGACCAGGGAGCTGAGCGACCCGGGTGCAATCTGCCATTCCCGCTGGAGTTCATCCGCGATGTCTCCACGCAGCAGGTCGCCGGCCACCTTGCTGCCAGGACCGGAGGCAATCGCTGTCCCCGATTCAGCCATCAGGGCGGGCAACGGCAGAAATGGTGATGAGGTTTGGCCTTTCAGGGTTGCCTGTGAAAGGGAAGTGCTGCCACCCAGAAGTTGCAGAGTCACCGGAGCGTCTCCAGCGGGCTTGGCGACAACAGCGAGCCAGAGAGTGGACTCGAGCTGATCGGGCTGGCCGGCGTAAACGTGATGGCTGAATAGATCGAAGCGACCGCTCAGCGTCACATTCAGGCCAGGCGCCTGAGGGAAGGTCGAGACAAGGATGCCTTCCCCGGTGATCAGTTCCGGGTTGTTGTCATTCACCATCAGCACGTCATCCAGCTGGCCTGGAAGTGCACGGACCTGGCTTTGGCGAGTGAGGGTTTGGTTGGCCGGTTTTTGCTGGTCCGCAGCAAGCTCAGGAGGCGCAAGTACCGTTGCCATGGACGCTGCGGTCATGGTCAGAGCGGCCAGCGTCTGCAGGCGGTTGAGACGTGTCATGGTTCGATGCTGGCGGCACTTGCCGTGGAACGTGCAACGGCGGGTTTGGGTTTGAGAACCGGCGCCATCGCCGCTGCCAGCTTGCGGATTAGCTCTGTCGAGCGGGGATCGTTGAAAGGTCCCTTCACCAGGAAGGCGGCAACAGCTCTGCTGCCATCCGGCAACTCAATCAAGCCGGCGTCGGCGTAGGCGATCCCGATGTCTCCGGTTTTGTTGAGCACTCTGTAGCCCTTCACCATCAGGCTGTTGTCAGGCTCTCCCTGTCGACCGCCAAGACCATGCAGCAGTCCGCGCGGTAGAAGGGTATTCGTGATCGATGTGCCCATCACCTCCCGAAATAGATCACGGCTGCGAATCGAGAGAGCTTCCCCGGTGTCAACGAGCGCGATCGATCGAGCCAGGTCTCTGGCACTCGTGCTGTTGGTGCCCTTGAGATCGGGTAGCCAATCATTCACTTTTGTGGCACTAAGCCCCAGAGCATTGAACCGGGCATTCAGTGCCTCCTGACCTCCAAGGCGTTCGATCAGAAGGTTGGTGGCGGTGTTGTCGCTCACCCGGATCATCTCAGTGGCGACTTCATGCGTCGGGAACCGGGTGCCCAGTGGTTTCGATGCCATCCAGCCAGCACCACCGCCCACAACGGTTTTGCTGAGTTGTAGAGGTTCGTTCCAGCTCAAGCGACCCGCATCAAGCTCCTCAAGGGTGACGAGCAGGATCGGGGTTTTGATGGAGCTGGCAGCCGGCAGCGCAGTGTCAGGCTCCAGCTGCGCGTAGCGCCCGTCATCCAGCACGAGCATGAAGGCGCTGACCTTCAGGTCGGGCTGTTCTGCAGCCAGTGTCTGCCAGCGCTCACTCAGAGGTTTGAGTTCATTGCGGGTCTCGAAGCGTCCCAAGGACTCGGTGCGATTGAGGAACCTGGTTCCGCTTGTATCGGCAGTTGCTCCAGGTTTGGCTTTGCCCTCAGGGTTCTGCTTGGATAACGGCAGCCAGGCAGGCAGTGCAAGATCTCCTGTCTCAACGCTTGGGCCAGCCAATTTCAGCAAGGACCCCGTAATCACGCCAAGGCCCACCCCCATCAGAACAAGTCGCAGCACAAGCCGCAGAGGACGTCCCAAGCCAGGGTTTTGGCGTCTGGATCGACTGGAGGCCAAGGAACTGCGCGAGAAAGCCAGAGATTACGGGCGGTGGCAACGAATCGCCCAACGAAGTTGTCGGACCATGCCGCGCAGCATGGCCAATTCCTCTGGACGCACCAGCGATCGTTGCAGGAGTCCTTTGACTTTGGCCATTCGTGCTCTGGCGGTGTGCTTCAGCAGGAAACCCGCCTCCAAGAGCAAATCTTCCGCGTCATTGAGGCAGTCGATCAGTTGGGTTGGTGCGGCTGTTTCCGCGTCCTTAAGTGTTGCTTTCAGCGGCTCTGAGGATCCTCGACGAACCCGCTCAAGCTCATGCAGCATCACGGCAACCGCATGGGACAAATTCAGCGATGGATAGGCCTCGGTAGAATGAAGCCGTACGACGCGTTGACTGAGCAGCAGCTCCTCATTGCTGAGTCCTCGGTCTTCTCTGCCGAAGACCAGTGCGACTTGAGCCGCTGATTCAAGGCCTTGTTGCACCCAGGGCATGACCTGTTCGGGAGCTTGAAGAGGAATCTCGCCATGCTCGATCCGTCCGCAGCTGGCCACGACGCGCTGACAATCCGCCAACGCTTCAGGAAGGGTTGGGAAGCGTCGTGCACGATCCAGCACCTCTCCTCCATGCACAGCCATGCGTTGTGCATCCGGATCAGCTGGATCACAACGTGGAGCGACCAGCCTCAGATCCTCGACTCCGAAATTTGCGCAGAGACGAGCCACGCTCCCAATGTTGAGCGGACCGGCCGGCTCCACCAACACCACGGCAAGGCTCACGAGGGCATCAGTTCAGGGTGTGCAGGTAGCTGAGCAGGTCGGCCATTCCTTCCGGTTCAATCTCAAAGCGTGGCATTGGTGGGGTTTCTCCGCTCACGATCTGGTGGATGAGCGAGCGGTCCGGCCGTCGTTCGCTCACGGCCTGAAGAGTTGGACCCACCAGTCCCTGGCCTGCAATGCCATGACAGCCAGCGCAGTTGATCCGGAACAGCTGCGCGCCATGTTCCACATCGCCATTCAACGCCAGGGTCGCCTTGCTGTATGGATCCAGGCGGGTGCTGAGATAAAACCAGGCCCCAAGGGCCATGGCTGTGATCACAGCCATGGCAGTCAACGCCGTCACCAAACCACGGCGTCGCTCCGACGTTGCAGCAGTTGATGACGGTGTCGTCACAGTTGCGTCATGTGCATGGAACAATTGTGGTCAATCCTTCCACTCGGCGCGACGCCATGATCGAACCTCTGCTTTGTGGCATCGTTCTTGGTTTGATTCCGATCACGCTTCTCGGGTTGTTTGTCGCGGCGTGGAATCAGTATCGCCGCGGCAGTGCTCTTGGGGGGTGAGAATCAGCAGGCTGCTGGTTCCGTAACGACGTCTGTCGACCTCTCTCCAGCCTGAGGGAACCTCCAAGACCTCTTTCGTGGCGTACTCACAGACCACGAGGCCTCGGTGTCTCACCCAATTACCGCGCTCGAGCATTTCCAGGACTGGTTTGTACATCCTTGATGCATAGGGCGGATCGAAATAAACGACTGAGAATCTTCGCTCGCCGTCAGGGCAACCTTGCTTCAGCCAGCTGAGCAGATCTGTCTTGATGACGTCCACCGATGCATCAACTGCATCGATGGAGGCAACCAGTTCGAGATTCTCTCGACAGATCGCTGCAGTGCGCGCATCCTTCTCCACCGCAACCACGTGGGATGCACCTCTCATCAGCGCCTCACAGCCCATCACTCCACTGCCACTGCAGAGGTCTAGCCAGTGGCAACCTCTGATCTCGGAACTCAACATGTTCATCAGGGCTTCACGCACGCGCGACGTCGTCGGCCGAGTTCCCTGACCTTGAGGGCTACGCAGTCGCCTTCCACCAATCAAGCGCAGCTGACCACCTTTCACTGGGGCAGCTGAGCGCCGGACTGAAGCCATCCGATCCATTGCTTCAGCAACTGAGCGCCGGCTTTCGCTGATTTCTCAGGGTGAAACTGGCATGCTCCAGTGCGGTGCTTCCAGACCATCGCCGTGGCTTCCCCCTGCCCGAAGGTCACGGTGGCCGCCAGATCAGACGTCTGGTTGGGGACCGCTGCATACGAGTGCACGAAATACACCCAGGGTTGCTCGTTGCCCTCTGGCAGCAGTGGACAGGAATGTTGAGGTTTCAGTTGACCCCAGCCCATGTGAGGAATCCGTTCGCCCTGTCGATCCGGGAGGCGTTGAACGCCTCCCTCGAAGAGTCCCAAGCCTTCGGCACTGCCCTCGTCGCTGCCTTCGAACAGCAGCTGCAGGCCCAGGCAAATTCCGAGTAGGGGGCGCTTGCTGTTGTGCCAGCTGCGCAGATGTTGCACGAGTCCGGAGGAATGAAGCTTGTCCATTGCCGGATCGAAAGCTCCGACTCCCGGAAGAATTAGCGCATCACAACAATCAAGATCCTGAGGATTCCGTACCTCAACCAAAGGTTGGCCCAATCGATGGAAACTCGTCTGAACGGAATGGAGATTTCCCATCCCGTAGTCGATCAAGCCGATCCTCTGGACCGACTTGAATGAGTCATCAGGGACGTGGTCAGCTGACGAGGTCAGTGGTGGCCTCAGAGGTACTTGGCAATGGTGCCAGAGAGAGTTGCCTTGGGGACGGCTCCAACCACGGTGTCGACTTTCTGGCCGCCCTTGAACACCATCAGAGTCGGAATGCTGCGAATGCCGAACTGGCTGGCGACGTTGGGATTTTCATCGGTGTTGAGCTTGAACACCTTGATCTTGCCTTCGAACTCCTTGGCAATTTCATCAACAATTGGAGCCACCATGCGACATGGGCCACACCAGGGGGCCCAGAAATCGACCAGCACGGGGACGTCGCTCTGAAGGACGTCCTGTTCGAAGGAGGCGTCGGTGACAGCGGCAGCGCTGGACATTCAGGATCGGTCGAATTGGGCGAAATTTAGCAACCGTTTCTGAGGTTGCTGCTCAATTAACCAGCTCTTCGCCTGAACTGTGATGGATGAACGAAAGACAGAAAGCCCGAACGCGTCGGGCTAGGGGGTGTGAGGAGTGTGTGAGCCAAGGCTCGCACGGGTTGATTTTACCCACGTCTCAGTGGCATCACGCTTGTCTTGGCGCGAGACAAGCGTTTATTTGCCCATGCCGAGGTGCTGGGCTTTCTGATACACCTTGCCCTCGGTGAGCAGCGATGGAGCCACGACCACTTCAACTTGCTGCATCTCTTTGATGGTGCGTGCTCCAAGGGTTCCCATGGAGGTCTTCAGGCAGCCCAGCAGGTTGTGGGTTCCGTCATCCAGTTTTGCCGGCCCACGAAGAATGCGTTCGAGGCTTCCTGTGCTTCCGACGTTGATCCGGGTGCCGCGGGGTAGAACCGGACTCGGTGTGGCCATTCCCCAGTGAAAACCACGGCCAGGGGCTTCCTCTGCGCGGGCGATCGGTGAGCCGATCATCACGGCATCAGCTCCACAGGCGATGCATTTGCAGATGTCTCCGCCGGTCACAATGCCGCCGTCGGCGACGATGGGAACGTACCGATTGCTTTCTTTCTGGTAGTCCTCGCGGGCCGCGGCGCAGTCCGCCACTGCCGTGGCCTGTGGGATGCCAACGCCCAGAACACCTCGAGAGGTGCAGGCCGCTCCAGGGCCGATTCCAACCATCACAGCAGCGGCTCCCGCGCGCATCAGCTGAAGAGCAACGTCGTAAGTCACGCAATTGCCAATCACGACGGGAACTCCCAGGTCTCGACAAAGGGCTTCAAGGTCGAGTGTTTCCTGGCCCTCCGGTCCGATGTGATTCGTCGACACCACAGTGGCCTGCACAAAAAAGAGATCGGCTCCTGCCTCGGCGATCGCTTTCCCGAAGCGCAGGGCTGCGACCGGGGTTCCGCTGACAGCGGCGATACCACCCTGGGCCTTGATGGCCTGGATGCGCTTGCGGATCAAGGACTCCTGCACCGGCTGGCTGTAGATCTCCTGCATCAGAGGAACGAACTCGTCCTTGCCGACGGATGCAATGCGATCGAGAACGCTGTTCGGGTCTTCGTAACGGGTCTGGACTCCCTCCAGGTTGATCACACCAAGCGCTCCCAGCCTGGAGAGATTGACGGCCATCTCCACATCCACGACGCCATCCATGGCGCTGGCGATGATGGGGATCTCTCGTTCGATTCCTCCGATCGACCAGCTGGTGTTGGTCACCTCCGGATCCACGGTTTTGCCGCCAGGCACCAGTGCGATTTCATCGATGCCATAGGCCCGGCGTACAACCTTGGAGCGTCCGAGCTGAATGTCCACCGCAGGAGCTAACAGAGTCGGATCAAGCTACCAATTGATGCTTCGCGCTTCGTGACGCTTCCGGTCAGGACTTTGAGCCCCCGCGCAAGCTGGTCCAGAGATCATTCACGTTGGCCGAAATCTTTTGCCGCTCTTCTGCGCGGATCAAGCGAGTGGCTGCAAACCAGACGGCATAGAAGGTGCCGACCAGCTCAAACAGTCGAGGAGCCAGTGGAACCGTGGCGATGGCGTCGAGGATTCCTCCATAGATCCTCATCGTCAAGATGACGACAATCAGTCCGCCGAGCAGAAAGAGAGGCTGGCGGAGGCTCTGCCATTGATCTTGAAGATTGTTGGCCTCAAAGAACTGCTTGATTCGGTTGGACAGCAGATCCCATTCGCCGCCGTCTTCTTCGCTGCTGTCTGCAGATGCCTGAGCTGGAACGCTGATGCGTTCTGCGATCGACGGTGAGGCTGGCGCTGTGACGGGTTGTGCGGCTGGTTCTGGAGCCACTGGTGTCTCAGTAACTGGTGTCTCAGCAGCAGTTTTCTCAACAGCAGTTGTCTCAACAGCTGGGATGGGCTCCTTCTCGACTCCTCGGTCCGTGATGTCGCCCTGAGCTGAAAGATCCGGATTGATGGATTCGGCAGGAGCTTGCTTTTCGGAGGGCTTGTCGGACGACATCAACTTCAGTCCATGTGGCGAGGCCAAAGGGTAAGGGTCTGATCCGTGATTGATCCCACACAGACAGCAAAAGGTGACGCACCTGGTGTCATCCGATCGCACATCCGCGATAAACTGGTAAGCGATCTACAGGTCTTGTATGGCGGATTCAGTGGGGCCCGGCAGCGGCGGTCCCGGCGATTCCGACGATCGGATCATCCAGACGGACCTGCGCAACGAGATGTCGCGCTCGTACCTCGAGTACGCGATGAGCGTGATCGTCGGCAGAGCTCTGCCTGACGCCCGTGATGGTCTCAAGCCTGTCCATCGCAGGATTCTCTACGCGATGTATGAGCTGGGTCTCACCAGCGACCGTCCTTACCGCAAGTGCGCGCGTGTGGTGGGTGAAGTGCTCGGCAAATACCACCCTCATGGAGATACGGCGGTCTACGACGCACTGGTGCGGATGGCCCAGAGCTTTTCCATGTCAATGCCCCTGATCGACGGGCATGGCAATTTCGGCTCGGTGGACAATGATCCGCCAGCCGCCATGCGATACACCGAATCGCGGTTGCAGGCACTCACCACCGACTCCCTGCTCGAAGACATCGAGGCGGAGACCGTCGATTTCATTGACAACTTCGACGGTTCGCAGCAAGAGCCCACGGTTCTGCCATCACGGATCCCTCAGCTGCTGCTTAACGGCTCGGCAGGAATCGCCGTGGGCATGGCGACCAATATTCCTCCTCACAACCTGGGAGAGCTGATCGCTGGTCTTCTGGCCCTGATCGAGAACCCTGACATTGGTGATCCCGATCTGATGGCCCTGATTCCAGGTCCGGATTTTCCGACCGGAGGCCAGATCCTGGGTCGCACTGGAATCAAAGAGACCTATCTCAGTGGTCGCGGTTCGGTGACGATGCGCGGCGTGGCCTGCATTGAAACACTCGAGGTACCCGGTCGTCCTGATCGCGATGCCGTAATCATTACCGAGCTCCCTTATCAAACCAACAAAGCAGCGCTGATTGAGCGCATCGCTGAGATGGTCAACGACAAGAAACTGGAGGGGATTTCCGATATCCGTGATGAAAGCGATCGCGATGGCATGCGCATCGTTGTGGAGCTTCGCCGCGATGCCTACCCGCAGGTGGTGTTGAACAATCTCTACAAGCTCACGCCGCTGCAGAGCAACTTCAGCGCTTACATGCTGGCCCTTGTGAATGGTGAGCCGATCTTGCTCACACTGCGCAAGATGCTCGAGGTGTTCCTCGACTTCAGGGTCGAGACGATCGAGCGTCGTACGCGTTACTTGCTGCGCAAGGCTGAGGAACGCGATCACATCCTGCTGGGTCTGCTGCTGGCCCTCGATCAGCTCGATCCGATCATCGCCCTGATCAGGGCTGCTCCCGATACCGCCACAGCGCGTCAGCAGCTGCAGGACCGTCATGGTTTGAGCGATGTTCAGGCGGACGCGATCCTGCAAATGCAGCTGCGCAGGCTCACTGCTCTAGAAGCCGACAAGATTCGCTTAGAGCATGAGGATCTGGTCGCCAAGATCGCCGATTACAAAGACATTCTCGGTCGTCGTGAGCGGGTCTTCGGTCTGATCAAGGACGAACTCCATCAGCTCAACGATCGTCATGCCGTGCCGCGTCGCACGGAGATTCTCGACCTTGGTGGCGGCCTCGAAGACATCGATTTGATCGCGAACGAGCGGTCAGTCGTTCTGGTGACCGAAACGGGTTATCTCAAGCGGATGCCGGTGAGTGAATTTGAAGCCACCAGTCGGGGCACCCGCGGGAAGGCCGGCACCAGAAGCCAGGGTGAAGATGCGGTGAAGCTGTTTATCGGCTGCAACGACCACGACACCCTGTTGTTGTTCAGCGACCGAGGTGTGTCGTATGCCCTGCCGGCGTATCGCGTGCCTCAGTGCAGCCGAACGGCCAAGGGAACACCTGTGGTGCAGTTGCTGCCCATTCCCAGGGAGGAGGCGATCACTTCGCTTCTGGCGGTGTCTGAGTTCAATGACGACACCGATCTGTTGATGCTGACCCAGGGGGGATTTATCAAACGAACCCGGCTGTCGGCGTTCAGCAACATCCGCTCCAACGGTCTGATCGCCATCGGTCTTGAGGATGGTGATGCGCTCACCTGGGTACGGCTCTCCGTGCCCGGCGATAGCGTGCTCATCGGCTCGAAAGCCGGAATGACCATTCATTTCCGCCTCAGCGACGATGAACTGCGCCCTCTGGGCCGCACCGCCCGTGGTGTTCGCTCGATGAATCTGCGCTCAGGAGATGAACTGGTGAGCATGGATGTGCTGCCGGTGGAGCTGGCTGATCAGATCGCTGCCAGCTCCGACGACGGTGATGACGAAGGTACTCCTGCCAGTGAGGGTCCCTGGGTCCTCGTGGCCTCGGCAGCGGGCCTTGGCAAGAGAGTGCCGGTGACGCAATTTCGTCTGCAGAAGCGAGCTGGAATGGGCCTTAGGGCCATGAAATTCCGCACCGATGCTGATCAGCTGGTGGGTCTGAGTGTTCTTGGAGCTGGTGAAGAGTTACTGCTGGTGAGTGAAAAAGGGGTGATCGTCCGGACCAGTGCCGATGCCATTCCTCAGCAATCACGAGCAGCCACGGGCGTTCGCCTTCAGAAGCTCGACAAGGGTGATCGCCTCCTCAAGGTGGTGCTTGTTCCCCCGGAAGCCGAGACGCATGAGCTTGATGACGCCTCAGCCGACTCTGATTCCAGTGAGGATGTCGACGTCAACTCTGAGAGTGCGCCGGCGGACAGCTGACCTTGGCTCGCTGCGCTGATGTGCTGGTGATTGGCGGCGGTCCAGCTGCCCTCTGCATTGCTTCTGAGCTGAACCAGCGGGGAGTGGCTGTTGAGGGCATCGCTCCCGAGCCCGTGGATGCAGCATGGCCCAACACCTACGGCATCTGGGTCGATGAGTTGAAGGTCCTCGACCTTGAGCATCTGATTGAGCATCGCTGGAGCGACACGGTCAGCTACTTCGGAGCTGGTGGCTCAGAGGCTGCAGATCAACCTCTGGTTCACGGTATCGACTACTGCTTGTTCGATCGGGCTGCCTTACAGCGCTATTGGCTCGATCGGGCTCAAGGGGTGGCTTGGCATCAGGACTCCGCCGAACGTGTTGAAGCAGGATCAGAGCACACTCTGGTGCGCTGCGCCTCCGGCGAAGTGCGCAAGGCCAGGATTGTCATTGATGCATCCGGTGCCAGCAGCCCGTACATTCGCCGTCCTGATCAGGGGCCGGTGGCGGGGCAAGCGGCCTATGGCGTGGTGGGCCGTTTCTTGAAGCCTCCGATTGAACCGGGCCGCTTTGTGTTAATGGATTACCGCTGTGAACACCTCAGTGAGGAGCAGCGCCTCGAACCGCCCACGTTTCTCTATGCGATGGATCTGGGCGATGGCGTGTTTTTTGTTGAGGAAACTTCGCTCGCCTTGGCACCGGCGGTTCCCTACGACGTACTCAAGCAGCGTCTGCAACAACGACTTGATCACCGGGGAGTTCAGATCACTGAGGTTATCCATGAGGAGTTCTGCCTCTTCCCCATGAATCTGCCGCTGCCCGATCGCAGCCAGCCGGTGCTGGCCTTTGGTGGTGCGGCGAGCATGGTGCATCCAGCGTCGGGCTACATGGTGGGTGCGTTGCTGCGTCGTGGCCCTGGATTGGCGGATGCCCTCACAGCAGCTCTGGCGGATCCATCGCTGGGATCAGCCGATCTTGCGCGGCGTGGCTGGCAGGGGCTCTGGCCAATGGAGCTGGTGCTGCGCCATCAGCTGTATCAATTCGGGCTCGGTCGTTTGATGGGATTCAACGAAAGGCTGCTTCGGACCCATTTCTCCACTTTTTTCTCCCTGGCAAGAGAAGACTGGTTCGGCTTTCTGACCAACACCCTGCCGCTGCCCCGCCTGATGGGCGTGATGTTGCGACTGTTTGCCCTGTCCTCATGGGAACTCAGGCGAGGTCTTGTTCTAGGAGCCGCGCAGTGGCAGGCTCCAGCCTTCAGGCGTTAAGGCTGCTCCAGTCAGTCGGCTGGATCAATGGGAAGAGTGCGTCTTCCTCCTCCAGCTCTTCCAGCCATCCCTCTGGTAGTTGCTCCCGCTGCTCGATTGCGGCGATCAAGCGCCAGAAGCGTTCGAGGTGACGCTCAATGCGCTCTCGGGCAAGTTCCGTTGTGGTGCCTGCCCTGAGAATGAAACTCCAGTCCGACGACTGAGCAAGCAGCAGTTCCCGCCCGGCCTGATGCAATAGACGAAGATCCAGTTCGCTGCCCACACCGCGGCTGCAGCGATCCACCATGACTCGACCTGCTCGGCTCCATTCAGGAATGATCCAGGCGTTGGTTTCGTTGAGCCAATAATCATGAAAGCCACCCCTACCCCAGCTGGAGGGGCAGGGATCGCACATCTGAAGATTCGGTTGGGCGTTCAGCACACCACGCAGGCTGGTGAATCGGATGTTCTGTTCTGGTGCCTGTCGGAACAGTTCGGCCAAAAACCCTGGACCTTCAAACCACCAGTGGCCGAAAAGCTCGGCATCAAAGGGAGCAACGAGCAGAGGTTCGATGGCCATCCCGTCGCTGAGCTTGTCGAGCTGCCGCCGACGGCCCTCCAGAAAATGCTGGGCATGGTCACGGGTGCGAGCTAGGGCTCGTTCGGGCTGATAGGGCTGCTTGCCATCCAGGCCACCTGCAGGATCGCTGACGCGATGCAATTTCAGTCCCAACGGACGCTGGGCTGGCAGACCTACGGCTTCAATCTGTTCTGCTGGCAAATCCCAACCCAGATCTCGGTGAAATTCCCTATACCAGGGATCGCCTGGATAGCCATCCTTCGCTGACCAGACTGGAAGAGTGGCATCACTGTCGCGACCGAAGAAGGCCACTCCCTGACGGCTCACAATCGGCGCATACACCCCATAACGCGGGCGGGGTTGGGCATGCAGAAGTCCGTGGCCATCGAGAACGGCGTAGCGCAGTCCTGCATCGCGCATCCAGCGATCCAGTCCTTCGTAGTAAGCGCATTCGGGCAGCCAGATGCCAAGAGGCCTTTCTCCCAGCAACCTGTGGTGCTCCCTAACGGCAGTTCGCAACTGAGCACGCACAACCTCTGGGTGCTCTCTCAGCAGAGGTAGATACCCATGGGTCGCCCCACACGTGAGCAGATCGAGAACGCCCTGGCGCTGGAGTTCTGAGAAGCGTGGAATCAGGTTGCCATCACAGCGATGCCAGGCTGCGAGGTGGCGCTGGAAGCTGCTGGTCAGATGCTCCGCTGCTGCTTGTCGGTCAGCTGGGGCATGGTGCAACAGGTTGAGTCGCGCTTGAATCCAGGCGGGAAAACGCTTTCTGAGAGTGGGATCCGCCAGTAGTGACAGCAGGGTCGGCGACAGCCCCATGGTCAGCTGTGGTCTCTGCCTCGGATCGGCAGCAGCTCGCTCAAGCGTCTCCAGCAGGGGCAGATAGCACTCGATCAGAGCCTGGAAGAACCAGTCCTCTTCAAGCGAGTGAGCTTCCGCGCCGCGGACGAACGGCAGATGGGCATGCAGAACAAGAGCCAGTGCCCCGTTGGCCACTTTTCCGTCCCATCAATCGTGTGAATGTACCGGGATTCCGGGCGGGTTCTACAAGATTGCCACTGGCTGACTCGCTTAGAGTGGGCTTACCCATAGTCATTCCGACTAAATCGCGTCGAGGCTTTTGCCATGGCCCACGACCCAGGCCGCGTTTTGATCTTCGACACCACCCTCAGGGATGGTGAACAATCACCGGGAGCCAGTCTCAACCTGGAGGAGAAACTGGCGATCGCGCAGCAGCTGGCAAGACTGGGCGTCGATGTGATTGAAGCGGGTTTTCCCTTTGCCAGTCCTGGGGACTTCGCTGCTGTCCAGCGCATTGCCCAGCAGGTCGGTGGAGAACACGGGCCAGTGATCTGCGGGCTGTCGCGGGCGTCGAAAGGCGACATCAAGGCCTGCGCGGAAGCGGTGGCTCCGGCACCACGGAGACGCATTCACACGTTCATCGCAACCAGCGATATTCACCTTGAGCACAAGCTGCGCAAAAGTCGCAAGGAGGTGCTTGCCATCGTCCCAGACATGGTGGCTTACGCACATTCCCTGGTCGATGACGTTGAGTTCTCCTGTGAAGACGCAGGACGCAGTGACCCTGAATTTCTTTACGAAGTCATTGAGGCAGCGATCGCTGCCGGCGCCACCACCATCAATATTCCTGACACGGTCGGTTACACCACTCCAACCGAGTTCGGAGAGCTGATCGCGGGCATTGATCGCCATGTTCCCAATATGGGTGAGGCGGTGTTGTCCGTTCATGGACATAACGATCTTGGTCTTGCCGTCGCCAACTTTCTGGAGGCTGTCAAGAACGGTGCTCGACAGCTGGAATGCACGATCAACGGCATTGGTGAGCGAGCCGGTAACGCTGCGCTTGAGGAACTGGTCATGGCGTTGCATGTGCGCCGCCGTTATTTCAATCCCTTCTTTGGCCGAGATGCGGACTCGCCGACTCCACTCACGGCGGTGCGCACTGAGGAGATCACCAAAACCTCACGTCTGGTTTCCAATCTCACCGGCATGGTGGTGCAGCCCAATAAAGCGATCGTGGGCGCGAATGCTTTTGCCCATGAATCGGGGATCCACCAGGACGGTGTTCTCAAGAACCGGCTTACTTACGAAATTGTCGACGCCCGCACGGTCGGGCTCAGTGATAACCGCATTTCACTTGGCAAGCTCAGTGGTCGTAGTGCGGTTCGAGCGCGTCTGGAAGAGTTGGGCTACGACCTCAGCCGTGAGGATCTCGATGATGCCTTCGCTCGTTTCAAGGACCTTGCCGATCGCAAGCGCGAAATCACCGATCGCGACCTTGAAGCCATTGTCAGCGAGCAGGTTCAGCAGCCGGAGGCTCGCTATCAGCTGAAGCTGGTCCAGGTGAGTTGCGGCAGCAGCCTCAGCCCTACCGCCACGGTCACCTTGGCGGATGAGGATGGCAAGGAGCAGACCATGGCATCCATCGGCACCGGTCCAGTCGATGCCGTGTGTCAAGCACTTAACGGTCTGGCCGGTGTGCCTAACGAACTGGTGGAGTTCTCCGTGAAATCTGTGACCGAAGGCATTGATGCCATCGGTGAGGTGACCATCAGGCTGCGCCGCGATGGTGAGTTGTATTCAGGCCATTCCGCCGATACTGACGTGGTTGTGGCTGCAGCCCAGGCCTTCGTCAATGCTCTGAATCGTCTGGTGGCTGGGTCTGCACAACCAGCCTTGCATCCCCAGAGGGATTCCGCACCTCTGGATGCCCGCCCCACCCTCTGATCTGATGCAGTCCTCCGTCACTCGAGACCCGGCTAGTAAAGCTGGGCTTCGTGCCGGGGCTTTGCTCCAGCTTCTGATGCTGATTCTGCTGGCACTGTTCGTGCTCGTACCCCTTCTGTGGTTAGTCAGCACGTCACTGAAGGGTCCTGCGGAGGATATTTTCACCAGCCCCCCTGCCCTGCTGCCCTCGCAACCCAGTCTTGATGCCTATGGAAGGCTGTTTCGAGACAACCCTCTTTGGCGTTATCTCTTCAACAGCACCGTGGTCAGCCTGTTGGCTGTGGTGGCCAATCTGCTGTTTTGCTCCCTGGCTGCTTATCCCCTGGCGCGCATGCGCTTCACAGGGCGTGGATTGGTTCTGGGGCTGGTTGTCGCCACCATCCTGATCCCGTTTCAGGTGGTGATGATCCCCCTTTATCTGCTGATGGTGCAGTTGGGTTTGCGCAACACCCTGTTGGCTCTCGTGATTCCGCAGGCCGCAACCGCCTTCGGCTTGTATCTCCTTCGTCAGAGCTTTCTCGGGGTTCCAGCTGAGCTGGAAGAAGCCGCCCGCATGGATGGCTGCGGCAAGCTCGGCGAGTGGTGGAACGTGATGATCCCAGCTGCGCGAGCTGATCTGATCACTTTGGCCATGTTTGTGTTCATCGGCACCTGGAGCGATTTCCTCTGGCCACTTGTGATCCTGGATGATCCTCAGCTGTTCACGCTGCCGTTGGGTCTGCAGCAGCTGGCCAGCAGTTTTTCCCTTGATTGGAGAATTGTGGCCGCAGGATCCGTGGTTTCAATCATTCCCGTGCTGCTGCTGTTCATCCTTTTGCAGCGCTTCATTCTCCCCAGCGCCAGCGGCGATGCTGTCAAGGGCTGATGCTGCGCTGTTGAGATGAGGGCTGTTTGGGTGGTGCTGTTCGCTCCATGTCCCGGTTGTCTGGAAGGTCGACATCCGGATTGGCTGGGAACGGTGCCTGGAGCCTGTTCCAGAGTGCTCGTTCCCGATCACCGGAAGCACGCTGCCAGCTCTCCAGATTTCTGATCTGTCTCTGAAGCCTTTGTTGTCGTGTCTGCAGAACACCAAGCTGCTGTTCAATCAGCTCGCGGTTTCCTTCTCTGTCACGCAGCTCGAAACGGTCGAGTTCCTCGAGCTGCCTCACCAGATCCTGAACGGTGCGATTTTGTTGTTGCAGAGACTGCCAGAGAACAAAGAACAGCACCAGCAGGAATGGAAATCCAGCTGCAGGGATTATGAGCCAGAGCCGATCGCGCATTGCTTTCTGGGATGGCTCAGTTGCAGCCCTGAACGGAAATGCGGTAGCTGAATCCTGTTGAGTGGGGATCGCTGCCTGCACCGATCTTGAAGTTCACCTGGTTGACCTGTTTGCCCTGGGGAACTGTGAATGGTCCGAACTGCTTGCCTGTGCCGATTGGTGGAGTCATGGATTCCTTCACCACGCGCAGATTGCTGCCGTCAGTGAATTTCAGGAATGCTTCCACGGGATAAGTTCCGCTGGCTGTGGAATCGGCTGTGAAGAAAAGCTTGAAGCTGCTGTATGGAGCATTGACGGCAAAGTCAGTGTTCCAGTTGGTGCGGCCGATCAGCTTCTCTCTACTGACCCGTTTTTTAACGATGTTGCTGCTGCCATTGCCTCCGACAGGGGGGAGGAAGTTGCAACCAGCCTGTGCCGCAGATAAGCCGGCTTCAAGGCTGATCAGGCCAACACTGAGGCCGAGCAGAGCAGTCGTGAAACGGATGGTTTTCATTGTCTTCAAAAGTCCTTCGCGATGTCTAGCAATGGTCTGGTGGAATGGGGTTGTGATCACTGCTCGCTGCTGTTCATGTCTCTTCAGGATCTCGATACCCTTCTCCAGCAACGCCTTGAGGAGCAGGAGCTGGCGCAGCTCCTCTCAGAGCCGGTTTCTGTTGAAACCTTGATCGAGCTCGGCCGTGAGCGCGGCCTTTCAATTACCGAAGATGATGTGATCAACGCTCAGTTAAGAGAGGATTCCGCTGCTCCCTCTGCGGAGCTGCAAAGGCGTATGGCTGATGAGTCAAGACGCCTCAGGCATTTTATCCAGGGTTGACTTAAAGAGCAGATTGCTGTCGCATTTTTGTGCACAAAATGTATGCATGCTGTTCTGAATCGCGGTGTTGAAGACACTTGAATTGGTCTAGAACAAGTCATTCAGATGACGGGCTGAGTGAGGTCGCAATATCTAGTCTCTATTTTGTTTTTCAGCCACACTTAGATCATTTTCACAACGTCGGGCGTCTGACCAAAGACTTCTCCAATCCAGAGTGCGTGCGTGACTGCTCCTTCGTGAGTATGAAATTCCCAGGCTGAATCCGGGCTGGAGCTGCGTTCAATTTCCTGGCTTTCGTCGTTGACCCGCAGGTAATGACCCGTGCTCGCATAGCGCAGAACATACCGCTCAAGGAGTGATGTTCTCATCATGAATCTCTGCGAGTCCTGAACTCTGCCTAGCCAGCTTTGTGCAGCTGGTGACGGTGACTTCAGCTTTTCGTGGGTTTTCCTTTGCGGGACTATTGGTCGGTGTCTTGATATCGGCTGCACCGGACCCATGTCAGGGGTTCCTGCAAGGTCATCCGTAGTTGATAGCCACCGTTGCGGAACCAGTGTTCTTCAACTGGAGATAGCTGAGAGGGCTGGAGTTGCCAGCTCTGCTGAAGGTAGGTCTCAATCATTGTTTGCTCAGGGGGCTCGTCCCGCTGCCAGTGAACGATCGCCAGCTCCGTCGAGCTGGATTGAAGTGTGACAACCCTGCCGAGAGGGCCTGCCTCCTGATCGTCTTCCACCCGTTCATCGAGGGTCTCTTGCACCACGAAAAGGCGCAAAGGACTCTGGGTGCTCCGCCCATCCAGGCAGTATTTGTTGAGATAGAGCTGTCTTGCTCGGGCGAACAGAGGTGCAGGAGCACGACTCAGAAGTTCTGTGTAAGCGTCAGTGAGAGCTTGACTTGGCATCGCGTAAGGAGGGCTGGGCACACACTTCGTGATGGCGCGACGCTCGACGCCGTGGAACACTGTAGACAGATGCAAAAGTGGACAGATGCCTGAGCCCGGCTGCCCTCTCTACAGGCTCGTGGCATTGGACGGGCAGCCGCATCCGGTTTTAGACGCTCCCTATGAATCCATTGCTGCTGCGGAAGCGGCGGCCAGTCGCTGGTGTGCTGGGCAGGGGCGTTCGATGTCGGTGGTTCAGCGAGGAATCGCTTTAGAAGTGCAAACCCGTTGCGGGGAATGGCGCACCCTTGGCTACCCCAGCGCCTGCCTTTTGGAATCGTGAAGCGGAGCCGCAGCGCGTTGACAGGCTTTTCAGCGCTTGCACTCTGGCCTGATCTCGATCAACCATGGCTGAAGCTGGCTGATTGGCTCATGCGGGTAAGCGTTGATCTTTGTTTGGTTCCGCTTGGGGTTGGCGTGTCGTTAGGGCCTTCGATTGCTCTGTGTCAAGAGGTGATCAAGGCTTCCGGGCTTGAGCATCAGCTTGGCCCCGACGGCACGGCCATCGAAGGGGAGTGGGATGACGTCTTCACTTGCGTGAAGGCCTGCCATGCGCGCTTGCATCAAGAGGGCGTGCAGCGGATTCACGCCACTCTTCGCGTCAATACACGGATTGATCGCGTTCAGTCATTCCGCGACAAAGTGGGCAGCGTGAATCGTCTCATGACCTGAATTCAGGCAGAAGGGATGCCAATTTGGTCCAGCGTGTCTTGAATGAGACCAGGAACTGGAGACGTTGGTTTGCTGGGTCTGGCTCCGTCGGCTCGAGTGCGTGCTTTCGCTGTTCTTGCCCTCACTTTGTTTGCTCCATTCTTCGCCGGATCATCAAAGGCTGAGACCTGGGATCGCATCGGAAGCTACGCCGCTCTGATCCGCAGGGCAGGAACCCACACCCTTGTGGCCAAAGATTGTCCGTCCGCCCTTCTGGGTGCTTTCCATGCGCCCCGAAATGCCCTGCTGATCTGTGCCAATAACATCGAGGACGATCCAAGGCAGGTTTGGGTCGTTCTTGCCCACGAGTCGGCCCATGTGATGCAGCACTGTCATGGCGGGCCGTTGCTCGCGGATCACCAGGTCGGCAATGCCCTCGCGCGCATCGAATCTCAATCCCAAACAACCTTCCAGGAGCTGCGTCTGTATCACCAGTCGCAGCGTCGGGATGAAATCGAGGCACGGCTTGTGCAAGGGATGCCCCCCGATGAGGTGGAAGCCCTATTTCGCAGTTTCTGTGCTGACCGTCTGAGTCATCGCAAGGTTGCTCAACCGCCTGATGTTCTTGATTCTCCTCCCTGAGCAGTGAACTGGTTCAGGTGGATCGGGCACGGACATTACGGTGTGCTGATGTGTGGCATCTCTCCATGGGTCCGCGGCTCAACGGCTATTGGTTGATGACCTGGCTCGGCCTTGTGGCCAACCTGATCGCTCTGCCTGTGATTGGCCTGCTGGCATTTCGAGAAGGATCCTCTTCCGGCATTGCCATCACCAACATCAGCCTCGCCTTCTCACTGGCTTGGCCCGCTGCGATCGTGGGCATCGTGGCCTCAGCAGGCTTGCTGGCGCAGCGACGCTGGGGTGTGATTCTGGCCATCGTGGCCTTGTCCATGAGTCTTGCCGGGGCCATTCCCTATGGCCTTGTTCGCCTGGTCCTGGGGCTTGAGCCGCAGACCATGGGGTTGGGACCTGTCGTGCTCGGGTTGATCAATGTGCTGGCGCTGATCTATTGGTGCCGCCCTGCCCATCGACGTGGCGTCAGGCTTTGAAGCCTTGGCAGCAGCCGTTCCTCAGCTCGCGGGCTTTGCTCTCTTACTCGAGCACCCTCAATATCTGGTGGTCGATAAGCCAGCCGGTCTGCTGAGTCAGCCCGGTCTGGGTTCTCATCAACGTGATTCCTTGATCACGAGACTCCAGGACGATTGCCCTGAGCTTCGCTTGGTGCATCGCCTCGACCGGGAGACCTCTGGACTCGTTCTTGTGGCCAGAAATCAGGGCAGCCTGCGATCGCTCAGTGCTCTGTTTGCTGCCCGCAGAGTTCACAAGCTTTATCTCGCTGATGTGGTTAGGCCTTTGTTGGGACGACGGGGAAGCATTCATCTGCCCCTGGCCAGGCTGCAGCGCCAGCCGCCTTTGTATGGACCGCATCCGGAGGGCAAGCCCTGTTGCACGCTTTGGCGCAAGTGGACGCAGTCAACCGATTGCACACGTTTGTGGTTGCGGCCTCTGACCGGCCGATCCCATCAGTTGCGGGCGCATTTGGCTGCTGTGGGGGCTCCTATCCGCGCTGATCGCATCTATACCGCCTCCGACCTTCAGGGGCCGATGCATCTGCATGCTTATGCGTTGAGCTTTCAGGACCCTTATGACCAGCGCAGGGTGCGTGTGCGTTCTGCACTTCCGAAGTGGGCTCAAGCGGAGAAGCTGCGCTTAGCGGGAATGGGATAGGGAATGCGGCGATGACGCATTCTTCGCCACACACGGACGAACGAATGCATCACCAGTTCCAGTTCGGCCCGACTGAGGCTGCTCTGGCTGAGTTGTCCGTCGCTGATGCGCGCCTCAACAATCCGCTTGACCGTCTCACGAGCTTCCTGATCACTCGTGTCCGGCGGCAGTGAGCGCAATGCAGCCTCGCAGCCGTCCGCCAGCATCATGATTCCGGTCTCCTTAGAGCGCGGCGTCGGTCCGTGATAACGGAAGGGTTTCTCGGAGATTTCTGGATTCTGCTGCCGGGCCTGATGCAGGAAATAACCCATTCGCAAGGTGCCCTGATGTTCAGGAATGAAGTCCGCAATCGGGCGAGGAAGCCGATGTCGTCGTGCCAGTTTCAACCCCTCATCCACATGGGCTTGGAGCACTCCTGCACTGGCTAAAGGGTCGTTGAGCCGAGTATGTGGGTTTTCTCCACTGGTTTGATTCTCGATAAACCAGTTGGGAGCATGAAGCTTGCCCACATCGTGATAAAGAGATCCTGTCCTGATCAGGTCGACATCGGCGCCGATCGACCGCGCACCCTCCTCGGCAAGGCCGCAGATCATCAAGGTGTGCTCAAAGGTGCCGGGGGCTTCTGAAGACAGCCGCCGCAGCAACGGGCGCTCCTGATCTGCAAGTTCCATCAAGCGTGCTCTTGTCAGCAACCCGAAGGAGCTTTCCAGAAGAGGAATGACCAGGATCGCCAGCATCATTGCCAGCCCAAGCAGCAAGGCTTCCGAAGCGAGTTCCCCTGCATCGGATGGCAAGCGAATCAATGACCCAGCAAGCGGTTGGCCCTCTCGGTTCATCAACACCAGTTCGGCCAGCCATGCACCCACCGGCAGCAAGACGGCGAGTTGCAGCAACTGTGCTCTGCTGCGCAAGCGACCTGCTTGCAATGCAGCGACGGTGGCTGTGGCAGCGGCAATCAGCAGGCGCCCTTCCCCGAGGCCAGTCACTGGGGTTGGCCAGAGAAGACTGGCCACTGCCATCCAGGCCAGTGCACTGGTTGTGCCAAGGCCCTGAGCCAGGAGAAGGGTGGGCGGCACGATCACCGCCAGGGGGCTCACCGAAGCACCAAACCAGAGTTTGCAGGCCTGACCCAGCAGCAACAGACCCAGAGCCAGCAGGCCATGGGGTGCCTCCAGGCAGGGACGTTCGCGGCGCATGACCAGCAGCAGAACCCCACAGCTGGCCAGTGCTTCTGTGAAACGGGTGAACCAGATCCCCAGCTTCGGCCGGCGATTCACCATTCCGAAAAAATCGAGAACGTCGTAGGCCTGTGAGCTGATCGACTCGCCTTTGCGGGTGATCAGATCGCCGCGATTGACTTCAATGGTGGGGATTCCTTGTTGGGTGATCAGCTCCTCGATCAGTCTCTGACTTCGCAGTGGATCGGTCTGAAGGTTGCTGGCGCCCTGAAGCGTTGTGGTCAGCACCTTGCTGCCCAGACTGCGGCTGGCTGGCGTGCCTTGATTGAGGTCTTCGAGCTGCAGATCGCTGGCCCGTTGGAGCTGTTCCAGTGCCAGGGTGTTAACAAGCCCCTGACTGAGCATCCGGTCGAGCGCTCGGCGAAGAGCCATATCCCAATCCCGACTCTCATCCTGGGTTCGTTTCTTCAGCCATTGCTGCTCGTTGAGAGACAGGTTCACAGGTCCGATGCGCTCGGCATCGATGCTGTTCGCGACCCGTTCCAATTCGCTGAGGTGTCGCTCCAGCCGCATACGGATCTGCTCGTTTTCCTGAGGGTCTAGAACCTGCACGAAGGTGCTGGATCCCAGGCTTGAGCGCCTCTGCTCCAGGGCTTCGCTGTCCACAACCCTGGCGTCCTTGGGGGCCTCTGCATCAAAGGGAGCGGCCAGGCCTGGTCGCAGGTCTGGTTCCACCAGCCAGGGCCAGCTGGACACCAGCGCCACCAGAACACAGAGGATCAGCAGCGTGGCTTTCTGCAACCTGTTCCAGCGCAGCACCGGGCGGCGAGGTGATTCGCTCCTGAGCCAGGACCTCCAGAGACGTGCAAGGCGATGCGAACGCAAGTCAGCCGGGAGCATTCAGCACAAACGCTAGCTCTGCCGGAGCGGCATGCTGGATTCACATGCATCAGATGGCAATGGCCCTCAGGTTGGATGGCAAGGTCCTGGCCAAGACACTCGAGCTGCGGCTGCAGTCTCAGGTCCAATCTGCAAGCCAGATTTCCGGTCGCCCGCCGGGCTTGGCTGTTTTGCGAGTGGGTGATGATCCTGCCAGTGCGGTCTACGTGGCCAACAAGGAAAAGGCCTGTGCCCGTATTGGTGTTGAGAGCTATGGGTCTCACCTCCCAGCAGATGCCTCGCCTGATCAGGTATTGCAGGCGATCCGTGCATTAAATGCTGATCACAGGGTGGACGGGATCCTGTTGCAGCTTCCGCTCCCGCAGGGATTGGATGAAACACCGTTGTTGGCTGCGATTGATCCTGAAAAGGATGCCGATGGTCTGCATACGCTGAATCTTGGCCGGTTGCTCAAGGGAGAACAGGGCCCCCGGAGCTGTACTCCTGCCGGAGTGATGGCGATGCTTCGCAGTGCGGACATCGATCCTGCGGGCCGTCGTGCCGTGGTGGTCGGCCGCAGCATTTTGGTGGGGCAGCCCATGGCTCTGATGCTGCAGGCCGCGAACGCAACGGTGACCATTGCCCACTCACGAACGAGAGATCTTGCTGCTCTGACGCGTCAGGCAGAGATTCTCGTGGTGGCGGCCGGTCGTCCGGAAATGCTTGGAGCAGAGTATGTGAGCCCAGGCACGGTCGTGGTGGATGTTGGGATCCATCGGCGTCCTGAGGGCGGACTCTGTGGTGATGTGATGGCAGCAGAGTTGGAGCCCATTGCTGCCGCGCTTTCGCCCGTGCCCGGAGGCGTTGGCCCCATGACCGTCACCATGCTTCTGGTGAACACCGTTGTGGCCTGGTGCCGTCGCCACGGGGTCGATCACGATCTGGCTGACTTGATCATCTGATGGTGCTTGCGTGCCCGCCGGCCTGACAGAATTCGCCCAGCATTTCGCTCCCCATGACCGCCACGGCGACTAGCCCTGAAGGCGTTCCGCCGTCGGGTGAGCCCCAGCAGAGCTTTGATTTCAAGGCTTATCTGAATCAGTCTCGCGAGCGCGTCGAAGCTGCTTTGGACGCCTCGATGGGGCCTGAGCGACCCGAATCTCTTAGGGAAGCGATGCGCTACTCCCTGCTGGCGGGGGGAAAGCGATTACGACCGATTTTGTGTCTTGCGGCCTGTGAGCTGGTGGGTGGAGATTCCTCAAAGGCCATGCCCACGGCGGTCGCTGTCGAAATGATTCACACCATGTCGTTGATCCATGACGACCTACCGGCGATGGACAACGACGACCTCAGGCGAGGCCGGCCGACGAATCACAGGGTGTACGGCGATGCCATGGCGATCCTCGCCGGAGACGCGCTGCTCAGCCGCGCTTTCGAGATGGTGTCGGTGCGCAGTGCCGATGTGCCTGCCGAGAGGTTGGTGAAGGTGGTCGGAGAACTTGCCATGGTCTCCGGAGCGCCTGGTCTGGTAGGGGGACAGGTGGTTGATCTCGAATGCGAAGGCAAACAGGTCGACCTGGAGACGTTGGAATACATCCATCTGCACAAGACCGCTGCTTTGCTGAGGGCCTGCGTGGTGACTGGTGCCTTGATCGGTGGTGCCAGTGATACCCAAGTTCAGGCCATGCGCACCTATGCCAATGGCATCGGCCTTGCGTTCCAGATTGTGGACGACATTCTTGATGTCACTGCCAGCAGTGAGGTGCTGGGCAAGACGGCGGGCAAGGACCTGCTGGCAGATAAGACCACTTATCCCAAGCTGCTCGGTCTGGAGCCTTCGAGAACCCGCGCCCTCGAGTTGGTGGGAGAAGCTAAAGCTGCCCTGCAGCCCTGGAAAAATAAGGCTCAACCTCTGCTGGCTTTGGCCGATTACGTGGCCAGTCGGGACCGTTGACGATGGACGACGTCGCTCTCAGTATCCCCCTGCAGATTCTTGATAATGCAGTCTTGGCCTGGGGTCTTGCAGCTTGCGGTCTGGCTCAGCTGTCGAAGTTGGTGATTGAACTCATCGTCTTTCGCCGCTGGAGGCCTGCGGTGCTGATCGAAACCGGTGGGATGCCATCGAGCCATGCAGCACTGGTGAGCGGTACAGCCGCTGCGGCGGGTTGGCAGGAGGGATTCGCATCGTCCATTTTTGCCCTGGCCGCCACTGTGGCGTTCGTGGTGATGTATGACGCCAGTGGTGTGAGGCGTGCCGCCGGTTTCACCGCTGAACGGCTCAATGCCCTGCCGGAATCTCTCTGGCAGACACCCTTCGAGAAACCGCTCAAGGAACGACTGGGGCATTCCCGAACGGAAGTGCTGGTTGGCAGCCTGCTCGGCCCGATGATTGCCTTGCTTGGCCTCAATTTTCTGGGATCGCCGCTTCAATTGACGCAACTGATCACCAACGCTCTGGGTTGACGTCATTTCCTCACGCTGAATTGAGCCTCACCGAGGATCAACACAAGGCCGCAGAGGCTTTCTCCGACTGGCTGCAACAACAGGACGCTGGTCTTCCATTCGTCCTCAGTGGCTTTGCCGGCAGTGGTAAGACCTTTCTGTCGATGCGCCTGCTGCGGCAAGTGGAAAGCAGCGGTCTCTGCTGGACCGTTGTGGCTCCAACCCACAAGGCTGTCGGGGTTTTACGGCAGGCACTCAACCTCGAAGGCCTTCAGCCCACTTGGTACCCCTCCACCATTCATCGCTTGTTGCGGCTGAAGCTCAAGCGACAGGGTGATCGGGAGCTGTGCGAACCCACTGAACAAACGGCCGGAGCGTTGGAGCATCTCGGACTGGTGCTGGTCGATGAGGCCTCGATGGTCGACAGCTCGCTGCTGTCCATTGCCTTGCAGTGTGCCCACCCGTTCAAAACGCGACTGGTGTTTGTGGGTGATCCGGCCCAGTTGCCACCGGTGGGTGAAAGCGAAAGCCCGGTGTTTGGCATGAATCGTGCTGTTTCCGCCTGCTTGCATGAGGTTGTTCGTCACCAGGGCCCTGTCCTGCAACTGGCCAGTTGTCTGCGCGATGGTCGCTTGCCCTGCGAAGTACCACCGCTGCTGCCTCCCGTTCGCTCGGATCTCGGTCAGGTGGGAGTGCTGAGTCGAGGGGACTGGTTGTCGCGTGCTCAGGAGGGTCTGCGCCGGGCCGCGGCCTGCGATAACCCCGATGCGGCGAGAATTCTCTGCTACACCAATCGCCGCCTGGAAGCGTTGGTGCCCCATGCCCGCAGGGCCATTCATGGAGAGATGGCTGATCAGATGGCTGTGCTGCCAGGCGAGGTGTTGATCACGCGCACTGCGGTGATGGCACCGGCCTCCAGCGACGGAGGCGAGACTGGTGAGGAACCCGATCTGGTGTTGGGCTCCAACCGAGAACTCGTGGTTGAAGACGTGTCTCCGGAACGCTGCGATCTGGCGGAGTTCGGTGTCGCTGGTGAAGCGCAGCTCTCGTTGGCCGGACTGGGCGTGCCCGTGATTGAGACCCTCAATGCGAAGGTTCGCAGTGGCGAGCTTGAGCTCAAGCTGCGCCTTCAGCCTCCTTCCGGCAGTCAGGCGAGGGAGCAACTGGATGCACTGCTGAAGCGTCTGGCTCAGGAAGCCAGGAACGCCGGCAAACGTGGCGGCCGATCACTTTGGCGCCGTTACTTCTTGGTGAGGGATGCTTTTGCATCACTTGGGCCTGCTGCAGTGCTCACGGTGCATCGAAGTCAGGGCAGCAGCTTTGGTGAGGTTTTTGTTGCTGATGATGTGTTCCCTCGCAGCCTTGAATTTCTTGCACCAGAGAGGCAGGTGTTCCATCAACAGCTGGCTTATGTGGCAGTCAGTCGCGCCAGGCATGGGGTGTACCTGGTGGGTGATAGCCAACGCAATGCAGCCACCTGGAGCAAGGCTTTACGTGGGATTGGCTAATCGGTGATGGCTACCCTATTTAAGGCTCGCGATGCGGATTAGATCGCTGTTAGTTCGCTTACGCCCTGCCATCCCAGGTAGATCCCCAGCCCCAGGCTGACCCCACCAACCACAAGACTTCCCCGGGCAAACAGCAGTTCTTTCCCTTCCTCGAGAAGTGGAACGACCTTGTCGCGGCCGATCACAACGGCAACCAAAGGAGTGAGCAGAAACAGGCTGGCTCCGATTGTGAAAGCAATCAGACCGACTGCTTCCTGCCAGGTGGGCAACTGCGCGGACAGAACCACTCCAGCTGACTTGGCGAACAGCACGATGTCGTCGGGGCTAATGATTTCGCCGACGGAACCCAGCAACAACAGGAGCGGCAGCGGCATGGCCAGGAAACGGTCGATGCCTTTGGCCCAGACCGGTGGCTCCGAACCTTCGGTGAAGGATTTGATCAGTTCCCGTCCGCCGATGGCGACCAGCGCTCCGCCTGCCAGCAGATCCAGGCCCGTGCGGTGATGGGAGCCATGACTCATATCCAACACAAGGGAATGGCCGACAGTGACCAGAAGCGTGGCGGCAAGAAGTGTGGTGATTACCCAGCTTGCGACGAACCATCCGCCACGTTTGATGGGATTCGGGCCCAGCAGCAGCAGCAAGAGAACGGCGATATGAATCGGCGAGAGCCCAATGCCGGTGCCATAGGCCAGCAGTTCCGCCCAGAGGGTTGTGTCGCTCATCAGAACCGGCCGTCAGCGGGCGCATTCCAGCGCACGATCGCATGATTTCCATGCTCGAAACCGAGCAGACAGAGACTTCCGGTGCTCAACATCAGCAGCTTGCCGCCCACGGCTCCCAGGCCAAGCCAGGTCCCGGCCAAGGCCCGCAGAAGATGTCCATGGGCAAATAGTGCAACGTCTCCATCTCCGGGCGATTCCATGGCCAGCCGTATCGAGGTTTCACAGCGTTTTTGCACGGCTTCAGCGTCTTCGCCATTCGGACAGCCATGGGTGAACACATTCCACGCCGGCACCTTGCGCTGAATGTCAGAGGTGGTGATTCCTTCGTAATCTCCGTAATTCCACTCCAGCAACTCCTTCATTACGGTCATGCTTGCTCCCAGCCCTGCCAGTTGGCAGGTGCGCCGAGCACGTTGAAGAGGTGAGCTAAAGACAGCCGCGAAATGCTGTTGACTTAAGACAGGAGCCAGTTGCCGGGCTTCCTCTTCTCCCTCTGGCAGTAGAGGGATGTCGGTGTTGCCTGTGTGACGTCCGGTGCGAGCCCACTCGGTTGCTCCATGGCGAAGCAGCCACAGCTGGCGTTGATTGGTCATGGCCCGAAACAGCCGTCTCTGCTGAGATTGTGACCATCAGGAGTTGATTTGGCTTCGCAAACAACCTCTGGCCAACACGTTCTCAGTGACGGATTTCGAACCAGTCGGCACCGGTGATCGGCATCTGGCAGGGCCGAACAAGACGAACCCTCGCTTCGCTGGGACCCTGTTCACACCAAAGCCTTAGCTCGTTGAGGGGGAGCTGATCACCTTCGGCTTGCACTTCCACTCTGCCGTCATCCAGGTTGCGGACCCAGCCGCTGAGGCCCAGTTCAAGAGCCCGTCGACGACAGGCCTGCCGAAAACCAACACCTTGAACGGTTCCTTCCACCAGAAAACGCCAACGTTCCTGAAGAGTGGCCGATCTCTGCCGGGTGTGGCGGGTCACAAAGCGGCGACGTTCCGCTTCGCTGCGAAGCCGAGCGCGGCGCGCCATCTGCAGGGGATCGTCGAGGATCCGCCCCAGTGGAGGTGGACCCAGCTTGCGTGGAGATTGGGCAGGTTCCATCCCTCAGCTCTTCGCTCAACTTTCCAACCTTCAACCTGCCACAGCGGCCCAAAGCTGCCAATGCTTTCATCCGATTCACGGCACAGTTGCCAGCGATGGAATTCATGGCCTCTAAGCCTTTCACCCTTACGCATCAGCAGGCTGTCGGTTCGAGCCTCCAGCTGTCGGTAGCCCACCTGCAGCCGTCCTCGTTTGGCTTCAAACGGCAGGAGACCAGCCATCGCATGCAGTGTTCCGTCCGGATCGGCCAGGCCTCGACCTAGCAGCAGCATCCCTCCGCATTCGGCGTAGATCGGCTTGTCGCGAATCCATGCGTGCAGAGCTGAGAAGGTTGTTTTGCATCCACTCAGCTGGTCTGCATGCAGCTCTGGAAATCCCCCGGGCAGGATGAGGCCGGTCGCTTCTGCTGGTGGAGCCGTATCGCTTAAGGGACTCCAGGGCAGCACTGGCATCCCCAGAAGCTCCAGGCACTCCTGCATTTCGGGGTAGCGGAAATGGAAAGCCTCATCCTGTGCGACGGCCACGGGCAATGATTGTTGCTGTGATGTCTCCAGTTCTGGAGACAGGACATGCCGAATCGGGTCCGGGCCAGGCCTTGGTGCTTTCAGGAGAGGACCGAACACTCCCATGTTGAGGTGCTGCTCCGCCAGAGCTGACCAGCGCCCCAGTCGCTGTTGAAGAGAGCTCAGCTCATGGGCGGGAGCAAGACCGAGATGTCGGTTTGGTAGCTCCAGGTTGGGATCCCCGGGCAGGCAGCCCAGGCAGTGCACACCGATGTCCGTGAGCACCTCCTCAAGTAGCTCCCGATGCCTGGGACTGCTCACTCGATTCAGCACGACGCCAGCAAAATTGAGGCGTGGATCAAGATTTTTAAAACCTCGAACCAGTGCGCCGAGAGATCGGGCCTGACCTCCAGCATCCACCACCAGCACCACCGGAAGGCCCAGGCTCACAGCCACATCGGCAGTACTCCCCTCCGAGCTGGATCCAATGCCATCGAACAGGCCCATCACGCCTTCAACCAGGGCCATGTCACAACGCCCGCCATAACCGTTGAAGCTGAGCTGAACCCACTCCTCGCCGCATAAAGGCAGGTCAAGGTTTCGGCAGGGCTGGTTCGCCGCTAATGAGAGCAGCTGCGGATCGAGATAGTCGGGGCCGACCTTGAAGGGCTGCATGCTGTGCCCAAGTTGGCGGGCCCAGGCAATCAGGCAGAGGCTGAGCAGGGTTTTTCCGCTGCCGCTGGCCGGAGCAGCGATCACGCAGGCCATGGTGTGAGCGGAGATGGTTAGAGCGGAGCGATCAGGAGAGCTCCCGCTCAGCGGGGGATTAGCTGATTAGCTTGGCAGCCAGCGGGGCCGCTGCAGCCAGCAGAGGGTTGGTGGAGTCATGACCGCCTTCCAGTTGGCGAGACACATCCGCCTCGACTGGGGAATGCTGCACTGGAACGACCTCTTCAATCAACTCCATGCTGGCCATTCCACCAGCTTCGAGTCGCATGCAGCCCCCGGACTCAGCGCAGAGAATCACGCAGATCGGAGGCTGATTGTCTGGTTTGCAGATCAGGCGCAGGCCCACAATCTGACCAGGATGAATGCTGGGTTGCCCCATCGGCACTGGCGACACGCGCATCTGAACATCAGCTCCATCAGTCCGCTTGAAGTTGGCGCTGATGCTCTGGTCAGGGTTGCGCTGGGTGTGCTGCAGCTCCCAGCCAAGGCGGTCGGCGATCCAGGATCCGAGCAACAGCCCCTGAACTGGATGGTCGCCCTCGACATCGATGTCGAGCTGAACCACATGGCCAAGGGCATCGCGGCGATGCGGTGGATCGAAGACCATGGCGAGGGTCTGATGCCAGCTGCCAAGGCGCAGCCAATTCAGATCGTTGACTGCCTGCCCCGCTTCGATTCTGGAGGCCAACAGGTTGAGGCAAAAGCCAGGCTCTCCCAGGGCGGAATCGAGAATCAGACGGCGCGGTGAGCTAGCAAGTTGTTGCAGGAGCTCAGGGGCTTCATCAAGGGCTCCGTTCCACCACACCCAGGCGGGCAGCTCCTCTGGCAACAGAGGATCGAGGATCGCCAGACCCTCCTGAAGGGCAGGCTTGCCTCCACGCAACACCACCACATCCCCGCAGGCAACAGTTCCACCGCCTTCTTCCGGAAGCGGACAGTAGGCAGCCACAAGTGTTTCAAGCGGCTGTTCGGAATCAAGGCTGGGTGCCAGGGTGATCAGGCGCCGCGGGCGCAGATTGCTGAGAGCGGCATCCACATGCTGGCCTCTCAGATCCTCACTGGTATGCCCCCCGTCCATCTGGCCGAGACACGTCGCCACTGCTTCGGTGAGCGGTGGTGTGCTGATGGGCAGATCGCCATCAACGACAGACTGACGTCCTGCTGCAATCAGCTGCGACCTCTGCACGCCAGTGATCGGGCCATCCAGGCGGCCGGTGCGCACCAGCTGTTGCTCAACCCAGGCTGGTTGCCAGATGAGCAGGCAGAACGTGTGGGCACCGACGTTGTTGGGCTGATCCCGTGACCAGAGCTGTTCGAGATAGCCGGGGACCTCAGAGGGCGGCAGTTCGAGAGGGGTTTGAAGTGTGAGCTGGGGGGACATGGTGCAGCCGGTTGATTGGGACAGGTGTGGTCAGTCGGATCTGGTCATGGACGTCGCCAGAGCAAGCCATCACGGGCAAGGAGGGCATCGGATGCAGCAGGTCCCCAGGTTCTTGATTCATAGGGGTGAATCGGCAGCTGCCAGGGGCTGTCTTCAATCAGCTCCAAAAGAGGGGTGTAGAGACGCCAGGCTGCTTCCACTTCATCACTGCGGGTGAACAGCGTGGGATCGCCGAGCATGGCGTCGGCTAGCAGGCGCACATAGCCTTCATCGGATGGCTCTCCGAATGATTCGTCGTAGGAGAATTCCATCTCCACAGGTCGGCTGCGCATGCCGGAACCTGGAGACTTCACTTCAAAACGGAATTCAGCACCTTCATCCGGCTGAATTCTCAACACCAATTGATTGGCGGTTGGCCCTCCTCCGGCGGCATCAAAGAGATGGACCGGTGCCTCCCTGAAGGTGAGCACCACCTCGCTGAGGCGCTTCGGCAGTCGTTTACCTGTGCGCACATAGAAGGGCACGCCCTGCCAACGCCAGTTGTCGATGAACAGTTTCATCGCCACATAGGTTTCTGTGGTGCTATTGGCATCGACGCCATGCTCCTGGCGATAGCCGGGCAGAGGTGAGTCCTGGGTTCCACCGGGGCCGTACTGACCGCGGATGCAGCAGTTCCAGGGTTCGTTTTCGTCCGCCAGCCGTGCCGCCTGTAAAACTTTCGCTTTTTCGCTGCGGATCGCTTCTGGGTCAAAGCGTCCAGGCGTTTCCATGGCAGTGATCGCCAGCATCTGGGTCAGGTGGTTCTGCACCATGTCCCTAAGTGCACCTGATGTTTCGTAATAGCCGGCTCGCTCCTCTACACCGACCGTTTCCGCGGCTGTGATCTGAACACTTGAGATGTAGTTCCTGTTCCAGATCGGCTCGAAAATTGTGTTGGCAAACCTCAGAACCATGATGTTCTGAACGGTCTCTTTGCCCAGATAGTGGTCAATGCGGAAGATCTGATTTTCCTGACCACAGCTCTGAACCACCCGATTGAGGTTCTGGGCGCTTCCGTAATCCCTGCCAAAGGGCTTTTCGATCACCACACGACTACGTTGCGGATCCTTCAGCAGGCCGGCGTCGGCGAGAGAGCGGCAGCCACTGCCATAAAACTTGGGTGAAACCGATAGATAAAACGTACGGTTGCTGCGTGTTGCTCGCGTCCTGTCGATCTCGTCCAGTCGGTGCCCGAGCTTGACCAGATCCTCGGGATGCTGAAGATCCACCGGTTCGTAAAACATTCCTGCCGAAAACTGCTCCCAGGCAGCACGGTTCTCATTCACCGAGGTCTCCATGGCTTCCGCCATTTTTTGGCGGAATTCCTCATCACTCCATGGGCGCCGAGCACACCCCAGCAATGCAAATTCACTGGGCAGGCGTCGTTGTCGAAACAACTCGAACAGGGCCGGCACCAATTTGCGATGCGTGAGGTCACCACTTGCGCCGAAGATCACCAGGCATTGGGGAGCGATAACGCGCTCCTGACGCAGGCCGACCCTCAGAGGGTTTGTCATCGTTGCGCTCATGACACAGGAAGCTCTGACGCAGGTTTAACCAGGAATCCCCGCGCTGACAGTGCTCCGGAACATCCCGCGACGGTTTGTCGTCGTCTCGGGACAACCCAAACAAAAAAAAGCCCACCATGCGGCGGGCTTTTGTCTTGAATTTGACTGAGAAAACTCAGTACGTCTCAACGTGCCAGCGGTCTGCCTTCTTCAGCTGAGGACGTAACTCTGACCAGTCCAGTCCCTTGGACGATGCAGCCGCTGTCATGGCTTCATCGATGCCGGGTTCCATTCCACGCAGTCCGCACATATAGACGTGAGTTTTGGAATCTTCGATCATTGAGAAGATTTCATCGGCATGCTCAAGGACGCGGTCCTGGATGTACATGCGACCGCCTTTGGTGTTTTTCTGCTCACGACTAATCGCTTTCGTGTAGCGGAAGTTGTCAGGATATTCAGCCTGATACTTCTCGAAATCGTCGTCGTAAAGGAGGTTTGGAGTTTTGGGAGCACCCATGAACAGCCATGCCTTACCACGGAACTTCCAACCGTTTTTGTCGCGTTCGCTGGCTTCAAACATGCGGCGCAGATAGGTGCGCATTGGGGCGATGCCTGTGCCGGTGGCAAACATGATCACATTGGCTTCTTCATCCTCAGGAAGCAGCATCTCTTTGCCGACTGGGCCTGTGATCTTGACTTTGTCTCCAGGGTTGATGTCGCAGAGATAAGTGGAGCAGACACCTTTGATCTCTTCTCCTGCCTCGTTCTGATATTCGAGCTGGCGTACGCAGAGTGAGACGGTCTTGCCCGCCATGTCGTCTCCATGGCGCGTGCTGGCAATCGAGTAAAGACGCAGCTTGTGTGGCTTTCCTTTGGCGTCGGTCCCTTCAGGAATGATGCCGATCGATTGACCTTCGACATATTCGAGAAGTGGATCACCACCACTGAGGTCGAAGGTGATGTGCTGGACCCGTCCGATAGCCCCATCTTGCAGAAGGCTGTAGTTGTCCAGAACGGTTCCCACGAATGGGGTTTTGGGCTTGTAAAGATTGACGGGAACCGACTGGTGAGCAGGCTTTGCAGGAGCCTTGGAAGCGTCCACTTTGGTTACTGGCTTGGTAGAAGCTTTAGCTGAAACTGCTTTGGATGCAGGCTTTGCTGAAGCCTGTTTGGCAGAACCCTTTGAGGCGGAAGCCTTCGAGGAAGAAGCCTTGGCAGCAACAGCCTTAGCGGTTGTAGCTTTTGTAGCCTGCTCACCAGCCTGGATTGGCTCATTGTTTGGAATCACAGACTGAATCCGGCCACCTCTGGCATTGATGGTCTGAACAGTGGTTTGCAGGCGGTCGTAGGAAACGGTGATGCGTTCTTCCGATCGAGTGTGTTTGCCGGCCTGCAGCCAGACAACGACCAGCGTGAACATCCGTTCGTTGTAGCTGCTGGTACCCGCCGAGCTGACACGCATGGAATCTCGGTTCCCTTGAAAGATCGCGCGATCATAGTCGTGTCATCAACGTCGGCCTTAAGTCGACTCAACCTTCACAGCAGATTGCGGTCTGGTCTTCAGCCTGACTTTCCTTAGGATTCCTTTGTTACTTTCTTCAGGTTGAACTTCGCCGACTCATTGACGACTCTTCAGCGAGCAACTAGAGGCCGTCAACAGACGATTGAGCAGACCATTGAGCGTCTGCCGCAAGGGGTTCGTCGGCTGGCTGTTCAGCTGCGAACGGACCAAACAGTCGATCACCTTTGGCAGGTGCTCACTGACTATGAAGGTCTCAGTAATTTCATCCCCAATCTCAGCAGCAGCAAGCTGATTGAGCGTTCCGGGAGCCGAGTCACTCTTGCCCAGGTTGGCAGTCAGCAACTGGTTTTAGGCCTGAAATTCTCGGCTGAAGTCCAGCTGGAACTTACGGAGCATCGTCCCGAAGGATTGCTTCAATTCAAAATGCTGAAAGGTGATTTTCGGCGTTTCGAGGGTGCCTGGCGTTTGCAGGCTGTTCCTGATCAAACACTGGTTCTTTACGAACTGACCGTTCAGGGATGCCTGGGCATGCCCGTTGCACTGATCGAACAGCGTCTCCGACAAGACCTCAATGACAATCTCCTCGCGGTTGAGCAAGAAACAATTCGCAGATTCACTGAGGCCTGAGCGAGTCTCTTGAGTAGAGCTTTTGGGGTTCTTAAATGAGCTCCTCAATCAATGATCAATTGTCATAAAAAAACATCCATGGACTGGATGTGATGCTGCATGAAGCAAATCAATCAATACCCCCAAGGGGATTCGAACCCCTGTCGCCTCCGTGAAAGGGAGGTGTCCTAGGCCTCTAGACGATGGGGGCGAGGCCGTGCTCTCAGGTGTTCTCCCGAGCACCAAATGAAATTACGGTTCCGACTGACCCTCCGTCAAGGCAGCGGTCAACTTCTCTTGTCCTTGTCCTTGCCAGACAGGAACATTGAAGGTGAAGCAGGCTCCTTTTCCTGGTTCTGAGACAACTCCAATGCGTCCGCCATGCACCTCAACGATTCGTCGGCAGACGGACAGTCCAACTCCGAATCCCGATGCTCCTCCAGAGGTTTGAGGCAGCCGCACACGGTCCAAAAAAATGCGTTGCTGTTCTGCTTCGGGGATGCCAGGCCCGCTGTCGCTGATACTCACCTGCACCCACTGACTGGTGCGATGCACCATGGCTAGTGCAATAGTGCCGCCGTCCTGGGTGTATTTGAGTGCGTTCTCCAGAAGATTGAGCAGCACCTGACGCATGCGCCGCTGATCAGCGAAGACGAGCGGCAGATCGGCCGGAATGTCGGTGTTGATGGTCACGTCCCTGCCGAGCCAAAGCTTTTCCAGTTCAAGGATGGCTTCTGCGGCGATGCTGGCCAGGTCAAGTCTTTGGGGGTTGAAGAGAGCTTCCCAGCGTGTGCTCCCCACCTCCAGCAAATCCTTGGACAGCAAAGCGATTTCATCGAGGCGTCGTTTCAAGACGTCGCGGAATCGGTTGAGATCAATCTGACCAAGCTGCTGGCTCTGAAGTGCCAGTGTTGCGGCTGTTAGGGGCGTGCGAAGTTCGTGGGCCACCATCCTCAGAAGACGCTCCTGAGATTGCAGGCGGTCAATCAGGGTTTCATTTTCCTGCCGCAGCACCAGCAGCTGATCCTCGAGTTGAAGCTCGCGCTGGGTGCGACTTCCGTCGAGTTCCGTGGGCTTCAAGCTCAGACCAAGTCCGCTCACCACTTCATCCTGTTGCCAGCGAGGTACCCAGCCTCGAAGCTGCTGAAAAATGCTGCTACCTGCAAAAACCTGCTTTGGCATTGGCTGAAGCTTCACCAATGCAGGCGTCACCACCAAGCGGTGGAGTTCCAGCAACTCTGGGTGCTCCACAGGATCAGCCACCTGGAGTGTCACGTCAAAACCGCAGTCCTCCTGTTCCAGGAACTGGATCAGCGAACGCAGATCACCGCTGGAGAGATGATGACGACCTGCGACCAGGAGCAGAGTCAGCTGCTGACGTGGTGTGGGATCGATCCCGCCCACCAAGTGTTGCTCCAAAAGATGAGCCTTACCTTATGGGTTTTTGCAAAGGTCAGCAGAACCGCTAAGACGATTTTGAACAGACTGTTGTCAGTCAGGACTTTTCATGGCCCTTCTCCCTGTTGAACGCCGTGGTGCTCCACCCCCGGATGGTGAGTCCCAGGCTTCGCAGCGGGTTTACCTCGACAGCAATCTCAGGCGTTGGTTTGCGCGAAATCTCGGCCTTTGGCGTTCACGACGTCAATACGTTTTTAAGAATGAGGAAGTTCTTTTCCTGGACATGATGATCCGGGTTGAGATTTTTGCGGAATCACGTGTTGGCAAGCCCCACTACCGCATGAGCTGGTGGCCTGAACACGAAACAGATTTCTTCGATCGCAAACCCCGTTACCAGCGTGAAGGTGTCATGGAAGCAACGCTGATGGGCCATCAGTTGCTACGCAGTCGTGCCTATCTCGAAGAAGTCGAGTCGCGAACGCGGATTCGCCAGGTGGATGAACATGAAGTGGTGTTCGAATCGCATTACCTGGACTGGGATGTGCAGGAATACACACGATTGATCGATCAGGATCGTTTCCGATCACGCGCGATCTACAGCTGGCAGAAAGGTGATCTGGAAATCGTGGAACATCACCACGAAACCCGTCTTGAAGATGCTTCCGCTCCAATTGACACTGAGTGAGTTGAGTTTTTTCGCTATCTACGTCGGTCCCAAGCAGAGCGTTTGTCAGGATCAGTACTGGTGTCTCGTTCTCAAAGTCCTCGTTAGCCCTGACTGGCTTTATGGTCTGGCAGTGGTTCGAGCTGAGTGCCGACCAACGTCATGACACGAATGCCGGTTCTGTTCTCAACCTGGAAGCACCTCTTTGTTCGGATATTGAGCAGTTCCGCTGTTGGTCAGGGATGGATCTTGTCGCAACCACTTCCTAGCCATTTTTCGCTGATATGAGGCAGCATGGGTCCGCTCCCTTAAGTCTGTCAGTGCGTATCCCCCGTCCCAGTCTTCCGAAGGCGTTCCGAACTGTTCTGCTTCTCGCAGCGCTTCCTCTCAATACTTCCATTGCATTCGCTCAAGGGGCAGCTGGATCGACAACCCCGGCCACGGGGATTGAAATCGAGCGGATGGTTTCAATCGCTTCAATCAATATGTGCATTTTGTCGAAAAGCAAGGTTCCATTCGTGACTGCAATGCAGGCCAACATGGTTCCAATGGTCAGTTACATCAAGGAAGTCAACGGTTCCAAGATTAAGGGTGTTAAGAAAGGGCAGGCGTTGACTGCTGAGGAAGTCGCCAATGGTCTGGCGATGCAATTGTTGCCAGTCGTTGGCATCCGTTGCGGCAAGGACTTGCCACAGGATTACAAGAAAGAGGTGACAAAGGCCGAGAATCTATTGAAGTCACAGTCAGGAAGCTGACATTTGATTGCCCAGGCCTGTTCCAGTAATTGTTGGTGTAGGTCTGGCCTCTTGATTAAGTTAATTTGGTCTCTAACGTTAGTTTCATTTATGCTCTTTGCTGCGGCTGATATTCAAATCAATTGAGAAATATTGATTAACTTTTTTGGCCTGTTTGAAGCTTTTCTTTTGTGATTCCCAAGACATCGACGTTCCAATCATTAGAACGGTCGGCGTATTTTCCACCCTGAAGGACCATTTTTCGCAAAGCTGGGGCTGAAACCCGCGCTTTTTTGTTGACTGGTGAGGTTTTCCCTCCCGCCACCTCTTGATCCAGGGAGCCAGGATCAAAGCAGAGTGAGCTGTTCATGGTTCCCACCGCATCCTCTGAGTCGGCCATCAGCTGGGCGGGAGTTGCCCCGCCCAAGCGTTTGTCTGACTATCGGCCTTTCCCATTTGCCATCCCCAGGATTGAGCTGAATGTGGTGGTGCATCAGCCTCATTCGGTTTTGGTCACGGCTGATCTGCACCTTGAGCCCTCTGATTCAAAGGCAGCCACTCCGCTGATCTTGCGTGGAGTTGATTTAGAGCTGATGTCAATCTCGCTCGATGGGCATCCCCTGGAGTCGAGCAGCTATCGCTTGAATGATGAGCAGCTGGAAATCCCTTCACCGCCAAATCAGCCCTTCACGTTGACGACTGTCAGTCGTCTTGATCCTCAGGCCAACACCTCACTGGAAGGCTTGTATGAAAGTGGCGGAATGCTCACAACGCAATGTGAGGCAGAAGGGTTCCGACGCATCACCTTCCATCCAGATCGTCCTGACGTTTTGAGCCGCTACCGGGTTCGGATCGAGGCGGATCGCGCACGGTTTCCCGTGCTGCTCTCCAACGGAAACGAAATCAGTGCTTCGGCTCTCGCAAACGATGCCTCCCGGCACGAGGTGGTCTGGGAAGATCCCTTTCCCAAGCCCTCTTACCTGTTTGCTCTCGTTGCTGGTGACCTGCGCGAAATCAGGGATCATTACGCCACGGCTTCCGGGCGGGACGTCACGCTGCGTCTGCATGTGGAAGCAGGTGATGAGCCCTTCACCGCCCATGCCATGGCGTCGTTGAAGCGTTCCATGGCATGGGATGAGTCCGTTTATGGACTCGAGTACGACCTCGATGAGTTCAACACCGTCGCGGTGCGCCACTTCAACATGGGCGCAATGGAGAACAAAAGTCTGAATATTTTCAATTCCAAGCTGGTTCTTGCTGATGCAGAATCCGCAACAGATGGGGAGCTAGAGCGGATTGAAAGTGTTGTTGGGCATGAGTATTTTCACAACTGGTCTGGTAATCGAATTACCTGTCGTGATTGGTTTCAGTTGTCGCTGAAAGAAGGTCTCACGGTGTTTCGAGATCAGTGCTTCACCGCCGACCTTCATTCCGAACCTTTGAAGAGGATTGAAGATGCAGCGATGCTTCGCAATACGCAGTTTCGTGAGGATGCAGGCCCAACAGCCCATCCGGTGAAGCCGGACTCTTATCAGGCTATTGATAATTTCTACACAACCACGATTTATGAAAAAGGGGCGGAGCTGATTCGCATGTTGCGGACCTTGCTTGGGCCTGAACGTTTCATGCGAGGTATGAGCTTGTATTTCAAGCGGCACGACGGAGAAGCCGCCACAACAGAGGATTTTGTCAACGCGATTGTGGATGGCGCGGGAGCAGATGGTCAGCCTCTCGGATTTGATGTCGAGCAATTTCGGCTCTGGTACCACCAGGCGGGAACGCCTCATGTCACGGTGAAATCTCACTGGGATGGCGAAGCCGGACGTCTGAGCCTGACGCTGCAGCAGTCCACGGCTCCAACGCCAGGTCAGGAACGGAAGCAACCACTGGTGATTCCTGTCCTTTGGTCTGTCCTGCAGGCCAATGAAGGTGCTGGAGAAGAACGGCTGTTTGTGCTTGATCAGGAGACACAGACCGTTGTCCTGGAGGGGTTGTCTCCTGCTGCACAGCCTCCGGTTGTCTCGTTATTCCGACGTTTTTCGGCTCCGGTGACCTGGGCATCTGGCCAGTCCCTCGACGATCTGTTTGCGCTGTTTGCCGGGGATAACGACGCCTTTGCCCGCTGGGATGCTGGCCAGCAATTGTGGAAGCGGCTGATTCTTCCCCGTGCAGCAGGAACTCCTGAGTCAGAACTGGAGTCATGGATGCTGGATGCTCTTGGCCAGCTTCTCGCTGTTGACGGCGAACAAGACCCTGCCGTGTTGGCAACTCTCTTGGCTTTTCCTGGTCCTGCCGAACTTGAGTCACTCCAAAAGGAAGCCGACCCTCCCGCTCTAGAGAGAGCCACTTGTGAACTGAGAGAGCTGCTCGGATCCCAGCTGGCACCGTTGCTGAGGTCCAGGCTCAATGACGTTGCGTCAAGCCTGGATCAAGCCTGGCCTGCGGGTCAGGGCGAGCGACAGCTCACGGGTCTGATCTGGAGTTGGTTGGCTGCTGCCGGTGATTCAGGGGCTCGCTCCGATGCTGCTCAGGCGGTGGAAGGCCCCTCGATGACGTTGGCGCGTGCAGGCCTGCGGGCCTTGCAGCCGATTGACTGTGATGAACGCGATCAGGCTCTGCGATCGTTCCACGATCGCTGGCAGGAGCGTCCGGTGATTTTCGACACCTGGTTTTCGCTGGAAGCTTCAACACCGCGCGCGGATGCTCTTGAGAGGGTTGCGGCTTTGTTGGACCACCCCCGTTATGACCCGATGGCCCCGAATTCAGTACGTGCTGTGCTGGGTGGGCTTGTGGGTAATCCACGTGTCTTCCATGCACTTGATGGCAGTGGATATCAGTTCATGGCCGAACAGATCATCGCCGTAGATCAGCGCAATGCCATCACAGCATCGCGGCTCGCCAAGGTGTTTAGCCGCTGGCGCACTTACGGCAGCGAACGTCAGGCTGCTGTGAAGCGGGCCTTGTCAACACTTGCTTCGGCGGATCTCTCCACAAACACCCGTGAAGTGGTGACGTTGATGGAAGCCTGACGCATTCTCCTTTGATTCGGCAGAGGGTGCTGGGCTGTGCAACGTTCAGCAGGTTTGAACGTTTGGGTGGTGTTTTGTGCCGCTCATCACCACTGCGTTACGCCCTGTGAAACTGAATTGACTCGGGAATGATGCTCTCTAGTTTGCAGAGACCTGGGAAGGAGGAATGAGCAGCGAAGTTCTGGAGAATCTCCTGAAAAAAGATATCTATGAAGACACCTGGGAATGGTGGAAAGCTCAACTCTATTTTTTAAGGGAAGACAAAGACTTTCACGAGGCTGAAGCCGTCTTTAAAGAGTTCAGTATGTATAGAAGTAGGTCTTGCGGGCTTGATACGTAGTTTAAATCAGAGTGTTTGTTGGTGAACAATCTTGTTGGTTGATGATCTTTAATTCAGTAGAGACTTGATATCACTCTCAAACGTGAGGATGCTGTGACTTTCACCTTCTGGCCCAGGTAGAAGTGCAATCGCGCTGATGGCCTTGGGGAACGCCGCTTGACTTCTGGCGACAAATGATGAGAGATCATCGGCGGACCAAAGGCCTTTAATTCCGGATCGACGTTCTTCAATCAGTCGTTCGTAAGCCTCATTAAATCGTTTGGCGTGTTCCTCATCGCCATCGAGCATCTCGGCGAAGGCCACTTCGGGACTCTTCTCCGTGGCGATCCGAAGCCATTCTTTGACCTCTGGATGATCGATAGCGGCTGATGTTGGCACCAGATTGCCAATGCTTCCTACGCCGATCACCACCGCTTTGATCTCATCCGTACGACCATCGAGAACGACGCAAGGACAGGAGAAATCCCACGCCTTCACAGTGCTGACTTTGATGGCTGCTTCCACGAACGTCTGCCGGCACTCAGACACCAAGACGTCCAGACGGGATCGATTTGATGACATGTGCGCTCTTGGTTTGCCCCCATTCGAACAAGGCTGACAAGTCTCGCGAAAGATCATTCAGCGTTGTGTATCCGCTGGTTTCAAGAGAGCCAGCTGGAATCCACTGAAAACGTGAGAATGCCGTGATCATCTGTATCGTTCCCCTCCGTGATGGCGACACAGGCAATGTCCCCTTGTTCGAAACACTGCTTGGATTTGAGGGCGAATTTGGCTGCTTCGGAATACGACCAAACAGCGAGTCCATGACGTTGGCGTTCATCGGCATAGCGATCCCAGAGCATGGAGAAGTGTTCTGCTTCCGGACCATGCATGAATTCATCAAGGGCTTCGTCGGCGCCCACCTCCTTGGAACGAGCCAGAAATGATCGCAGCAGTGGATTGTCGATCACATTGCTTGTTGTGATGGTTCCAGTGAGACCTCGCACCGACGTTTTCAGAACTCGTTTGGGATGCTCTCTGGCATCAATCACAATCACAGGGCATTGCAGATCCCAGCTGGCTCGATTACGCAGTTC
Organism: Synechococcus sp. GEYO; assembly: GCF_900473955.1. NCBI lineage: Bacteria > Bacillati > Cyanobacteriota > Cyanophyceae > Synechococcales > Synechococcaceae > Synechococcus > Synechococcus sp. GEYO. The sequence continues at coordinate 86,702 of NZ_UCNL01000005.1, forward strand.
CCTCGCAGCATCTGACATCTCGTCGCGAAGCTCGCTGATCAGCTTTCGAACAATGAGGGTCGGATCCTTCATTATTTGAATTTAAAGCTTGTACGGGCCAGAAGACAGTTGGGGCGTGTCTTCAACTCATCCCACTCTTGTAGCCCAGTCATCAAGTAAGGCATGACATCGACCCTCTTTGAGTTATTCGTGGCGGTGGCACAGCTCTTGAGAGCTGATTCGCGCTACTGGTTCTGAGAACCCATTTGCTGCAGAGCTTTGCGTCGATAGATCGATCCTTCTTTGCCGCTATGAACTCCCCACAATCCTTCCCAATAGAAGTAAATCACTCCGTAACCCTGTTCATTGCTGAGTCGTTTTTTTTCGGCAAGGACAGGGATTGGTGTTGTCCTTTTCCCGAAACCAGCAAGAACGCCGATCTGAACCGGCAATCCCCACTGACGCGCTTTACGCAAAGCAGGTTGATTGAGATCTTTGGCAAACCCTTTGAGTGAATAGGCGTAGTTCTGTACGACAAGATCATCAATTAGTTCTCCAACTGCCCAGAGTTCCCAGTCCTGCAGCCAGTGGTTGTAGGCAAATCGAAAAGGTCCTGGCGAAAGACTGATGCGTTCAGGCAGAGATTCTTTCTCCAAGCGTTCTCTCAGTGCCCTCAACAGGCCTGTCAGCTGACGGCGTCTCCAGGTCATCCAATAGCGATTGGTGTGATCCTTCGGCGGTGGTGCGCCGGTCTGCGTTTCGTACAACGCAGAGGTGTAAGGGTCATATCCCAGTTTCACTGGCCATGCGAAATGGTCATCCAGCTGTAGGCCATCCATTCGGCAGCGTTTCATTACCTCTACCACCAGGCCGATAAAACGTTCGCGTACCTCGGGATGGGCGGGGTTGAGCCAGACCATGTTTTTGCCATGCATGGTCATGACGGTGTTGCCGTCAGCTCGAGCTAAGACCCACTCAGGTTGCTGACGCACGATCGCCGAATCGGCGGGCTCCATCAGTCCATATTCGAACCATGGGATGACTTTCATCCCGCGTTGACGAGCCTGTTGAGTCAGGGTGCAGATGGGATCGAGCTGAAGACCAGCTTTCTTCAATGCTGGTTCAACCGGTACGAAACGACTGCGATGAAAGGTTGTGCCTCGACTCCACACATTGGGATAGATGGCATTGAAGCCTGCTGCTTTCAGCTCATCCATGGCCCGGATGAGAGATTGACGGTCGTAGTAAAGACGGCTTGGGCTGTTGGTCAGCCAGACTCCCAGGGTGCGTTTGGGCTGAACGGAAGGAAGCTGTGCTGATGCCGGAGCTGCAGCGCAAAGGCTCAACATTCCAGCCATCACGCTTGCGGTCGTCCGACGGAGCTGCTGCTGAGCTCTGGACACGGATTTAGCGGAACATCGAGCTAACGGAGCTCTCCTCATGAATCCGCCAGATCGCTTCGCCAAGCATGTTGGCGACCGAGAGCACCTTCAGCTGTGAGAACACACGGTCTGAAGGGATTGGAATCGAGTTCGTCACCACCACCTGCTCAAACAGACCGTCTACTGAGAGACGCTCCGCCGCAGGTGGGGAGAACACGGCATGAGTGGCGCAGGCGATCACCCGCCGCGCCCCTTTCTCTCGCAGCAGGCGTGCGCCGGCGCAGATTGTGCCGCCGGTGTCGATCATGTCGTCGATCAAAATGGCGGTCTTGTCCTGCACATCACCAATCACGGTGAGGCTTTCGGCCATGTTGTGACCTGTGCGCCGTTTGTCGATGATGGCCAGAGGCGCATCATTCATCTGTTTGGCAAAGGCTCTGGCGCGTGCGACACCACCCACGTCCGGAGACACCACCACCACCTCGCCCAGGTCCTGATCGGATAAATAGTCGACAAGAACTGGAGAGCCGTAGATGTGATCGCAGGGAATGTCGAAGTAACCCTGGATCTGAGCGGAATGGAGATCCATCGCCAGCACTCGGTCAACACCGGAGGTCGCCAGCAGGTTGGCGGTCAGCTTCGCGGTGATCGACTCACGGCCTGCTGTTTTGCGATCAGCCCTGGCGTAGCCGTAATAAGGCACAACAGCGGTGACCTGTCTGGCGGAGGCGCGTCGGCAGGCATCCACCATGATCAGCAGCTCCATCAGGTGATCGTTCACAGGAGCGCAAGTGGGCTGGATCAGGAACACGTCGCAGCCCCGAATGGATTCCTGAATCTGCACATAGAGCTCACCGTCGGCGAAGCGTTTGCAAACTCTTGGACCATCCGGTACGCCCAGATAGGCGGCAATTTCACGTGACAGGGCAGGATTGGAGGTTCCAGTGAAAAGCCGCAGACGCCTCGTGTCGTTGTGGATCTTCTCCTGTTCGGCGCGGGCTGCAGTCAGGAATCCGGTCACGATGCCCGCGAACGAGAAACTGGTTGTCCGATCGTAAGGGTGCGCGGTCCCGTTCCTCCTGGCCGTTTCCTGAATCACTCCTCTTAACGTGCCGGAATGTCCCAGAACCTCCTGGTTGTTATCGGCACCGGTGCTCTGCCTGAACTGCAGATGTCCGCAGCCTGTCGCTCTCTTGCTAAAGAGTTCGGAGCTGTTCTCCTGGAAGAGGGTTGCGGCCTTGCGCCGCATCCACTGCTCCGAGAACTCACTTCAGAGATCAGTGCTTCTAAGGCCTTGACCTTGTTGAGGTTGAGCGGTGATGCCGGCGTGGACGAAAGCGGCGAGGGCAGCTGGTTGGAAGCTCTCGCTGCCTGGCGAATCCCCGTGCTGATGTTGGCGCAGCCTCGAGCTGATGGTCGCTTTGCTGGGATCGTCCCAGCGTCTGTGGCCTTCGCCCGAGCGCTCAACCTTTCCCTGCTGGGACTCGTGCAACTTGGCGGCGAATGGGATGTCCCTGCAAGACGCACCGATGGTCTTCCATGGTGTGGATGTCTACATGGTCCTGATGATGACCCAAGAGGGTTGATCAGTTGTCTGCAGCATCGCCAGGAGGTGCTGGCCAGAGCGGAAGCTGCTGGTTCGGTTTGAGCTCTCGCATCACTTGCTGTCCTGTTCGGGGTGCCAGTTCCAGCTGAGTGATCACCGGCGGCTGATTGCTGCTGAGCGCTGCTGCTGCCAGGCTCATCATCTCCATGGGCGTGAGATCTGTTTCCATCTGGGCGCTGACTTCGCCAATCACATAGGGCAGAAGGGCGATCGCATTGGGTTGATTCAGCTGCTCGTGAATCCCGTTCAGAAGGCTTTGTTGCCGGCTGCGCCGTGCTTGATCATTTTTGGGCTCAGGTCTGTAGCGGGCCAACTGTTCGGCCTGCTGGCCGTTCAGTGTTTGCCGTCCTGCCTGTAGGTTCACGCTGTAGTTCTGAGCTGAGTCCTTGTGCTTATAGGACTGATTGAGCGTGACTTCCACTTCACCCAGTCCGTCCACAAGACTGCGAAGAGCTTGGCGTGCGATGACCACGAACCGTTCTGGTTCTCCCTCCTTCAAGCCCACCACTTCAGCAATGACATCGGCAGTCAGGGCAACGCTGCCGAGAGGATAGGCATCAGCCAGCGATTGCATTGTTGTGCGCCCGGGCAGATTCACCGCGAGTTCTGTCGGCAGCTGCAGCACTTGCACGGGGTCGCCAGGGCTGATCTGGATGAGCATCAGACTGTCGGCATTGGCCGGTCCTTGGGGAGCGGCTCTGTTGCTTGGATCATGGATGCCATCTGCATCGATGCCCACGACCAGCACCATGACTGGACGTTTGGGAAGTGGTGCCAGGCTGGCCGGATCATCCGCGGAGGGCGGTTCCGCCGCTATTGGGTCAGGTTTTGGCCAGATCACCCCGAGCCCTCCAGCGATCAGGCTCGCTCCCGCCACAGCAGCAGCGATTCTCAGAATGGTTCTGAAGGGATGGCTCCCGAACCATCGCTTCAATCGGCTTGGTGAAGGATCACCTGTCGGTCCCTCGTCCTTCATTGCCCCGAATCCTCCAGAACTGAGCCGCAGTCTCGCCTGGTTCTAAGCGAATAATGGATGGTGTCGACCCCATGCCCATGCTTCTGAACGACGACTTCCGAGACCGTTCGCCCGACAAGGTGCGTGTTTTGGTCTTTGGTGCGACGGGATATATCGGTCGTTTCGTGGTGAAGGAGCTGATCACGCGCGGTTACAACGTTGTTGCTTTTGCGCGTGAGCGCAGTGGTGTGGGTGGCCGTCAAAATCAGGACAACGTGAGGGCTGATTTCTCCGGCGCTGAGGTTCGTTTCGGTGACGTCACGAATGCTGATTCACTGTCGCGTCATGCCTTTGATCAGCCAGTGGATGTGGTGATCAGCTGCCTCGCATCGCGCACTGGCGGACGCAAGGATTCGTGGGCCGTTGACTACCAGGCCACCCTCAACACGTATCAGCAGGGGAAAAAAGCAGGACTGTCGCATTTCGTTCTGTTGTCGGCGATCTGTGTACAAAAGCCTCTGTTGGAATTTCAGAAGGCGAAGCTTGCGCTGGAGGCTGAGCTTCGCGATGGCAGCGATGTGACCTATTCGATTGTTCGCCCGACGGCGTTCTTCAAAAGCCTGGGAGCGCAGGTTGAAAGTTGTCGCAAGGGAGCCCCGTACGTGATGTTCGGAGATGGTGAGCTGGCAAGTTGCAAGCCAATCAGTGAGTCTGATCTGGCGTCTTTTCTCAGTGATTGTGTTGTTGATCAAGACAAGATCAATCAAATTTTGCCGATTGGAGGACCCGGACAGGCATTAAGTGCTCGACAGCAGGGCGAGATGCTCTTCAAGGCTTTAGGCAAAAAACCTTGGATGATTTCCCTGCCGATTGCATTGATGGATCTTCCTGTTGGCTGTCTTGAATTTTTATCCGGGACGTTCCCCTCGCTTGAGGACGCCGCTGAATTCGGCAAGATCGGCCGCTACTACGCTGGGGAGTCAATGCTTGTCTGGGACGAACAGCGTCAGCAATACGACAGTTCAGCGACGCCCTCCTATGGCAAGGACACGTTGGAGCAGTTTTTTGAACGCGTTGTGCGTGACGGGATGGACGGCCAAGACCTTGGTGATGCCGCTCTGTTCTGAGGCCCTGTCGTTGGATTGTCAGTCGTTGCCTTGCCAAGCGAGTCGCGCGTGACCTCTGTTTCTCTGCCGCGTCGTCGCGTCGGTGTTCTGTTGCATCCGACTGCCCTGCCAGGCTCACCTGTTTGCGGAGGGTTGGGAGCTCCTGCCCGCGATTGGATCAAGGCTCTTGCTCAGCAGGGAATCGGCGTGTGGCAGATCTTGCCATTGTCACCACCAGACGGAACGGGGTCTCCCTACAGCTCTCCATCTAGTTTTGCCATCAATCCCTGGCTCCTGGATGCCAAGGATCTCAGTGACCAGGGATTTCTTCAACATGGTGATTTAGAGGCTCTTCCGGGTGTTGAGGCAGCCGAAGCTCTACTGGATTTCCCACTCGCAGACAGGCGGGCTGCAGCTTTGGCCAGGCAATTGCGCCATTGCTGGGACCAGCTGCCGCACTCGCACCACGCGGACTTTGACCGCTGGCGAAGGGATCAGTCCCGCTGGCTTCAAGATCACGCTGCCTTCATGGTGCTGCGTGAACAAAACGAGGGTCGTCCCTGGTGGGAGTGGCCTCAACAGTTGGCAGTTCACGATCAGACCGCGCTAAGGGAGTGGCGCGATGCCCATGGGGATCGTCTTCTGGAGCAGGAGCTCCTTCAGTGGCATCTGAGCCGGCAATGGACGCGGCTGCGCGAGCTTGCCTGTGAGCTTGATGTGGAGATTCTCGGGGATCTTCCCTTTTATGTGGCTCGCGACAGCTCTGATGTCTGGAGTCATCGCTCGTTGTTTTCCATTGCTGCGGATGGAAGGCTGCGAGAACAAAGTGGTGTTCCGCCTGATTATTTCTCCGAGACCGGTCAGCTCTGGGGAACCCCTGTTTACAGCTGGCCCCGGCATCGCTGCACCGGTTTTCGCTGGTGGAGGGATCGTCTGCGGCGTCAGTGGCAGCTCGCCGATCGACTGAGGCTTGATCATTTCCGTGCGCTGGCGTCTTACTGGTCTGTTCCTGGTGGGGACAGCACAGCCATGAACGGCACCTGGCGACGTTCTCCCGGTCGTGAGTTGCTCAGCTGTCTGCGTCGAGATGCAGGCGGCCGCTTACCTTTGGTGGCCGAAGACCTCGGGGTGATCACTACCGATGTGGAGCAGCTGCGTGATCGTTTTCATCTGCCTGGAATGAAAGTGCTGCAGTTCGCTTTTGATGGCAATCCCCAGAACCCTTACCTTCCGTCCAATATCCATGGCACAGGATGGGTGGTCTATCCAGGAACCCACGACAACCCCACAACTCTGGGCTGGTGGCAACGGCTTGATGGCGACTCCCGTGCTCGTTTTGCCAGTTGTCTCGACTGTCAGATTGAGGCTCCTGGCTGGCAGCTGCTGGAGCTGGGTCTCGCGACATCCGCGCAGTTGGTGGTTGCTTCGCTGCAGGACCTGCTGCACCTCGACGATGTCGCCCGCTTCAACACCCCAGGCACGGTCGGAGGTAACTGGAACTGGCGCTTAGCGGCGTTTGACGATGCGGTTGAAGGTGCACTTCAGGGTTATGGATTGCGTGCCGACGTCTGGTCAAGGCGATAAATCCCTGGTCGATTCTTCAGCGCCTCTTGCGGGAGTCCGTCCCATCGAACATCTCCTGCGGTTGGTGCTGGTTGAACGCTGAGCTCAAGAGGAGGCAACAGCTGAAGGGTGAGCGTGCCCGTTGCCCCTTGAAGTGAAATGCGATCGCCGCCTTCACTGCTGAGGGTCAACGTGCTTGGTTGCTTGAGGGTGACTTCAAGCACACCAGGCAGCGGTTGGTCGCCCAGGAGTTTTGCGACGGAGTCAGTCGGTTTCTGTCTTCTGAGCTCAGCGATCGGGCGCAGGCCTTGCAACAGTGCATCGGAATCCTGCTGAAGATTCAGAGGAACAGGAGTGAAGAATTTGGTGTTGTCGATCGCCAGTTGCCGTTGCTGTTGATTCAGCGCGAGCAAGGACACGCTGATGACAACGATGTAGACGAGGCTTCCTTGCCAGGTGGTGAAGATGTCAATGCTTCCAAGCGTGAAGCGTGTCCTCCTCTGCTCTCGGGGCAGTCTTTGTTGAAAACAGTCTTCAGGCAGTGCTCCGCTCAGACTGTTGGGCTCGAGCTGGAGGTATTGCTCCAGACGGTGCAGCATTGCCACCAGGTATGCCGGTTCTGGTAGGCGGTCTGACCAGCCGCGTTCCAGTGCTTCTAGCACTGGTGTTGTGATGCGCACCTCCCGAGATAAATCTCTTAAGCCCAGGCCGCGTTGTTCACGGTGCTGTCTCAGACGTTGACCAGCTTCGATCAGCGGGGCCTCTTTGGCTGCTTGATCCGTTGCATTGGTCTCAATCTGGCGACTTCGACGCCAGCGCCATGGGAAGGAACGTTTGAACAAAGCCATGGCCGGTTTACGCCTCACCTGCCTGAGAGCTGATCAGGCCTTGCCATTCTCGCCTGGATAGCTGGCGCCAGCATCCTTCTTCCGTCGCTCCAAGAGCCAGTCCAGCGATTGCAACCCGCTGCAGGTCGAGCACGGAATGACCGAGCAGCGAGGCAATCCTGCGGATCTGCCGGTTACGTCCTTCTCGAAGAATCACTTCCAGGGTGCTGTGTCCACGTTTGCTGTGGAGCAGTTTCACACTGGCAGGGAGGGTTCGAGAGCCATCGAGTTCCAGGCCTTGTCGCCATCGTTCCAGCTTCGAATGATCCGGTATTCCGGTCACCGTCACCCTGTAGGTCTTGCTGTGGGCATAGCGGGGGTGTGTGAGCTTCAAGGTGAGCTCTCCCTGGTTGCTGAGCAACAAAGCTCCACGGCTGTCGGCATCAAGACGTCCGACCGGATGCAGTCCTTGCCTGAGCTCGGCGGGGATCAGGTCCAGCACTGTTTCGCGACCTTGAGGGTCATGGCAGCTGCTGATCACACCGGGAGGTTTGTTGAGCAACAGCACTCGCTCCGCAGTCTGCTTGGCTAATGGCGTCCCATCCACGCAGATCAGATCTTTTTCGGGATCAGCCTGATCTCCGAGTGCTGCGATCGTTCCGTTGACGTCAACTCGACCCTGGCGCAGCAGTTCCTCTGCCTGGCGGCGTGAGCAGTGCCCCGCGGCGGACATCAATTTCTGAAGTCGCTGGTGCATTCAGCTCGTTTGTGTCTTAGTGGTCACCGCGCGATAACAACAGTTCAATCGATGAGCCTCCGTCAGGATGATTCCTGGCCTGAATTCGGCCACCATGGTTCACGGCGATCTGTTGGACGATGGCAAGTCCGAGGCCGCTGCCACTTTGGTGGGAGCGGACCCGAGATGGGTCGCCGCGGTAAAAGCGCTGGAACATGTTGCTGAGATCACTTTCACTCAGCCCCGGGCCATGGTCCCGGACACAGACCAACCACCATCCACCACTGGGAAGGATCTTCACGTCCACGGTGCTTCCCTGAGGGGAAAACCGCAAGGCGTTATCGAGCAGATTGAGCACGGCTCGATGCAATCGGCGTTGATCTCCCAAAAGCGGTCCTGGCTCTTGGGTGTTGATGGAGAGCCTCACCTCGTGCTGATCTGCAAGCGGACGAATGCTGTTCCATGCGGCCTCTACCAGCTCTTCAAGATTGACCGGTGAGTAGCCCCCCTGCTCATGGGGAAGGATGTTCTCCAGCCTGGAGAGCTCCAGTAAATCCTCGACCAACAATTGCAGGCGTCTGAGTTCTTTCTGCAGACGCTCCACAAGAATGGCGTCATCTGCTGAGACTGCTGTTTCCAGTCGATCGCTCACGAGCATCAGGGCCGTGAGTGGGGTTTTCAGTTCATGGGCGACATCGCTCACCCAGCGTTCCTGTTGCTCCTGCTGTGCCTCCAGAGATTGTCTGTTCTGGAGGAGGACCAGCAACCACTCGTCCGCACCGGGCAGAACGATGGCTTCCAGAGGCACACCCTGCTGTTCCCATTCACAGCGTTGCGGCCGTTGTTGATACCGCACGCTGACCATTGCCTCTTCAAGCTGAGGCACGCTGAGAACATCGTCGAGTGCCTGTCCGCGCACGAGCCGATTGCTGGAGAACTGCAGCAATCGTTCCGCTCTTGAGTTGATGAACCCGATGGTGAGATCCGGTGTGAGAACGAGCCACCCCTGGGTGGCTGCATCGATCCAGGCCAGCAGCTGCGCTGTACTCAGCGAGTGACCGGACAACACCGGCGAGATCTGTGCAGAGCGCCTTCGGGATCCGGCGTTCAAATTGAAGCGGCTGCGCAAAGCCCAACCGCTCATCACACCGAACGTGATGCCAAGTATGAGCGAAGCAGCTGAACTCACATCAATCAGCCGAATCGATAACCGAATCCACGCACGGTTCGGATGTGGTCAGGAGAAGAGGGAGTGGTCTCGATCTTTTCTCTCAACCATCGGATATGCACGTCGACGGTTTTGGTGTCTCCGACGAAGTCGATGCCCCAGATTTGTTCCAGCAGCTGATCGCGGCTCCAGACACGCTTGGGGTTGCGCATCAGTAGTTCCAGAATCTTGTATTCCTTGGGAGCAAGGCTGAGATCCTCTCCGTCCCGCGTAACCCGGAATTCCTGGCAATAAAGACAGAGGTTGGCATGTTCAATGATGTCTACCCTGTCCGTGGATTCGGGCCTGAGTCGCTGGGAGCGGCGCAGCAGTGCGCGGCATCGGGCCACCAGCTCCCTGAGCCCAAATGGTTTGACCAGATAGTCGTCGGCACCCACCTCGAGGCCGAGGACTCGATCGGTTTCGCTGTCCCTGGCGCTGATGACAAGGATCGGCGTGGTGTTATTGAGTTGCCTGAGCTTGCGGCAGAGGTCTAGCCCACCCATCCCTGGAAGCATCAGATCAAGGACCAGGGCATCAATGCTGTCGGCTTGCGGTCCGGTGAGCATGGCCAGGGCTTCGTTCCCATCCCTGCAGGCGCTCACCTCAAAACCCTCGGCGCTGAGCGCCTCCTTCACGGTTTCTCTGATGGAGGTGTCGTCTTCAACCACCAGAAGGTGTGCAGCGCTGACGCTCTTAGTGCTGATGTTGTTGGCGGTTCTGCTGATGGCGGTGGCGGAGGTCACAGGGGACTCCAAGAGTCCTTTCATTTTGACCCAGTGTCTCTGCCGAGTTTCCTCCTAGCGAGAAGCTCCTGTAAACGATGGTAAATTAAGAAATGGATAGGTTTCGTAATTAGACGATGTCGCCCTTGGCTCTGCTACCGGATGCGGACCTTGTGCGTTCCTACCTGCGTGACATCGGCCGTGTGCCGCTGTTGAGCCACC
>NZ_UCNL01000009.1:0-45211 GCF_900473955.1 Synechococcus sp. GEYO
CCTGCCGCGCAGTCCAAAAACATAACTCACAAACATCCCCTAACGCAACTGATCGACAAGTTAGGGAAGCAGCAACGACTCTCCCCAGGGCCTGAGACGCTCAAGTTCAGCCTGCGAACTCGCTGCGATCACAGGAAAACTGACATCGGAAAGATCTTGTCCAGGCGTCAGCGCCGCCGGGTCGTGATCAAGCCATTGCAGGGGACAGCCCAGTTCGCTGAGAACCAGCCAGGCTGCTGCCAGATCCCAGATCTTGGGTGTGGCCTCCAGGGCTGCAACGGTCTGTCCCATGGCCACGCTGACCAGATTCAGGCTGGCAACACCAAGCAAGCGAATTTTTCCGGGGAAAGGATCCTGATGCCGGCGTTGCAGCACCCGAATTGCTCGACTACAGAGCGAAACACAGGTACTGCCTGACTGAAGACGCGTCTCTGGAGAAAGAGCGTTGCCGTTGCGCCAGGCTCCTCGCCCGCGAATCGCCACAATCCGTTGACGCAGAGAGGGGATGTCCAGAAAAGCCTCAGCAGGTCGGCCGTCGACAAAACGAGCCACAGAAATCGCCCAGTAAGGGATTCCGGCAGCGAAATTGGTGGTGCCGTCGAGAGGGTCAACAACCCAGAAGGCTGAGGAGGATGGACAATTCTTCTCTCCCTCCTCGCTGAGGGTGAATTCACCGGGAGCCAGCGTAGACAGACCGTTAACCAAAGCCTCATCGCTCCAACGGTCACAGGCGGTGATCAAGGATCCATCAGCCTTGGTATCAGAAACGATGTTTCCGAAATCCTGCCTTTGCCGATCTGCAACCCTGTCGAGCAGCTGATGAACAGCGAGTAACTGCTGGGGGGTGAGAAGTCTTGAGGTCAACGTTGCCCCATCATCCAGATCCCAACATGGAAGCTTGGCAAGCTGGGATGGTGGGTGTGGGCTTAATTTGAACCTCTTCAGATTCAGGGGTTTGTGCTTTGTCAGCTGGCAGATCCAAAGGAGGACAAGAGACAACTTGGTCGAGCCCGGTGTAACGCCTCAACTCAGCAATGGTGATGTTGTAGTCAGCCAGAGAATTGACGTAGCGAACTTCTGCACTTGTGAGGTCTCTCTGGTTATCAACTACTTCACGCTGAGTTGTCACGCCTGCAGCAAAACGAAGCCTTGCCAGTCGCAACGCTTCTCGTTGGGACAACACCTCTCGAGCAGTTGTACGAATGTTCTGCTGATTAGTTCTTAAATCATAGAAGCTCTGCTCGACTTGATATCGGATGAGACCACGTTGATTGGCGAATTGAAAAGCGCTCGCTTCAGCGGCCTGCTTTCTACGCCGGTACTCAGCCCGAGCACGGCCACCATCAAAAATATTCCAAGTTGCCCGAAGACCAACAGAATTGCCCATATTCCACCCATATACATCACTGCTAGTAGAAGGTTCTTGTGTTACCTGGGAATCGCTCCGCCTTGCTGTGAAATTGTTGTAAAGACCAAGAACAGGCTGGACTGCTGCCAAGGCAGCATTAGCGCCGCTATTATTAATTGAAATCTCAAGTATAAACTGATCTAATTCTTCACGGAAGGCATAAGCGGCAATGATACTTTCCTGTAAAGACGGCTCCCAAATACCAACAATTTTTGATGGTGCAGCGGCCGTCGGAGTGATGTCCTGAGGCAAATTAATAATTCTAGCGAGATTTCTTCGGGCTCGAAGCTGGAAATTCAAAAAGCCTGACAAATTATCTTTATCTCGAGAAAGCTGCGTTTCAGCTTCAAGAACTTCGAGCTTGGTTGCAACTCCTGCCTGAAAACGTGCTCTTGCATAACGCAAGCTCAACATTGAAGCAGCTACAGACTGCCTACCAACATTGACTTGAGAATCATATCTTTGAAGTTCATAGTAGGCACTGGCCGTTGATAATCGCAAATCCCTCAGAGCAATCAGGTAGGAGTCACGTGCTCTCTCAAAAGTGTCACGCGCAGCGGAAATCTCTGGAACTCGCCTGGGATCAATCAAGTTCCAGTTCAGTTGCGCAGTGAAGTTGACTGAATCTTCTTCTGTAAATCGAACTGGTTCTTGCTGACCAGAAGAGCCATCTGGGTTGATGACATTCCTGTCGTAAAATTGCTGTTGGGAAGAAAGATATTGAGGAAGACCATTGGCCGTTAAATTAAGTGTTGGATACCAGCTTGAGATGGCCGCTCTCAAACTGGACTTCGCTTGCTGAACTTCTAATGCCACAGCCTTCAAACGAGGACTGTTGACTTCAGCCAACTGCTCCACTTCCACAAGCGTGAGCGGTCTTAACTCTCGAATGCGCACCTGATCAGGCTGATCCGGCAATGCAAGGCTCGGTGGAGAGTTCAAGGTCTTGAGCGTCTCAGGCAGCGTTGTCGCAGCCGGCGGCATAACCGAGGGATCAGCCTGCGGCCTGGAACCCTGCGTTTCAATGGCCGTCGGCAGGGTGCTCTGATCAATCAGGGCAGCACCATTGTCTGAGGAAAGATCAGAAGCTTCCTGAGCGGAGGCAACTCCAGCATTTTGGACGGGCACGATGCCTGCGATCAGAAGAAGGCTTGCAGCTATCTGACGCACATCAAAACCTGAACTTGGCGGAGTTTAGGTGGTTTTCTCAAGATCTCCGAGGACCGCAGCCACGATGTCAGCTGCTCCATGCACGATTCGAATCGGAACAGGAAGTTGTGCCTGAACCTGGTCCAGAGTCATGTCATCGAGGAATACAGGCTGGCCCTGCCGCAACATCACTGATGGCAACAGCAACTGATCCCCCAGGTCCTGATCCTTGAGGCCATCCAGCAAATCCTGACCAGTCAACAGACCGGTGACCACCTGATCCTGTCCCCAGTAGGGGCTTGGAAGACCATGCATCTTCAGGCAGACGCCTTCAATCCCGTTAAGGCGCTCAGTGACGGTCTCCAGAGCCTTATCCACGAGACGACCCACCACCCAGCTGCTGCGCAGCGGCTCAACACGCTCTGGCAATGATTCCGTCGCCTCATCCAGCGACTCGAGGAACGCCCGGATCGTCCCCACACCATTCTCTTGCTGAGGAAGATCCTCGTAGCTGACGCGAGGGGGAAGGGGACGACCCGCAATCAGATACCACTCATCCGACAGCCAAACAAAACGACTGCCGAAACGCTTTTGGAACTCCGACTGCAGCGGTTCCACTGCATCAATCACCCTCGAGGCATCTTCAGGGGTGACGGCCCGCAACCCATCACCAGGCGGTCGGAAGCGCGTCAGGCCCACCGGCACCACTGCCGCTGAAAGCACAGCAGGCCACTCAACACCTGCAAAACGAGCGAGATCGCGCAGGGTGTTGACGAGTGCATCACCGTCATTGAGACCTGGACACACCACCACCTGCGCATGAATCTGCAACTTGCGCTGCGCGAACCACTCCAGCTGCTGCAGCAGCTTTCCTGCTCGTGGATTCTCGAGAAGAGTGGAGCGCAGATCGGGGTCTGTTGCATGCACTGAAACGAAAAGTGGTGTCAGCCGCTGCTGCTCAATCCGCTCCCAATCGGCATCACCCAGGTTGGTGAGAGTGAGATAGGAGCCGTAAAGAAAGCTCAGTCGATAATCGTCATCTTTGAGGTAAAGACTGTCTCGATGGCCAGGCGGCTGCTGGTCGATGAAGCAGAAGGGGCAACGGTTGGTGCATTGACGAAGGCCATCAAAGAGAGCTTCGGTGAAACCAAGCCCCAAACCATCGTCGGCATCCTTCTCCAACTCGACGCAGTGCAGCTCACCGGCGCTGTCACGAACCTCAAGCGTCAGCTCCTCCTCAACAATGAGATAGCGGTAATCAATGAGATCACGGGGACGCACTCCATTGATGCTGAGCAGCTGATCTCCTGGTTCAAATCCCAGTTCCTCTCCAATGGAGCCTGACTCGACCGAGGCCACAACAGCAGGTTCAGGCTGTCGTGAGGGGCTTGCAGGATCCAGAGCCGTGACAGCAACTCCTGCGGAAGGCTCATTCCACACAGCAAGGAGGCAACTGCTCTCAGTTTGGGCCGGCGGCGGACCACCACACCAGCAGTAACACTCCGAAAAGGAGTCGGTAGATCACAAAAATCCAGGTGCTGTGACGTTGCAGGTATTTCAACAGCCAGTCGATCGCCAGCCAGGAGACCACTGCTGCAGAAACAATTCCAATCAATAAAGGCAGCGGTCCGCCAGCGCTGGGCTCGCTGAATGCATCTTTCAATTGCACCAAACCAGCCAGGGTGATGGCTGGAATCCCCAGCAGAAATGAAAATCGGGCCGCATCCGGACGCTTCCAGCTGTCAAACAGCGAGGCGGTGAGCGTGCTTCCCGATCGGGACACCCCAGGGATCAGAGCGAGCACCTGCGCCAGACCCACCACCAGGCCATCACGCCCTTGCACTTGATCGAGACGCTTGAGGCGCGGGCCAAGCTTCTCCGCCAGGGCGAGTAGCAACGCCATCACAATCGACACCACGGCAATCACCGGTTCGCTGCGCAGCGGAGACGTCTCATAACCAGGCCAGAACAATTTGATGCCAAGCCCCACCACCAGGATCGGCACGGTGCCAATGGCCATTGCAATCCCCAGGCGGGCTTCCGGCTCACGCCACTGACCTCTCCGCAAGGCAGCGCTGATTCCCTTCCAAACCCCCACAAGTTCGTCGCGGAAGTAGCCGATCACCGCAACGATGCTGCCCAGCTGGATTACCGCTGTGGCCGACACACCGGGGTCCTGCCAGCCGGCTAGAGCGGGCACCACCTTCAGATGAGCCGTGCTGCTGATCGGCAGAAACTCAGTCAGCCCCTGGACAACACCCAGGACGATATTTCTCCAGATGGCCTCGAGAAGCCCGGTTTCTGACACCTCTGACGTCCTGTACACAACCTTGAGGACGCTATCGCCAGGCCCAACGTCCGATGACATCAGACGCCTCACAAAAACGCTCAATGAGGCGCAAATCTTCTATGGTCACAGTCCTTTCTTCACGTTCAGGCGGGGGTGGATCGTTGTTTAGTGGGCTGATACGCAACCAAGCCCTTGCTGAGCCGGTCCAGCCGATCGCTCTTGGGTGGGTCGGATTGCCCTTCTGGGCATCGATGCTCGTGGTGCTGCCTGTCTTTGTGCAGGCTCCATGGGTGCGCGAACAGCCCTTCAGCTCCTGCCTGTTCGGTTTTGTGCTCCTCTCAGTGGGCGTGATCACCCATTCGATCGCACCCAATCGATGGAAGGACTTCGGCGCTCTGCTGGTTGGCTTTAGTGGCAGCTGGCTGGCTGGCAGCCTTTTCTGGGGGTGGCTCGCGAGCCACCCCCTGCTGCATCTCCCTGTGGAAGCGTTTGCCTTGCCTCTGGCAATCACCGGCCTACAAACACGATGGCGTCTTGGATGTGCCTTCTATCTGGCATCGCTGCTAGGCACAGCTTTTACGGATCTAGCCATGGCACTCACCGGTGTAATGGCCCTCTGGCCTGCGGTGATCGCAGCAGCATCCCCGGCAGAAGCCTCTGTTCTGCTCCAGGACGCTGCGGCCTTCGTGATGAGGCCAAGCTCTCTGCTGACGGTGAGCGCTGCAGGAATGATCATTTTTCAACTCGTTCAATACTGCAGATCTCGCAGCAGCCTGTCGGTGGCGACAGATCGAGGCTGGGCTGTAGCAGCAGCAGTGCTGTTCACAACCCTCTTGATTGATGGCTTGTTCCTGTCGCTGTCTTTGCTCGCGCCAGAACTAAGCGGCCTGGTCTGAAACGAACTGCAAAAAACTGCGACCTCTTGCAGCAGATCCCGGCAATGGCACTTGTATGGTTTGCAAGCCGGCAGTGCCGGTAATCATCCCGTTCCGATCTTCTAGACGGAGAGTTCCATGAAGCGTCTGCTGTCCTGGCTGACAGGCATTCTTGTGATGGCAGGCCTGCTGATGGGCCTGTTGCTACCCGCGAGCGTTCAGGCGGCTGACATCCGCAACGTGGCTGACGACAAGATCGCCGAGCGTGGCGAGAAGGTGGATCTCAACAATTCCTCCGTTCGTCGCTTCCAGCAGTTTCCTGGCATGTATCCCACCCTCGCCGGCAAGATCGTGCTGGGTGGCCCCTACGAAAGTGTGAATGACGTTCTCTCGCTGGATCTCACCGATCGGCAGAAAGAGCTGTTCGAGAAGTATCGCGACAATTTCACGGTGACCGAACCATCAATTGCTCTCAACGAGGGTTTCGATCGGATCAATGATGGCCAGTACCGCTGAGGCAGCTCACTGAAAACGCCGATCGCCACTGATTGGATTGCTCAGATTGCGGTCAAACCGCCGGACAACCCGGCGGTTTTTTGGTGCTGACATGAAACCCTTGGGCACTGGCAGCGAACCCATCCCCTCAGGCCCCTGGGACGTGGTGGTGGTTGGTGCTGGAGCCGCAGGTCTGATGACCTGCCTTGAGCTACCAGACGGGCTGCGAGTGCTGCTGGTCAACCGCAACACCAGCCAGCGCTCATCGAGCCGATGGGCCCAGGGCGGAATCGCGTCCGTCACTCGTCGCGAGGACCACAGCGGAAGCCATGCGACAGACACCATCCACGCCGGCGCAGGTCTTTGCGACGGCGATGCTGTTCGTCTGCTCGTTGAACAGGCTCCGCACTGTGTCGACAGGCTGCTCGAGCTGGGGATGGATTTCGATCGGAACAGCGACGGGAGCCTGGCCACAACCCTCGAGGCTGCGCACAGTCATCACCGTGTGCTGCATGTCCAGGACCGAACCGGCCATGCTCTGGTCGATGTGCTTCGGCAGCATGCCGAGCAGAGGCCTGGGTTGCTTCATCGGCGGGGTGTTCGCGTCAGCCAGCTCTGGGTGGAGAACGGGCGCTGCTGCGGCGTCCAGGTTCTTGACGGGTGCAGGCTGCAATGGATTCGATCGAGAGCCGTGGTCCTCGCCACTGGAGGCGGAGGGCACCTCTACACCAACACCACCAATCCAGCTCAAGCCGCAGGAGAGGGCATCGCCCTGGCCTGGGCTGCAGGGGCCGCGGTTGAAGATCTTGAGTTCGTTCAATTTCATCCCACAGCTCTGAAGCTTCCCGGAGCTCCCTGTTTTCTGATCTCCGAGGCCGTGCGTGGAGAAGGAGGACGACTCGTTGACGCCGCGGGAAACAGTCCGGTCACTGACCTGCCAGGGGCTGATCTCGCTCCAAGAGACCAGGTGAGCCGTGCACTCTTGAAAAGCATGCGCCTCCAGTGCATCGATCACATCGGCCTGGACCTTTCAGGGATCCCCCGCGACCAGGCTGAGCGCCGCTTCCCCACCATTCTTGAGCGCTGTCGCAACCACAATCTCAATCCTCTTGAGCAACCAATCCCCGTGGCGCCTGCAGCCCACTACTGGATGGGAGGCGTAGCAACGGACCTGAATGCCGCGACATCGCTGCCAGGCCTCTACGCAGTTGGGGAGGCGGCCTGCACCGGGCTGCACGGTGCCAATCGTCTGGCGAGCAACTCCCTGATGGAATGCCTCGTCTTTGCTCGCCAACTGAGAGCGATCGACCTGCCAGCTGTTTCAGAGGATGAAAGAGAACACTGGAGGAACCGGGAAGACAGCATCAGCGCGAGTGAGATCCATGCCCGCAGCAACACCAGCATCGGCGAGCTCACGCGCAGCATCGATCAGCTGAGTGAACAGTGCTGGGATGTGGCAGGAGTCAACCGCTCCCGCGCGGGGATGGAGACACTGCTGCAGATGACCAGAAGTGCCATGAGTCCGCTGGAGCGGGAAGAACTGCTGTGCATCGTTCATCGCCAATCCCATCAACAATTGCTGGAACTGGAGGAGCCCAGTCGCCAGGAACTGAACCTGCTACTCGATCTCATCCATCGTCAGCGCACCACTGCCCTGCTCCTGGAAGCCTGTCTGTTTAGAACCGAAAGTCGGGGAGGACATTTCCGCAGTGATGCCCCCTGCTCCCTTCCCCAGTGGCGCCGACACAGTCGGCAGGTGAGAGGAGAAGGGATTCAGACCCGCAGCGTCACTGAATAACCAACAGGAGTGGCAGACAGTGGGCTACTCAGAGGTTGAAGAGCCTTCAAAAGTTGGTATCTCCCTTGAAGCCGGACAAACCTGCAAGGGTTTTCAGATCTTTGACGCCTGAATCAAGCTTTCCATTGATCTCCCAGGTGGGGAAGCCTTCGATCTTCTTACTCTGGCAGAGGGCGCGTTGACTGTTCTGACCATCCTCAGCACATTCAACGACTGTGAGCTTTTTGGCAGCTTCTAAACCGAAGTCCTCCTTCTGCTCATGACAGTGAGGACACCAATAGGCGCTGTACATGACAGCTCCCATGGCGGTGAGATGTTCAGCCAGCGCGACCTTGGCAGGAGTGCTTTCGGTCGTCACAAGCGGAGGTGCACCAGGGCCGGTCACGGCAGCTTCGGGGCGTTCAGGGTCCAGAACCGAGGCCCAGATCAGACTGCCGAGCAACACTGCCAAAGCCAGGAGAATGCCCCGAAAGAACAGCTGAGAGGGGTCGTCCCATCCACCGCCGATCACGGAAAGGATCAGCAACAGAATCGACAACGTCGCTGAAAGCACACAGAAAAAACAAAAAGCCTGAATCTTGAAGACCATCAAGCCCAACAGCACCATGCTGAAGACAGCCATTCCCAGAGAAACAGTGAATAGTCCCCACCAGGTGCGCCGGGACAGATCACTGCGGTTCTCCATCAACCCCGGCAGCAATGGCACAAGAGCCATCACCAGAACAGCGAGGTAAGCAAGCAGACCGGCAAAGGACAACGGAATGCTGAAGCCATCCGTCTGAACAAGGGTCCCCCACGGGCTATTCAGGACTGTGTCGCACCCATCTCCACCCATCGGGCAGGTGAGGTCACCCAACATCCCCCAACGCTTAAGGGTGATCGAAGCGGTATCGATCACCCCGACGGTTGCCAGCACTGCCATGCTGATGCGTGCCCATTTGAAGCCCTGATCCTGACGACGTCGGCTGGTGAGTCGGGTGGTGCCCATGCGCACGAAACTGATTGCTGAAATTTTGGCAGCAATCAGCACGAGATTTATGGTGAAAGTTGATGCGTCGTGCCCATGTCACCGGACCAAGCTCCCGGACGCGGCATGGTCAGCACACGCCCGACCGTGGCTTTCGCCCATTTGGGATGCGAAAAGAACCGGGTCGATACTGAACACATGCTCGGCCTGCTGACGCGAGCGGGCTATGGCGTCAGCAGTGACGAAAGTGACGCCAACGTGGTGGTGGTCAACACCTGCAGCTTCATCCAGGAAGCCCGGGAAGAATCAGTCCGCACACTGGTGGGACTCGCTGAGCAAGGCAAGGAACTAATCATCGCCGGCTGCCTGGCACAACATTTTCAGGAGGAGCTGCTCGAGTCCCTGCCGGAAGCCAAAGCCATTGTGGGCACTGGCGATTACCAGCACATCGTGGAAGTGCTTGAGCGGGTCGAAGCTGGAGAACGCGTCAATCGGGTCAGCAAAAACCCGACGTTCGTCGGCGATGAAACACTGCCCAGATATCGCACCACTGGCGAAGCGGTTGCCTATCTCAAAGTGGCCGAAGGTTGCGACTATCGCTGCGCGTTTTGCATCATTCCGCATCTACGCGGAAATCAGCGTTCAAGAACGATCGAATCAATTGTTGCCGAAGCCCATCAACTGGCGGAACAGGGCGTTCAGGAACTGATTCTTATAAGCCAGATCACCACCAATTACGGGCTGGACATCTACGGACGTCCTCGGCTTGCAGACCTGCTCAGGGCCCTCGGCGAAGTGGAGATTCCCTGGATTCGGGTTCATTACGCCTACCCCACAGGCCTGACTCCTGAAGTGATCTCCGCATACAGGGATGTCCCTAATGTTCTTCCCTATCTCGATCTGCCTCTCCAGCACAGCCACCCCAAAGTGCTGAGAGCCATGAACCGTCCCTGGCAGGCGGATGTCAACGAACGATTGATGAGTCAGTTGCGGGAGCAGCTGCCGGATGCCGTGATGCGCACCACGCTGATCGTGGGCTTCCCCGGTGAAACAGAGGAGCAATTTGACCACCTGGCTGGGTTCCTTGAAAGCCAGCGATTCGATCACGTTGGGGTGTTCACTTATTCAGCGGAGGAAGGGACCGCTGCGGCCAAGCTCCCGAACCCCGTCCCAGCCGAGATTGCCACCGCCAGGAAAGATCGGCTGATGACCCTGCAACAACCGATCTCAGCCGAAGCCAACACCCGCTGGGTTGGACGCACCGTGGATGTCCTGATCGAGCAGCACAACCCGACCACAGGAGCCATGATCGGACGCTGCGCTCGCTTCGCACCTGAGGTGGATGGCGAAGTGCAGGTTCAGCCTCGTGCTGACGGCTTGCAAGCACAACCTGGAGCCATGGTTCCAGTACGAATCAACGGAGCCGACATCTACGACCTCAGCGGCGAGATCGTGGGGGCAAGCGAGATGGTTGCGTCAGCTCGCAACAGCCATTGAGCCACCCTTCTTCACATGCACGCCAACGCATCATCTTCCTGATCGCATCCGGCTTGAGCACTGCCGGTTCCTTCGCAGGGATCACGGCCAAAGGCTGGATCCTGATGGATGAAACCAAGGCACCCATGGTGCTGGCACTGAATTTTGCCGCACTCACCCTCCCCACAATTTTGGTAAGCGGCCCGGCAGGCGTGCGCACCGATCGTGTTGGCTGTGAGCGGGTGTTAATCCAGGCACAGTGGGCACTGCTATGCGCAAGCCTGCTGGGAGCGCTTTCCATCCCGATCTTCGACGGACAAGCACAGGTCTTGATGCTGCTGGCCAGCACCTTGCTGGTGGGCATTGCCGGTGCCTATGAACTCACGGCTCGCAACAAGTACTGCGCTCTGCTGGTGGACGACAACTCCGAGCTGGCACCCTTCCTGACGAGCTTCTCGGTGGTCTTCAACGTCGGCAAGCTGGTGGGCCCCCTTCTGGGGGGCCTACTGATCACTCTGGCGGGTCCGGCCACGGCGCTCACTCTAGATTCAGCCACGTATCTGTTCCCGATCGCCAGTGTGATCTGGCTGCTGAATCCGAAAACGGAACTGGAGGAGCGCAGTGCTCCTGGGAAAAAGGCGTCGTTACGGGTGGCCTGGCGGGAATGCGGCAGCACCCTGAGGCATGTGCTGATGTTCACCGGCTTGATGTGTGTGGTGGGGTTCTTCCACCCTGGACTTGGGCCCTTGATCGCCGCTCGTGAGCTAGGCAATGCACCGATGGATCTTGCAACTTTCACCAGCGTTCTGGCCCTGGGAAGCATTGCTGGTGGACTGCTGCTGCAACGCAACAGTCATCGTTTCTGCCGAAGACCCTCTCTGACCCTGGCAGGGTTTGCATTAGTCACCGCAGTGGCTCAGCTGGGGATGGCCATTGGAGGTGATGTGCCCTTCTTGCTTGCCATGACTCTCTTAATCGGAGCTGGTACCGCAGGGCTTCTGAGCAGCAGCAACCTGATCACCCAGGTGGGTTCGACCCAGATCCTGCGCGGACGTATGGCGGGTCTTAGTCAAATTGCCTTTCTGGGTGGCGGTGGGCTCAGTGGTCTGATCGCCGCGCAAGTCACTGTCACTTTTGGTCTTCAGGCAACCTTCGCCATTAGCGGCACTCTTGGCATTGTTCTGGCGCTGCTTGAGATCTGGCGCCAAGGCGGCTCTGTGCTGACTGAAGTCAGATCAGTTTGATCCGGCGCAGAACAAAACTGATCGTCACAGCAGTTGCCAGCCCTGCTCCGACCAAACCCACGTAGATGAGGACGCCCATTACTGTCAAAGATTGCAAGCCCTATTACATCAGACATCAGGCCTGGAATTACCCAATCCCCCTTAAGCTTCTGCACAACGAAATCAAATAGAAACGGAAGGTTCTGTCCGCAGGGTCAACCGCACGTCACAGACAGACCAAATCCCTCGCTACGGATCATGCGCACCCTCTTTATCTATCCCCTCTTCCCGAAGACCTTCTGGAGTTACGAGAAGATTCTGGAGCTGGTGAATCGCAAGGTGTTGCTTCCCCCGCTGGGGTTAGTAACGGTAGCGGCGCTGCTTCCCCAGGAATGGGACATGAAGTTGGTGGATCGCAACGTGCGGGAGGTCACTGAAGACGAATGGAACTGGGCCGAACTTGTTGTGATTTCGGGAATGATCGTCCAAAAGGACGACATGCAGATTCAGATCGCCGAGGCCAAGCGCCGTGGAATTCCAGTTGCTGTAGGAGGCCCCTATGCCAGTTCCACTCCGGATGCGCCTGAAATTGATCAGGCCGACTTCAAAGTGCTCGATGAGGGGGAAATCACCCTGCCTTTGTTCATCGAAGCGATCCAGCGAGGTGACAGCGGCGGACGTTTCAGTGCTGAAGGTGACAAGCCTGATGTGACCTCCACTCCCATCCCTCGCTTTGATCTGCTACAGCTCGAGGCCTACGACTCGATGAGCGTTCAGTTCTCGAGGGGTTGTCCGTTCAATTGCGAGTTCTGCGACATCATCGTTCTCTACGGACGCAAGCCACGCACGAAAAAACCGGAACAGCTGATCGCTGAGCTTCAGTATCTGCACGACCTCGGATGGAGGCGATCGATCTTCCTGGTCGATGACAACTTCATCGGCAACAAGCGCAACGCCAAGCAGCTGCTCCCCCAAATCAGACAGTTTCAGGAAGAGCGCGGCTATCCCTTCAGCTTCGCGACTGAGGCCTCGGTGGACCTGGCCGACGACGAGGAGATGATGCGCATGATGCACGAAGCGCGTTTTGAGAGTGTGTTTCTCGGCATCGAAACTCCCGACGAGGCGAGTCTCGAAACCTCCAGAAAACTTCAGAACACTCGCAACCCTCTGGATGCTGCCGTTGACAGGATCACCGCAAACGGCATCCGTGTGATGGCAGGTTTCATAATCGGTTTCGACGGTGAAAAAGACGGCGCTGGCCGACGCATCGTTGAGTTCGTGACCAGAACCGGAATCCCGGCGGCGATGATGGGCATGCTGCAGGCCCTTCCGAATACAGCGCTTTGGCATCGCCTTGAGAAAGAGGGCCGACTGATCCAGGACAAGTCCGCCGCCAAGGGTGTGAACCAGACCAACCTGCTGAATTTCAAACCCACCCGCCCCATCCGGGACATCGCCAACGAATACGTGGATGCCTTCTGTGCGCTCTACGAACCCAACGCATACATGGATCGGGTTTACTCCTACTACCTGAAAATGGGAGCTCCCCGCTGGAAGGGCACATCAAAACTGCCCACCTGGACCGATATCAGAGCTTTGTCCATCGTGGTTTGGAGACAGGGAATCAAACGGGATACCCGCAGTCGCTTCTGGCGTTACATGCTCAGCATGGCTCGACGCAATCCAGCCATGTTGGAGCAATTCCTGGTGGTGCTCGCCCACAACGAACACTTCCTTGAATACCGCGCGATCGTTCAACGCGAAATTCGTGAACAGCTGGAATCTCTCCCTCCCGAAGAACCCAGCACATCCCGCGAACTGATGACGGCCTGAACTGATTTAGTCCTGCGTGTAGGCCACTCCAGCTTTCAGGCAGGCTTCTGCTTTTTGCAACTCTCGGCCTAAATACAGAGCATGATCCAGACGGCTGACGGGACGAGTTCCATCAGCCTCGGTCAGCGCAATGCCCAACTCCTTTGCGGTTCTGCCACGGAAGCTTGTGCTCGGCTTACGAGGGCCACCGCCACGGCAGGCGAGAACCTCGCCTGTCTCCGGGTCAGTCGCACGGCCTCGCTCATCAAGATCATTGCTGTAATGCTCAGCTACGAGCTCGCCGGCCTCGGCATCCAGCTTGATCAGGAAGTAACCAGACGGGTCGAGCTCGATGAATCGCTGCGAGAGCTGATCATCAAGTGAGGAGGTGCCTTCTGCCATTATCACACCTTACAAATGATCCCCTCAGGCCATCAATTCAGGCGGCTTGCTGCGGAAGGGAAGCTCGTCATTGATGGCCTCGATCTCCTCCTCCATCAGACCATTCGCCCTCGGTAGCCAGGAACGGATCAAACCATCCATACGCGGGTCATACCAGCGATGCAGGCTGGTCCGGGCTTGAGCCACAAAACCACGTCGGCGCTTGTGACTGCCACCCGCTCCTGGATCAAAGCTGTGCAGGCCCCGACGCAGAGCCCACTCGATCGGAGCGTAATAACAGACCTCAAAATGCAGGCAATCGATCTCTTCTTCACTGCCCCAGTAGCGCCCCCAGAGATGGGACTCATCCTGAATGCAAAGAGACATCGCTACAGGCTCAACGGGATCTCCACGGTGAGCACTAAACAGCACCACATGCCTTGCCAGAGCGGGGTCAACCAGTCGATCAAAAAATGTGCTCTGAAGATATTTGCTCCCCCAAGGGCCCCAACGGGCGCAATGCTGCTCGTAGAAGGAATGCATCCGCTCCAGCAGCTCAGGCGTGAGTTCTGGTCCGGTCAATGGGGTCACGACCAGTCCTGACTGGTTGACCGCCTTGCGTTCCCGCTTGATATTGCGCCTCTGATTGGCATTGAAGCTTGCGAGATAGTCGGAAAAATCCTTCTGCTCTTCTGCTGACCAAAGACTCTGGTGATTCACCCATGCCGCACAGCCCGCAGCTTCCGCCAAGGGCTGCCAGAGAGGGTCCACGTAGAGAAAGTTGCAGCTGAGAATGTTGTTGCGAGCAGCAAACTCATCAATCAGCCGCAACATCATGACAGTGATGTCCTGCGCATCTTCATCGGGATGGATATGGAAGCGATAGCCCTGAACAGGGCTGACGGGGCTCATGCCGATCAGCTTGGGGTAGTAGCGCAGTCCCAAATCACCTGCCAGGCGTGCGAAAGACTGATCGAAAATGAATTCGCCATAGCTGTGACCCTTGAGATAAAGAGGAGCGATGGCAATCAGGCTCTCTTCGCCCCTCCAAAGCGACAGATGCAGTGGCTGCCAGCCCTGATCCGGAGCCACACTGCCTGAGTGTTCCAGAGCTTCCAGCCAGGACCAGCGATAGAAGGGGCTCACTTGTTGTGCGAGCAAGTCCTCCCATTGCGACTGGGGAATCTCATGGATGCTGCGATGCCAACGAGCCGTGAGCGATGCCATCCAGGGCCAATTGAAACGCCTCGGCAATGACACTAACCAGCGCAACCCCAAGGGGAGACAATGAAGACGCGATTGGGCCGTGGTCATGCCCAAATGGACTCGGCACAACCTGAGATGGGCCACAGCTCTGTTGCTCTCGCCGCTGCTTCTGGAGGTGAGCTCCTGGCATCAAAACGCCAAAGCGGGGCTGTTCCAGCCGTTGATTCAGCTATTACAACCACGGATTGAACGCCAGCTTGTGAGCGAATGCCTTCAGCTGGCTGAACAGGCTCTGGATGGCGTTGCTGCCGAAATTGCTCCGAAAAGCTGGTTGAACAGCGCTGTTGAGCAGCCCTGCCAGACACTGGCCCGCCCTGTGAGTGAGTGTCTGATCAGAGAAACCAGCCGCAGCGGCAGAGAGCTGGGAGTGTTGACAGAACTCCTGAGAGGCAGAGTCGGCGACGACGCGCGTGCGGTGATAAGGCGTTGCCTGGCCTCCCTGACTGGTCTGTCCCAATCCAGCCTGAATCAGAGTCCCGTTCAGGAACTGATGGAGCGATTCCGCCGGTAATGCACCAAGAGTTCATGGTCTGCGAGGGAACGCGCCTCCATCAGACTCCACGCCTGGGAAGACGCCAGCGACGCTGGTAGTGGAGTGTCGGACTGCAGCAACCAGTTAAAGGATCCGCCCAGGATCCTTGGACTCAAGGTCAGTTGCAACTCATCAACCGCATCCTGGGCCAGGAAAGAGTGAGTCAAAACAGCGCCACCAAGTAGGACCAGCCGCAACCAGCCTTTGGAGGCAAGATCGTTCAGCGTTTCTCTCCAGCAGGACGACAATCGACAACAGGACTGGAAGCCAGGAGAAGACCCGTCGCATCCAGACAGCAGATGACGTTCGAAAGGTTGCTGGAAAAAAGGCCACTCCAGAGGAAATCCAACCTCACGACTGACCACCAACGCTGCTGGCTGAGGCGAGCGTCCTTGGACTTGACGCTGGTTCAGCAGATCACCATCACGGATCACACAACTGGAGTGATGGGCTCTGAGTGTGCCCGCTCCAATCAGGGCAGCATCACTCCAGGCGAGCGCCTCCTCAAGGACACGACGATCAGCCGATCCACCCAGCTGTGCAGCTCCTCCGCTCGGTGGAGCCAGACGACCGTCAAGACTGACAGCCAGCACCAGACGAACCGTGGGACGCTGAAGCGATGAGGAGAATTCAGACAGGAAGGGCCGCCTCAAGCGCAGAAGGAGTCATCTCCAGCTGTGGAACTTCGGCATAAACCTCAGCCGCATTGTTAGGGCTTTCCTGGAGGCGCACTTTGTGGAGATTGGCACCAATCGCCTTGATGGGAGACGAAAGGCGATCGGCGATATGAAGGGCGATATTTTCAGCGGTGGGGACGCATTCAGCGAAAAAGGGCACATCCTTATTCAGGAATGTGTGATCAAACGGCTCGACAACAAGGTCGTCTACGAGGCGTTGCAGCGCGGACAGATCGCAGACCATGCCTGAGCGCGGATCGATGGAGCCTCGCACCGTGACGTCCACCAGATAGTTGTGACCATGACCGTGGGGACGTGCGCACTTGCCGTAGATGCGCTCGTTCTCTTCCTGGCTGAGTTCAGGTCTTGCCAGACGATGGGCAGCAGCGAAATGGGTGCGGATCGTGAGAAAGGCGTCCATGGGATGTCCGAGATAGTCGGCCCAGAGGCCTGGTTGTTCGTAAAGGCGCAATGCCGTGATGGGCAGATGGGGACTCAGACGAGCCCAAATCTGCCGGACGATGGCCTCAGTGGTGGGTAGACAACCCTCCGGCTTGGACACATCGAATTCGGGCCAGGCGTCGTTGAGAAAGCGAAAGTCGAGCTGACCGGTGACCTCGCTGCGGATGGCGTGCTTCACCTCCGAGAGATTGAGCACCATGCCATGCGAATCAAGGCCACCGGCCATCGAAACGATCAGCTCATAGTTGTGACCATGCCCAGGAGCCAGTGCACAGGGGCCGAAGCGCGCGGCATTGTCATCAGCGGACAATTCAGGCAACCAGTACCGGTGGCTTGCACTGAAACAGGCACGTCTTGTAATGACGCAGCCACGTCCGCGGCCATGACGTGCAATTGACTTCATTTCAGTCATGTGACGGTCCGGCCAGGGGGCATCCTAATGAGCTAACGGCAATTCCGAGTCATGGCGGAGACCACTCCAACCCTGCGGCAGCGTCTGGGAGGACGCAGTCTCTATCTCGTAGGCATGATGGGCAGCGGCAAAACCAGCACCGGCAGGCCTTTAGCGGAGAGGTTGGGGTATGGATTCATCGACGCAGATGCGGTGATCGAGCAAGTGGCTGGCTGCACCATCTCCGAAATCTTTGAACGTGATGGTGAAGAGGAATTCCGCAGCCTCGAAACGCAGGTGATGCGCTCCATCAGCGAACGTCATTCCCTTGTCGTGGCGACCGGTGGCGGCGTTGTCACCCGGACCGAAAACTGGGGAATGATGCACCAGGGCATTGTGATCTGGCTCGATGTCGAACGCCGCCAGCTGCTGCAACGCCTGCAGAGCGACTCCACGCAACGGCCGCTGCTGATGACAGGGGATCCTGCCGAAACACTTGACGAGATTCTCAAGCAGCGACGCCCTCTGTACGACGAGGCCGATCTCACAGTGGTGATCGAATCCGAATCAGCCGACGTCGTTGCAGACGGAATCATTCAGCTGCTGCCGGAATTGATCAAGGATCCACCCAAAGAACGTCCGGAATGAGGCTTAGGAGCCGGGTGGATCGAGACGCACCGCATACCACTGCAGAGAGATGCCAGGCGAGATTTCCAGTTCACAGGCTGTATCCAACAGGCGCATTGCCGCCTGTTCCGGGCTCTCGCAACTGCTGAGATCCGAAGGCCAGGGGTCCAGATCCTGCAGTCGGCCGGCAAGCCATGTCAGGGTGTCGGCCGCGGTCAGCAGCTGTTCAGGCTCGCCTGGCACCAACACCACATAGTGATCGAGGGATCGAATCAGAGGGTCGGACATGGCAAAAGCGTTGTTGACACTGCTGATCACCATGCTGCTGCAGCTTGTGTCAGTCCAGTCCGCCGCCGCGGCCAGTGATCGTGGAATCAGCTTCCTTGAGCAGCGGTTCAAAAGCTGGCCGCAATGGTCCCTGCCGGCACCTCTACCTCGCCCCCGCGCCAAACAAGACCTGATTTATCCCGACTGGTTTTCAGGGACATGGGAAGTCACCAGTGAGGAACTGGATGATTCAGGCCAACCCATTCCCAACGATCACCCCCTGGTGCATGAGGTTCGTTTCCTGCGCAACCGTCGCAGCGAACTCATCGGTGACCGCCCTTTCAACGCTGCCGCAGTGGGAAAAGCACTGCTTGGCGAGCAATTGCTGTCGGTCGAACAGGACTCCAGCCAGGTGAACCGTCAGCTAGCGAGGTTTCGAGACGATGTGTTGCTCGAAACCACCGTGATTGGCCGGCGAGAGACGAGCCCAAAACAGGCCACTGATTTTTTCAGCGATGAACTCGTCCTGCAGATCCTGCACGGACCTGGGGCGCCGCGACTGAGCCGGATTGAGACTCTCACGCACTATGTGCGCTGTGGAGATGACATCTGCGCCGACCAGCGTCAGGTAAGCCATTCAGGGCCCGGGCTCAAAACTGATCAAACGCTGGAGGGACGCAGCAGCCGTTTCAGACTGACGCTCAGACCACTGGCGCTGGAGCAAGGTTGATCAGCCGGGTCTCCAGTTGATCGCGCCAGCGAAACAGATTCTGAAGACGTGGATGATCACTGATCCCTGGAACCCCTCGGCCGGCGAGTGATTCTCCCGAGGAAGCAGGAAAACGCAGCAGCGACAACTGGGCAGCAACCGCAAGATCCGCAAGGCTGATGCCATCTCCAACCAAATAGCCGTTGAGATCCACGCCATCGGCGACGGCGCACAGACTGCTGAGCATCGACGCTCTCTGCTCCTGACCAAGCAATTCTCCAAGACTGCTGAGCCAACCACCTGGCAGACCCGACATCACCTGGCGCACTGGTGAGGGGACATCATCCGGAAGCAGCACGTCGCGCAGCTGAGCATCATCGGCAGCCGCCTGAACAAGCGCAGCCCTGACGGCAGCAGCAAGAGTGGTGTCAGCCCAATCCTCAATCAGCTGCATCTGAGCACGCTGGCGAGAATCCGCTGGAATCAAAGCTGGCTCAGGCCTGAGTTCCTCCAGATATCGGCAGATGGCACTGGAATCGGACACCACCTCATCCCCATCCACAAGAACAGGGACCTGCCGCTGACCGGAAAGACGGAAGAGTGAAATCTGACCGATGCCAGGCGTGACCTCAACCTCGCGAAAACTGAGTCCCTTGGCTTGCAACGCCATCCGCACCTTGAGGCAGAAAGCCGAGTGACGAAACTGATGAAGCTCCAGCATGTCCAAGCCAGGTCAGGCGCTGGAACGGTAGCCATTCAGATCTGCTCCTCGCCATCGGATCTGGAGCAGCCATCTCGACTGACCCCCACCTCGCTCAGAATCCCCTCGGCATTGTTCGACCACTGGACAGCGAGACATTCCTTGGCGTTGACTGCGAGCTTCGAGGCGATACGCCTCCGATGCGTTGCTGGGTCGAGACACCAGTGGATTGAGCCGGCTTCGACGCTTGAAGAGGGACCGCCAGCACGTTGAACGCAATCGACCAACGCTCTCCATCACCCCGGAAGGGTGCAACGGAGTGGGGTTGCCATGCGGGGAAGACGTAGAACTCACCTGGCACGGGCAGCACGTAGTGAGCCATGCCGGTCCGAAACGACTGCAGATGCCAATCCTCAGGACCGTGAAAGCAGAGCTGACCGTCAAAGCATTGGCCATCGATTTGTGGCGGCACTTTCAGAAAGATCACGCCTGAAAAACTGCCCCCATGGGTATGGGTGGGGTTGTAATCGCCAGCTCGTTGACAGTTGAGCCAGAGATCCACCATCTGCAACTGATAGCGACCAGGCACCCATGGACCGCGGCCATGAGGAGGCTGACGACCCATCACATGGGCGATCCAGCGGTCACAGGCCGGGAGCACATGCGTTGAACACAACTGCTGAATCGCGGGATGCCCCCCACTGAGCTCACGTTGCTGGCTGAGTTGACCCGCCAGCTTGACTGAAGCGTCAGGACTAGCGCCGGGATAAGCCAGCACATCGGCGCTGATGCTGAGCAGCTGATTGAAAAGCTGTTCCGGCAGATGGTCCTTGAAAATGGATCTCGGGAAAAGATCGAGGATCTCCAAGGTTCAAGCAAAAACTGAAGTACACAGTGCCAGCGACAACTTGAGCTGACTGTCCACAGCGATGACTAATGCCTGATTGCCGATTCAGCTGAAAGGGTGAAGCGGATGTGACTTCACTCCCAGATCACAGTGCAGCGATATCTCGAATCCAAACGGACCTCAATGGTGGTGCAGGAGGTGTCAGTCACCTTTTTCCCATGGGGCACTTTGCTCCGAGCCTGATTAATCGTGATCTCTCGACCCATGCCCTCAACCGTGACTGATCCGGCATAGGCGCCACCGCAGAACCCGAGCAACAGCAGGGCCTTCACAAGGAAGGAACCTTTCATTTCCAAGCTCAACAACATTCAATCCCTCCTTAGCAATCACGCTGCCGACTCCCCCAATCTTGGGGTGATTCACAGGTCGTTAACCTCCCCTTAATTGGATCAACAAGAATTACTAGCTGCTGTAGCAAATGACTCACTGCCGCCTCGGAGTGTTCCTGAGTCCAAGGTCGCCTGGACGAAAAGCCCCTGAACCAGAAGGTCGTTCTTCTTCTGTATTTGCTCCGGATAGACTGAAATGTGTCAAGAAGGTCCTCTTATTGAGAACTTGCTGCTTGTCATTGAGCGCCTTCTCCTCTGCCGCAAGTCTCAGCCATTCCGGAAGCACCGGCGGAGTTCCCAAGACACCCTGCAATAACTGGCCATGAAAGAATTTTTCATCAACGTGACGCGCTACCCGCGCTACTTGATCGCTTTCAGCCTGGGTGTGATCAATTCAGTCGCAGAACCACTCGCACGTCGTCGCAGCAATCCGGTCACTGCCGTCGCCCTAATCGGCGCTCTGATCAGTGGGTTCCTCAGTCTGAGCTTTGTCCTGCGTGCCATGGTGTCTTCAGCACCGCAGAGCTGACATGGCCCCGGGACGTCGGGTTGAACGCGTGGCAGCCCTCATCCGGAGAGAGATCAGTGAGCTGCTGATCAACGGCATCCGCGATGAGCGCGTGCATCAGGGCATGGTGAGCATCACGAACGTTGAGGTCAGCGGCGACCTTCAGCACTGCAAAATTTTTGTCAGCGTGCTGGCGGACGACGAAGCTCGCAGAGAGGTCATGGATGGTCTCCAGGCCGCCAGTGGCTACCTCAGGGGGGAACTGGGTCGTCGTCTGCAGATGAGACGAGCGCCTGAAGTGGTGTTTCAGCTCGACCGCGGCCTCGAGAAGGGGACGTCCGTTTTGCACCTGCTCGGAGAACTGGAGCGAGAGCGAGAGGTGAAAGGCAGCGACGACGCCGAGTCTTCAGACTTCAATGACTGAGGCTGAGCGTCGCCGTTCTGTAGCCAGGCTTTTGGTCATCCGTGCCAGCGGCCATCGCGAAGACCGGCAGAGGCAGTACCCACGTTGGGAGCACTGCAATCGTGAACTGCAGCGGCTGCTGAAGTCGGGAGTTGGCGGGGTGATCCTGCTGGGTGGCACAGCCACGGAGCTGCAGCAGCGATGTCGAACGCTCCGCAGCTGGAGCGACAGCGAAGACCTGCTGCTCTGCGCCGACGTGGAAGAAGGAATTGGCCAGAGATTCCCTGGTGCTTCCTGGTTGGCACCACCGATGGCGCTGGGCAGGCTGCATCAAAACAACCCGAAACAGGCTCTAGAGCTGGCTGAGCGTCACGGCCGCACAACTGGGGAGCAAGCGCAACGTTGCGGCCTCAACTGGGTGCTAGCCCCGGTCTGCGATGTGAACAGCAATCCTGAAAACCCTGTGATCAACGTGAGGGCATGGGGCGATCAACCTGAGTCCGTTGCGGATCTCGTGGCAGCGTTTCAACGTGGCCTTGATTCCGCTGGTGTTCTCGGCTGCGCCAAGCACTTTCCCGGTCACGGCGATACACACCAGGATTCCCACCTGGAGCTTCCTCTGATCAATCACGGACGCAGCCGGCTCGACCAGGTGGAACTGGTGCCATTCCGGAGATTGATCGACACGGGAATCGCCAGTGTGATGACAGCACATCTACTGATTCCGACCCTGGACGACTCGCAGCCGGCGACCTTGTCGGAAGCGGTGCTGACAGATCTGCTGCGATCAGAGCTTGGTTTCACTGGCCTTGTCGTCACCGACGCACTGGTGATGGAGGCGATCAGCAGGACGACAGGTCCTGGAGAAGCCGCGGTTCAGGCCTTTGCTGCTGGAGCCGATCTGATCCTGATGCCCGCTGATGCCGATGCGGCGATTGATGCAATCTGTGCAGCACTGGCAGAGGGAAGGATCCCTGAATCCCGCCTGCACGAGTCACTGAAGCGACGGACAGAAGCCTTGCATCGCTGCGAAAAGCTCTGCTTCGGCGACACCGAGGTTGAGCTCGAAACAGCAACAGACCGAGCGTTGTGCATGGAACTGATCGACAGCTCACTGGAGGTGCAGGGCCCAATGCTTTCACAACATCGTGATCAAACTGGTACGACCTTGATCAGGGTGGATGGCGTTCTCCCCTGCCCATTCCTGCATGCCAGTGCTGCGGCGATCACCACACCCGAACGCCATGGATACAAAACTCTGATCTGCCACGACAGGGGGATTGAGCCCTGGAGCACCGACAAATTCCCCGCCGGGCCGCTTGATCTGGAGCGACTGGGAGAGGGGCCCGTGTTCCTGCAGTTGTTTCTGCGCGGCAATCCATTCCGCGCCGGCCAGCAGCGCCAAGAATCCTGGGCTGAAGCCATCCAGCAATTGCTGGGAGTTGAGCGCCTATCGGGCTTAGCAGTCTATGGCTGTCCCTACCGGTGGGACTCTCTGCGCAAACTCATCCCGGACAGCATTCCTGCGGGGTACAGCCCGGGGCAGATGCCTGAAGCACAGCAGCAGCTCTTGAATCGGATGTGGGGTTTGAAGGAGGAGGCGCACGAACGCCAAGACTTCACCGACTAAACAAACGAAGCCTGTCGAAACCGCAGCGTTGGAACCGCCTTAGCCTCTGCGGCAGTGCTCTTCACCACCATGCTCAGCCTCTCGATGATCGTGCGCGATGAGGAAGCGCGGATCGAGGACTGCCTCAAGTCTGTCAAGGGCTTCGCGGATGAGATGGTTCTTCTCGATACCGGCTCAGTGGATCGCACCATCGCCCTGGCAGAGGCCTGCGGCGCTCGGGTGGAACGGATGGATTGGCCAGGAGACTTTGCGCCGGCACGCAATGCGGCCCTAGAGCTCGTGAAGGGTGACTGGGTGCTGGTGCTCGATGCAGACGAAGAGCTCCGCTCAGAAGCAATACCGCAGCTCAAAGCCTTGATGGCACAACCGGATGTGCTGGTGATCAATCTGCTGCGACACGAACTGGGAGCCGCAATGGCTCCCTACTCCAACGTGAGCCGCCTGTTTCGCCGACATCCACGACTGCGATGGAGCAAGCCCTACCACTCAATGATCGACGAGAGCGTGGATGCGCTGCTCAAGCAGGAGCCTGGCTGGCGGATTGCCAACTGCACTGAACCAGCTTTGCTGCATGAGGGGTATCGACCGGATCTGCTGGCTGGATCGGATAAGGCGGACAGGCTGCGTCATTCGATGGAGAGCTGGCTGAAAGACCAGCCCAATGACCCTTATGCCTGCGCCAAGCTCGGAGCTCTGGAGGTCAGCGACGGCAACCGGGACAGGGGGCTCAGGCTTCTTCGCCACGGCCTGAAGCAGTTGCCCGAAGGCGATAGCAGCAGTGCTGAACGCTATGAACTGCTACTCAATCTCGGAATCGCGCTGGCTTCAGAAGACAGCGAGGCTGCCGTGAAGTGCTATCGAGAGGCGCTTCAACAACCACTGGAGACCCGTCTAAGCCTGGGTGCGCGTCTAAACCTGGCGGCCTTGCTGATGCAGCGCAATGAACTGGAAGAAGCCATTCAGCTCACCACAACCGCCTGTCAACGGGCGCCCGAAGTGGCACTCGCCTGGTACAACCTGGGGCTGATGGAGCGCCGTCGTGGCGATCTGCTGGCTGCGATCAAGGCTTATGAGCGATCCCTGAGCGTGAATCCCTCCCACGCGGAAAGCCATCAGAACCTGGCAGTGGCAAGGCTGATGGGGGGGGATATCGATGGTGCACGCACAGGCTTCCGACAGGCCATCGCGCTGCTGCGCGCACAGGAGCGACAGGGAGAAGCCAACGCCCTGCATGCCCAGGTGCATGGACTGGTGAAGCTGGACGATGAGGCCAGCGCATGAGCGCCGATCACACCCAACCTTTACTGGGAACCACGGTGGTGATCACACGCGCCCGTGAACAGCAGAGCGAAGGCCGCAGGCTACTTCAGTCGCTTGGCGCAAGGGTTCTCGATCTACCAGCTCTGGAAATCGGCCCGCCTGACAGCTGGGCTCCGCTCGACGATGCCCTCGCTGACCTGGAGAACTTTCACTGGTTGATTGTCTCCAGTGCCAACGGAGTGGACGCGGTGGAGTCGCGGCTGCAGCTCAAGGGACAGGGTCTGATGCAACGCCCCGAAAGTCTCAAGATTGCAGCCGTGGGAAGGAAGACTGCTCAGCGTTTGGAAGAACTTGGGGCACCGGCCGATTTCGTACCGCCCACATTCGTGGCCGATAGCCTGATTGATCATTTCCCTGTGTCTGGCTGGGGGTTGAGAATCCTGCTGCCGCGGGTGCAAAGCGGCGGACGCACTCTTCTGGCAGAAGCCTTCGGAGAAGCCGGCTCAAGGGTGGTGGAGGTGGCGGCCTACGAATCGCGCTGCCCAACATCCATTCCGGCAGACACCCTGAAAGCACTGGGGAATGGAGAGGTCGACGTGATCAGTTTCAGCAGCGGGAAAACCGTCACCCACACCGTGCAGCTGCTGGCGGATGCCCTCGGACATTCAGACATTGGGCAGCTGTTCAAAAAGCCTGCAGTGGTTTCAATCGGGCCACAAACCAGCCAACGCTGCAAAGAACTACTAGGCAGAGTGGATAAGGAGGCGACACCTCACGACATGGAGGGACTGGTACAGGCCTGCATTCAGGCAATGCAGAGTCGCTGAGATTCTCTGGCGATTGAAAGACTCAAACAACCTCGATCCAGATCGATGCTGTTCACAGTCCAACCGATCGGCAGCAGGGCCGCAGCATCACCGGGGCAACGGCCGCGGGGTCCAACGCAGACCGTCCCGGAGACCTCAGAGAGGCTGATAAGCGCTCGCAGTTCAGCACCGACGGCCACCACACCCCTCACCTTGAAATCTGGACCGGCTGCCGCGTCCGGATCGACCTGAAAGGTCATGGCCGTCGAGCTGACCATGGTGGGCGCGAAAGGGTCAGCCCGACCCTCCGGCACGGATGACAAGACCTGTTCACGAGTTGGCAGGGGAATCAGGCCGGTAGCAAGTGAGGAGGGCCTGGACAAAGAGATCTCTGCCGGAGGCTGATGAGACGGCAGCGCCTCGGCTGATGGCGCTTTGTTGTCTTCCTGTCCACATCCGCTAAGACCACCTAAAACGACAACCGACAGCAAAGACGCCCAAGAGACTGAGGCCGAGATACAGGAGGCCGTCACCTCAGCTCTGCGCTGCGTATCCGCTTTCCACCAGATCCCGGAATCGGTCAAGGTTGGCCTGAAGTTCCTTCGTCACGATTCCACCAAGAATGCTGGGTTCCATCAAGGGGGCCAGAACACCTGGCAGTTCATAGGTCACGCTGAGCTTCACGGCCGTGAGCTGAGGTTGTTCGGCGTAGAAGCGCACCCCTCCTTTGGTGGGCAGACCTCCGACCGATTCCCAATGGAGTTGCTGAGCTTCAACCCTCTGGGTGATTCGGGCCTTCCAATGGAAACGGAAACCCTGTGCTGCCAGTGTCCAGTCGGTGAGGTCGGGATCATCGAGGGTTTTAACGGATTGGATCCAGCGCATCCATTTGGGCATCGCCTCCAGATCGCTCCAGACATGCCAAACCTGATCAACGGGAGCCTTGACTTCGGTGGTTACGGAATGTTCGAGCCAACGTCCCATCGATTCAAGCCACTGCGGTGTTCACGGCAAGTCGAGCCGGTTGCCCCAGGATGGCAGCAGCGGCCAGATGTCCGCTCATGGTGGCTCCTTCCATGGAGTCGATATAATCCTGGCGGGTATAGCTTCCTGCCAGATAAAAATTGCTGATCGGCGTGCTCTGGTCAGGTCGGTAAGGCTCCATTCCTGGCGCTTCCCTGTAGAGAGACTGCGCCAGCTTCACCACGTTGCTCCAGGTGAGTTTGAGATTTGCGGCGGATGGAAACAGCTCTCGAACCTGACGATCGGTGTGCTCAACGATGTCTTTAACAGACTTGCGCATCCAAGGGTCACCAGGCGTCAGCACACACTGCAGCAGCGAACCCTCACCTTGCTTGCGGTAATCCTCGGGACTCGCCAAGGCAAGATCCGCGAAACAACTGAAGTCGGCATCTGCGGTGTAAAGCAAGTTGTTCAGACCGGCGGGGTGACTGAGGTCGCCACGACTCTCGCCCTTGCTCTCACCGAGTTCCGTGACCCAACCGTCGTAACGCAACTGGACAGTGGCAACAGGGACCGCCTCGAGATGATGAATGGCCTCGAATTGAGGGAAACGACGCCATTCCTCTGGAAGCAAACGCTGGATGCCAGGCACGTCACAAGCGGCCAGGTAGGCATCGGCAACAACATGCTGTTCGCCATCAGGGGTGCTCAACTTCAGGCCCGTGACCTCGGGGTGCTCCCCGTCACTGAACTCAACTTGCTTCACAGGATGGCGGAGATGCAGCTTGCCACCACGCTGCTGGATGTAATCGAGAATGGGACCCGTCAGCCAACGATGGGGTGATCCTTTGAGCAGATTGAGCTTGGAGGCCTCAGTTTTGGCCGCGAACATCATGAAGATGGTCAGCATGCATCGGGCCGAAATCGTTTCGCAATCAATAAAACCAAGTGCGTAAGCAATCGGGTTCCACATCCTGCGAATGCTCTCTGGGCTGCCGCCATGGCCGACGAACCAGTCTTGAAAACTGACTGAATCGAGCGCTCGAATAGTACGCATCGCGCCTTCGTAATCGACCAGACCTCGAACGATCGGACTGGTGCCGAGAGCTAGAGCATTGCGCAGTTTGTCGATCCAGCCCAGCTGGGGGGTGGTGAAAAAGGCTTTAAGCCCGTTAAAAGGGGCACCGATAGGGAATCGGAAATCCAGTTCCCGCAGGTCACCACCCTGATTGACAAACAAATGGGTGTGATCCTTGGGCAAGAGATTGTCGAAAGCACCCACCTTGCGCATCAACGCGAACAGGTTCGCGTAATTGAAAAAGAAGACATGCAACCCCATCTCGATGTGGTTGCCATCCGGGTCCACCCAGCTGCCCACCTTTCCGCCCATGAAAGGACGAGCCTCATAGAGATTCACCTCATGACCTGCATCCACCAAATCCACAGCAGCGGAGAGGCCAGCCAGCCCAGAACCCACAATCGCGACCCGCACCGTCATCAGTGCAACTGGGAGGACTCTATGAATTGATCAGGCTCAACTGCTTTAGGCAGAACAAGCGAAGGGTTCATAAAGTGAGCACATGATCCAGTGCCAGTGCCTCCGATGTCCAGCATCGAAACCACAGCTGAGACTGCGACAGCCAGTGAGTCTCATACCGCAAGAGACGGTAAAGGCATCTTGATTACTGGGCCTGCCATGCAGCAGCTGGCCAGACTTTGCAGCGATCAAGGAGACCAGCAGGTCCTGAGGGTGGGCGTGCGCTCTGGAGGCTGCAGCGGCATGAGCTACACGATGGATTTTGTTCCTGCGACAGACATTCAGAACGACGATGAGCGATATCAATACGAAGCACCCGATGGCGCCTGTTTTGAAGTGATCTGTGATCCCAAAAGCCTGCTCTACATCTACGGAATGCAATTGGACTTCAGTACTGCGCTGATCGGCGGCGGCTTCAATTTCACCAACCCCAACGCCACTCAGACCTGCGGCTGCGGAAGCTCCTTCGCCGTTTGATCCCTCGAGGAGCATCAAGCTGCTGTGGGAATCTGAAGGCATTGCCCGACCGATCAGCACTCCATGGAGTCCAGCCAGGAAAGTCTCTTCCAGCAGGCGATGAACCGTTACCAGCAAGGAGCTCCTGCGCAGGAGTTGCTCGCTGATTTTGAGACCATCACCGCAGCGGCCCCTCGCCAGTCAGCAGGCTGGACGTGTCTGGCATGGCTGCAGTTACTGAGTGATCAGTCAGAAGAAGCTCTGCGTTCTGCGCGGATGGCCGTCAAGCTGAATAATCAGGATCCTCAGGCCCGCATCAATCTGTGTCTGGCGATGCTGGAAACCAAAGCCAAAGGCGTCAGGGATCAGATTGAAGTGGTTCAGCAGGTGCTGGCACTTGCACCCGAAGTGGGAGCTGAGCTGAAGGAATCCATTGATGACGGTCTCAAACGCCGACCGGCGTGGCCGGCACTGCTCAAGGTGAAGGCCTGGCTGGAGCTCTAACGTGGGTCGACTGCTGCTACTCAGCAACGGCCATGGGGAGGATCTATCTGGTGCGCTGCTTGGACAGGCACTCCAGTGCGAAGGCCATGCAGTGGACGCTCTTCCTCTTGTGGGCAAAGGACAGCCTTATCGGGACGCAGGCATCGCACTGATCGGAGGCACCCAGGAATTCAGCACGGGTGGCCTGGGTTACACCAGCTTGCGTGGTCGACTGACCGAGCTGTTGCAGGGACAGGTGGTCTATCTATTGCGACGCCTGCTGAGGTTGCTGCGTATCGCCGGGCGCTACGACCAAGTGGTGGTGATTGGCGATGTGATTCCAGTGATGGCCGCCTGGCTCTGCAGACGGCCTGTCACGACTTACCTCGTGGCCTACTCAAGTCACTATGAGGGGAAATTACGCCTGCCCTGGCCGTGCGCTGAGTGCTTGCGCAGCCCTCGTTTTCAGGCCGTGTTCAGCCGCGATCAACTCAGTGCAGACGATCTGAGCTCACAGCTGCGCAAGCCAGTCATGTTTCTGGGCAATCCGTTCATGGATCCGATCCTGAGGGACGATCGTCGCTTGCCACAGGCACGCCGACGACTGGGACTGCTACCAGGAAGCCGCCGACCTGAACTGGAGCAAAACCTGGTGCTTCTGCTGAGAGTGGTGGAACAACTGCCGGCACCGTTGCTGAGCAGTGGTGAGCTGCAGCTTGAGCTGGCATTGGTGTCCTCACTCTCCGACACTGCACTGTCAGCGCTGATTGACCCCATCGGCTGGAGACTTCAAAAGGCCGACAACGGACCAACAGCCCTTCTGTTTCGCAAGGCCCATCGGGTACAGATCCACCGGGGTGGATTCGGAGCAGTCCTGCACAGTTCCGATCTGCTGCTGTGCATGGCAGGAACGGCAGCGGAACAGGCCGTGGGTCTGGCCCGACCGGTGCTGCAGTTGGTGGGTCGAGGTCCTCAGTTCACTGCAGGATTTGCGGAAGCCCAGCGCCGTCTGTTGGGTCCAACCGTGTTCTGTGCGGATGGCGAGGTGGGCGCACCAGCCACCCTTGAACGCACAGCTGCACTAGCCCTCGAGCTCCTTGAGCGCAGCCATCTTGATCAACAGCTACGGCGACGCTGCCATGACGAAGCACTCAACCGCCTCGGCAAAGCCGGCGGCGGCAGCAGGATGGCGGCATCGATCTCTCAGCTGCTGCAGCCGTCCGAATGAGTGAGCCGAACTCCGAACCCGCCTGGAAACGCTGGCTGGATCGCATCCTCGTCCTGAATGTCTTCCTGGTCATGGCTGGGGCTGGATGGTTCGCTGTTGCAGTGATTGGCAGCAGTCAGGGCCTGGAGGCGCCGATGACATTGTTCATGCGCCTGTGGGAACCTCTGTTCACACCAGCCATCGGCCTGCTGATGGGCGCAGCCGTGCTCAGCGGTTGCTGGAGCTGGTGGCAACGTCGAGTGCAACGGGCAGAGTCGGGCAGAGGAAGTTGAAACCAAGCGCCTCGAGGCGACTTGAACTCACGAACTGCCCCTCCAGAACAACCTTGGAGCCATCACCCAGCAGCAGATGCAGCATCGGACCTGGCACCGGCAGAAGACTTGGTCTGCCGAGACAACGGCCAAGACTTCCCGCGAAGACAGCCATGGTCACAGGGTCGGGAGCCACAGCGTTGATCACTCCAGACCAGGAGTTTGTTTCCAAGGAACTCTGAATGATCCGGCATAAGTCGCCACGTTCAATCCAGCTCATCCACTGCTGACCGGAGCCGATCGGGCCGCCGAAGCCGGCGCGGAACACCGGCAACATTTTGGCGAGAGCACCTCCTTGAGAGGACAACACAATGCCGATCCGCAGCACAACGAGCCGAGTTGCAGCGGGCTTTTCAGCGGCAGCCTGCTCCCACTTCTGACACAGACGGGCCAGAAAATCCTGACCAACGGGACTGCTCTCATCAAAGCGTCCATCAAGACTGGTGCCGAAATAGCCAACAGCCGAGGCATTCACCAGCACGGATGGAGGCTTGGCCAGCGTGGCCAGAGCACTCACAAGATGACGGGTGGTCTCAAGACGACTGGACTCGAGGGTTTCAAGGTGCTGAACAGTCCATCGCTGTTCAGCGATCGGTTCACCAGCGAGATTCACAACGCCATCACTGGCGGCCAACGCATCATGCAGAGGCGTGGACTCAGACCAGCTAGATGTCACCGCTGGATCCACCTGAATCCATTGAAGACGTCCTGCAACGTCTGAGGGGAAGGCCGCAGGTGAGGCACGGCGACTGACGATGGTGAGTTGATGACCGGCAGCCTGCAGAACGGGAATCAGACCACGACCAACCAAGCCCGTGCATCCAATCAGCAGAAGGCGCATTGCAACGGCGGCGTCAAGTGCTCGAGGTTAGGAAGCGACGGAGGGATCAGTGTTTTCAACTGGCAAGGTGAGATTCATCTTGCGCGCCATGGGCACCAGCGCAAAGCCCTGGATGAAGAGGCCAAACAGCACCACGGCCAGAGCAAGCGGAGGCATCTCCACACCCCAGCCCACACCCGGAGTCGACCAGGCCTTGATGGCCATCGCGATGGGGACGGCGCCGCGCAGGCCTGCCCAACACACAAAAATCCGTTCGCCATGGCTGAAGGGCGTCCGCCAGAGAAGGATCTGCACCATCAGCAAGCGCACGAGCTGCATCACCAGAAACAGCACGAAAGCCAGACCGACGGCGTGAACCACATCCTGAGGATTCACCACAAGCCCCATGCAGAGAAACAGCAGGAGCTCGGCCATTTTTGCGTAGCTGGAATGTGCTTCCTCCAGGCCGTTCTGGTCAAGATCGGCACTGTTGCCAAGCACTAGCCCTGCGACGTAGGCCGCGAGCAATGGACTGCCGCCCAGCAGCGAAGTGCCACCGCTGAGCACCATCAGCAAGGCGAGGCTGACCACCGGCAGCATCGAGGTCTGATTCAGCCCCATGCGTGTTCCCAGCAACTGCACCGTGAGACTGCCGCCGAGGAAACCGATCAGCATCCCGAGCAAGAATTGACGGATCAGATCCGTCACCAGCAAACCAGCGCCGACGCCCTCACCAGCGGCCAGTGCCAGAGCCAGTCCAGCAAGCACGACAGCAATGGGGTCGTTGAACCCGGATTCGCACTCGATCAGATCGGTGAGCGG
This sequence comes from Synechococcus sp. GEYO, assembly GCF_900473955.1. Lineage (NCBI taxonomy): Bacteria > Bacillati > Cyanobacteriota > Cyanophyceae > Synechococcales > Synechococcaceae > Synechococcus > Synechococcus sp. GEYO. Next base: position 31,969 of record NZ_UCNL01000009.1, read on the forward strand.
CTTCGGCAGTTGGCCCTGAAGCGGACGGAGCAGAGCCAGAACAGCTGAAGCATCGGTGCTCGCGACCATGGCCCCAACGAAAAGACTGCGCGGGAGGAGGACGGAACTCGACTCCGTTCCTTGCGCCAGACCGAAGCCAAAGACCACCAACGTGATCAGTGCTGCCGTGATCAGCACACCGATGGTGGCAAGACGAGCCGCTGGGCGAATCACTCCACGCACCTGCTGCCAGTTGGTGGTGAGACCTCCGAAAAACAAGACCAGCACAAGAGCTGCTTCAGTGATCTGCTTGGCCTGATCAAGACTCAGCAGTGTGATTTCACTACTGCCGGAAACATCCACGTGATTTTCAATCAGCAGACCGAGCAGCAGCACCATGAGGATTCCAGGAACCCTCACCCGGGCCGCAAGGTCATCCAGCAGAACTGAAACCAGCAGCAACCCGCCGAATGCCACCAGATAAAGCGAGAGGCCGTTGTCCAAACCAACTGCGGAAGTGGTCTTGAAGGGTTCTAGCCTGAGCCGCGAATAACGACCCGTGATGGCAGAGACAGAGTCGAGCCCTGCAGCAGCTGCCAAGCCCCCCGCTCCCCTAAAAAAAGGTGCATTGGTGCGGGTCAACCGAGCGGCCTATGCCGGCAGTGTTGAATCCGGAGCCAGCGATCCTTATCCACCGGCCTACATCTTCGATGGTCCTGGAGAATTGTTGGTGGTGAAGGGCGACTACGGGCAGGTCCGCTGGCGGCGTCCCGTACCCGATGTCTGGTTGCGCATCGATCAGCTCGAGCCTTTCGCCTGAGGATTGAGCGATTCCTCAACTTTGGTGATCGCGGCGGGCACCGACTGAACAGCCTCAGGAAGCCGCCAGATGGCTCCACCAAGAACAGCTGCGAGCGATTCAAGGCTCACCAAAATGGGATGTTGCCCATGTCGCTCGACTGCAGCTGAGGCCACCGAGGACGCATACCAGGGATTCCAGCCCGCCAGCAGAACCACGCTGCGATAAGCGCTAGGCCACGGACTTTCAGGGTTGGAAGTCTCCAGCCGCTCGAAATGGTGAGCAGCCTCAGCCGGCCGATTGGTAAGGACCGCCAATAGGGCCAGACTCCAGCGAGCAGTGTCATCGGATGGATCCTGCTTGAGGCGTTCAAGAGCCGCCCGCCGCAGCGGTGCTCGATAACTGAAATGGCCGTCAAGCATGTGCTCGATCGCCACACTGCTGAAGACGGGATCGAGCCCTGCAGGTCCTTGCGCCATTCCTGCAGCGAGCTGGGGAAACCGCTGTTCGAAACCCTCGGGAACCGCTGAATCGAGCCGTCGCTTCCAGAGCGAGTAACTGCCTCCCTTTGGACGCGAAAACACCTCGACCTCCTCAAAGATCCCGCTCTCACGCACGGCCTGATCCAAGGAACTTGCAGACCTGCTCACCGACCCCTGGTCCCCTTCAGCAAGCAAGACCCAGTTGGCATGGGCCAGCACCGGCTGAATGTGATCAGTGCTGCCGCCGAGCTGGCGACCCACCAACCGCCCCCCGTTGCGGCGGCCGTAGTAACTCACATTGTGCTGATTGAGATCCGGAGTGCTGGGAACAACAATCAACGTGGTTGGATCAGCGATGGGATCGGCGCCACCAGCCTTCTCAACGATCGCTTGAAGCGGATAACGATGTCCTGGTTTCAGACGTGCGGACTGGGCAGTCCAAGCGGGTGCGATCGCAACCAGTGCTCCCGCAGTAAGAGCCAATCCAGGCAGCCAAGCTGATCGAGCGGGCCAGCGTTGACGGATCCACACGCCCCACTGCCACCAGCCTCGGCTCAGCAATACCAACAATGGCGGCAACAACGGAGCCAGGTAACGGGGGTCTTTGTTGGGGCTGAGATTGGTCACCAACCAACCCAGAAACAGCGTTCCCATCAACCAGCGCCAGGCATCCGCTTGATCCTGTTGATTGCTGAGCGTTGCCATCCGAGGCCTGACACGCATCACGACCAGCAAGACAAGGCCGGCCAGCCCAATCCACAGCAGTGCCGAACCGATCTGAAGGGGGACTTGACGCAAATACCAGAGCCAGCCCGACAAGCTGAAGACCCCCGGGTCACCCTCTCGGGCCGCGGACTCGATCACCGCTCGATTGGTGCCACCAAGGGTCGTGATCCAGTTGTGCCGAAGCCATGGGAACACTGAGAGCAAAACCAAGATCAGTCCCGCAAGCGCCTGCAATCGCCGGCCCCGTCCGATGCGCTGGGCTGTCACAAGTGACCAACCCAGAGCAGGCAGTAACACCAGAAGAGCGCTCTGTTTCACCAGCAGAGACAACGCCACAGCACAAGCTGCGAGCAGCGCCTGCCACCAAAGGCCTCCAGCGCGTGGACTCGTCCAAGCTCCCAGCCGCCAAAGCGCCAACGTGACCAAAGCGGTCAAGGGCAGTTCAAGCACGTAATCGGTCCTGAGTTCGAGCAGCATCGGGGCCAGGGCGACAGATGAAGCAGCCAGCAAGGCGAATCCCCTGGCTGATCGTCTTGGGCGCAGAAACTGGAGCGCCCAACCTGCACTTGAGACCAGCAGCAAGCCATTCCAGAAGCTCAACGTCCATGCCGCCTCAGAAGGAGCGTCGCCAGCCACTGCCATCACAGTGCCGTTCACCAACGAGGCCAGAGGGGGGATTTTGGGCGAGAGGTCTAGGAGAGCGTTCCAGCCTTGCCAACCGCCTCCGGTCAGAACGCCAAGAGCACGTCCATGGTCAAGCGCGCTGTTTAGGTAATCCGCCTGATCCCACGACGGCAAACCAGCGTGATGGCCCCACCACAGACGATCAGCAACGGTGGACAACAGCCAGATCAGGATCAGGCAGACACGGAATGGCCCAGCACCCATCAACCGATCTCCAACCTGCGCCGTTCCTGCTGTAGACGCTGGCGACGCTGACGGGCCTCCCGCAGCATCTCCCGACCATCATGGAGATAGCTGTCGACGTAACCCATCGTGTAACGCTCTAGCTCCACAACGGCATCCTCCACCTGTGAGAGGCAGTGATAAACGCTTAAGCCAAAGCCCCGGGCCGATGGCGGAGTCGGCAACGATTGGAACAAGCTCTTGACCTTGTCCAAACGGTTTCGGCTCTGTTCCAGATAGCTGCAAAACGCCTCCATCAGATCATCGTCGTAAGGATCAGCCGACAGAGCTTTCAGTTCCCCAGCGAAAGGATTGATCACCTGACCGAGCAGACGGTCAATGGGGGTATAGACCTTCTGAAGCCAGGTGGACAGTGCCTGATCTTCGCTGGCTCCCTGGCCCGATGCTCGCCGTGCCGCCTGACTGGCACGGGCATTGCGGGCACCACGGGCCCGTGCTTGCTCACGGGCAGACTCCGGGGATCCGAACTCGCGATCAAAGCAGCGCCGAGCCTCGGGATCACCGATTTGCTCCCAGGCAGCATTGAGCGCCAGGATTCGCTCTTCATCGCCTCCCGCATCAGGATGGTGCTGCTTGACCAAGCGTCGATAAGCAGCTTTGAGCTCAGACTGGCTGGCGCTGGATGACACCTCTAGCACTGCATAGGGATCCTGAGGATGACTCGAATGATTGGAGAACGCAGGGCTCAAAGCTGACCATCCCGGCGCGCCGGCAGAACGGCTGCAGCACTGAACATCGGAGTGGATAGATAACGCTCGCCGAAGCTGGCAAGAATCACCACGATTCGGCGACCAGCCATCGCTGGACGCCGGCCCAACTTCAGTGCTGCTGCAACAGCTGCTCCGCTGCTCACTCCGCAGAGCAGCCCTTCCTCCCGGGCCAGACGCCGGCCCAGCTCCATGGCCTCCTCATCGGTCACAGCAATGACCTCATCAATGAGTTCCTTCTCCAGCACCGGAGGCACAAAGCCGGCCCCAATTCCCTGGATGCGATGAGGACCCGCTGCTCCACCGGACAGCACCGGACTGGCAGCCGGCTCCACTGCAATCACCTGAAGATCCTGCTGCCGATTGCGCAGCACCCGAGCACAACCGGTGATGGTTCCTCCTGTCCCCACCCCCGCCACCAGGGCATCTAAACGGCCTTCGGTGTCCTGCCAGATTTCCTCCGCCGTTGACGCCGCGTGTACGGCGGGATTGGCAGGGTTATCAAATTGCTGAAGCAGATAGGCACCTGGAATTTCCCGCACCAGCTCCTTGGCAAGAGCGATCGCGCCCTGCATCCCTTCATTGCCTGGGGTGAGCTGCAACTCCGCGCCGTAGGCACGCAGCATGGACCTCCTCTCTGTGCTCATGGTGTCGGGCATCGTGAGGATGAGGCGATATCCCCTAGCTGCGGCGACCATCGCCAGAGCGATGCCGGTGTTGCCACTAGTTGGCTCCACCAGAACGGTCAGCCCGGGCTCAATGGTTCCGTTCTGCTCTGCGGCTTCCACCATGGCGCCTGCTATTCGGTCTTTCACCGAAGCGGTGGGGTTGAAGCTCTCAAGTTTGGCGACGATTTCGGCCTGGCAGTCGAAAGCCTGGGGAAGACGATTAAGCCGCACAAGGGGTGTACGTCCTACCAACGCAGTGATATCAGAAGCGATCGGCATTCGGCTCGGGTGTCGTGTGCAGCATCAAATCCATCCAATCATCCATCTTGTACCGATACCTATTGAAAAGGCGACATCCCAAAGGGGTTCAATATGCTGCCCTTCAAGCCGGAAAAGTGCTTACTAAAAACGAACTTTTCCAAATAAAAAGCCCCCTCAATTGAGGGGGCAACGAAGCATCAGGCCAGAATCTGTTATCAGAAGTTGAAGGTGGTCTTGATTAGTCCACCGAAACTATTGAACGATTCAGAAGTGTCGACACCCGCACCCGTGTATTCACCCAAAGGACGGCTGAAATAATGAATAGCAGGCGTCACTGAGATGTTATCCGTGACCTGGAACATGTAGAAAAGCTCGAAGGCATAGTTGCCATCAGCAACGAAGTCATCGTCTGAGCTTCTTCTATCAATGCTGGTCACAAAAGTGGGCTGGCCAACTGCAAATCCAAGGGCATTCCCTTTCAGGAAGGCATCATCCCATTGCAGGCCAACATACCAAGATTGAGAGGTCGAAGATTTGATCGGGGCATTGCCAGAAGAATCACCGGTTGAATTGATTCCCCAACCAACACTAACTGAGGGAATGAACCCAGATTCTTCAGGCATCCACCATGCACTTAAGGCTGCTGAGTTTGTTACACCGTGAACCTGAAGGTTGTTGGCGTAAGGTGTTCCGTTGCCTGAATAGAGGCCAACACCATTGTCAGTTGATCCATAATTGTAAGCAGCCGCAATACCCCACCGCTCAGGTGCATAGGAGAACTGAACCGTACCATTCGAGCCAGCCCCATCGGTAGCAAGACCACCTTTATTGGGGTCTGAGTTGTTTCCGTTAACACTCAGATAACTGGCACTGATGTTGAAATCATTTTTGGAATAAATGAAACCTCCTCCAGCACCAGTAGCCAGGTTGTATGCACCTGGAGCACCTGCATAGGTGAAGAAGTCAACCGTCATGGATGCGGGATAAGCCGCAGGCCAAACAGCCAACATGTCATCCTGACGGACTACTGCGCCTGCAGTCAGCTTGAAGTCATCTCCCACAGGAAACTGATAGAACATCCTGTCAACATTGAGAGTCGTACCGCTGTTGTATCCGTACTCCTGACTCCAAAGGCCTACAACAGTGTTGCCAGCGTAAAGATCAGAAATGTTGCCAGAACGAATGCGTGTTCTTAAAAGGTCTTTACCGGTAAAACTTGTATCGAGGAAAACTCGATAGTCATAAGAAAATGAAGTTGCACCAGCTGTTCTAGCCGCATAGTCAGCTGTTTTTACTGTTGGATCTGTGAGAGTCGATCCGTCGTAATAACCTTTGGCATCGCCGCCATAAGAAGCTGCGCCAACAACCCAGAAGGTATTAACTGACATCTTGGTGGTGGTGGAAAACTGGGTGGCTTCCAGTTCGCCAACACGGGCTTCCAGACCGTCAACGCGGCCCTTCACGATGGCGAGTTCCTTTTCGAACTCCTTCATCAGACGCTTGAGCTCGTCGGTCACTTCGGTGACGCGGTCGAGGCAGGCGTTAAGCAGTGCAGCCGCTTCAAAGCGGGTCATGGCACGGTTACCGCGGTAGGTGCCGTTGGGGTAACCAGCGACGCAGCCATAGCGCTCGATCAGGTTGCTGAGAGCCTGATAAGCCCAGTCGGTCGGGTAGACGTCGGAGAATTGGGTGATGCTGGTGACCTGCTCAGCAGCAACCACGTCCTGGGACACGGAGGCATAGTCAGAAACACCGGCAACGTTGACTTCAGTCGCGCCAGCAGACATAGGAGCCAGAAGGCCCAGAGCAGCAGGAGCAACTAGCAGTTGCTTAAACAATTTCATGGAGAAGGGTCCTCACACACAGAACCGGCGTATAAAACGCCACATCTAAATTGCTCGACGCAGGAAGTTATCAGGAGAGCCCCTGTGACAGCCCAGGCCTTGACTTGTAGTAAGCACTACAAAAACAAACAGTTTGTGTAAGAACGGCGACAGAATCTGCTCCCTTTAGGGCCGAACACTTGCAGGGCAGAGCCAAAAACGATGCCCCCGACTGGAAAACCAGCCGGGGGCTCTCGCCGGGTCCGCTCTGGCGCGGAACCGATTGATCAGTCAGAAGAAAGAGCCGTCAGCCGGCGTTCTCCGCGATCAGCAGACCCTGCATCAAAGAACTGGAACTCATGGACACCTCCTCCCGGATGGCTAAGTGAACGCCGGCGATGCCTTCGAAGCAATCCCAGCCGCGAACGGCTGAAAATGACTTCACATCACTGCGGTCAGGACAGTTGAACCATAACGGAACCGCAAAGCCTGTGCTGATGTGGCTACTCACCCTGTTTCTTTGGCTTCCAGAACTAGGGAACTTGCCACTGCGCGACTGGGATGAAGGCCGGGTCGCCAGCGTGGCGCGCTCCACCATCTCCCGATGGGATTGGGGGTCGACCGGAGGCGACTGGTTGTTGGCCTGGAAATGGGACGAGCCCTATCTCAATAAGCCTCCCGGCCTGCACTGGCTGATCGGAGCATCCACTCAGTTCTTCGGTGACAACGATTGGGCCGTACGGCTGATGCCATGTCTGATCGCCAGCCTCGCCGTCCCCTTATTGATGCTGCTGCGTCGTCAGCTTGGAGGTCATGCCGCAGAGAACAAGGCCCTGCTTGCCGCCTTGATCCTGATGACACTGATGCCGTTAGCACGCCACGGGCGACTGGCAATGCTTGACGGGAGCCTGGTGACCAGCGCTCTGCTGCTTTGGACCGGATGGCTCAGCAGCCGTTCGGTGCCTTGGCATGGATTGCTTGCAGGGCTGGGGGGCACCGGCATTTTAATGCTGAAACCACCTGCCCTGATTGGCTTTCTGCTGATTACCGCAGCCATCAGCAGGCTGGATCGGCACCAAAGCCGCTGGAATGCCACATCAATGGTTTGGGTTTGCGCAGGGATCAGCCCGGGGGTTGCCTGGCATGTTTGGCACCTCTCCCAAAGAAGTAGTTCTGCGCTCGTGATGTGGGGCGGACAGGGCTTCAGTCGTGTAGCTGGTGTGGTGGGAGACAGCACGGGAGCGTTCATCATGCCGATCACTGAGGTACTCGAGGGGGGCTGGCCATGGCTGCTTCTGCTTCCCCTTGGCATCAGACTGGCCTGGCAACAGCGAGGTGATTCCGCTGGACGCTGGCAACTGGGTTTGCTGTTGGGGAGCGCTGCTCTGGTGTTACCTCTGCGCAGCCAACTGCCCTGGTACAGCCACCTTCTCTGGCCTGCCATTGCTTTGCTTTGTGCCGAAGGTCTGGATCAAGTGCTGGTCTCCGGCAGACCCCGATGGATTGGCAAACTCTGGCTGCTGATGGGAGCAGCTTTGCTGCTCACAAGTCTGGTCATGTTTCTGAGCAGTGAGTCCATTGCACTGCCGCGACTGGCTTTGGTCTGCGCCGGGAGTGGCCTCCTGTTAGGAGGCCGACAAATGATTGAGGCCAAACAACAACAGCGATGGCGTGGGCTTGTCACGCTGATCGTGGGATGGGGTGCTGCTCTTCTGGCCCTTTGGCACAGCCAACTTTGGCTCTGGGAGCTCAATGAAAGTTGGGACCCTCGTCCTGTTGCCAGCGCTATTCGAAAGCTGCCAATCGAAGCAAAGGTCATTCTCAAAGGCCCAACACGACCATCTCTAGGCTGGTATGCGAATCGAGAAATGCTGCAGGACACTACTCAAATCACTGGCCACCAATGGGTGGTGAGCAAGAAACCTCCCAAGGGATGCGAAGTAAGCGATTCGCAACTGAAAACTTCCTCAGGCAAGGACCCATGGCAGCTCTGGTACTGCCCATTCTCTCCAGAGAGCCTCGAAGCAGACCATGAAGGGCGATAGCCAATCGTTGAAGCTGCCGAATCAACTGTGGCTGATCAGTCTTCTGATCGGATTCCTGGGCTGGAGCTGTTCTGCTGCCCGACATTGGCTTCTGCAGAGCAACGCCTACGACCTGGGTCTCTTTGACCAATGGGCGTGGTTGGTAAGCAAGGGGCTGCCACCGGTGTCGTCGATGGAAGGCGTTCACCTCCTGGCAGATCACGGCGCTTGGTGGCTGTATCTGAGTGGAGCTCTCTACGCCATCCAGCCGTCATTGGATTGGTTACTGGGATCCCAAGCCCTGGCGTTGAGCTGCACAGCCATTCCGATTTGGATGCTCGCAGCGCAGGCGCGACTGCCACGCAGGCTTTGCTGGCTGACCTGTCTGCTGTGGTGGCTTCAACCAGTGGTCTTCAACAGCAACCTGTTTGATTTCCACCCGGAAGTGTGGGGGATGCCTGTGCTAGCGCTCGCTCTCTGGGCCGAGAGGGCAGACCGTCCATTGCTCTGGATCACCTTGCTGCTCACGCTGCTGGGCTTCCGGGACGGGCTTCTGCTGGTGATTGCCGGCATGGCGATCGAACAAGCCTGGCGGCGGCGCTGGCGCTGGAGTACAGCCGCCACACTGTTATCAGCAGGTTGGCTACTGACGCTCAGCCGCTGGCTTTATCCCTGGCTACGTCATGGCGAGGGTCCCAAAGCGGCAGAACGGATGTTCGGCCACCTCAGCGGCAGCCCGGTCGAGGTCTTAAGCCGTCTCGACTGGATCGGAGGAGCTTTTTACCTCCTGCTCCTGGCACTCCCCTGCGGTGTTCTCTGGCGACGCAACTCGTTACCGGTATTGCTAATTGGCTTGCCACTGGTTGTGGTCAATCTGCTTTCTGCATCCAGCAGCTATCGCACGCTGATTCATCACTACAGCCTGCCGCTGGCTGCCATCGCCGTTATTGCCGCCATCGACGGTCTTGCCACAGGCGAGAGGCACGGTCGATCTCTATCACGCAGGCGGCGTTCTCTGATGGTGGGCTGGGCAATTCTCTGCTGGCTGGCCTTGGCCAAACCATGGTTCTTCACAGGGCCTTACCTGGAACGGCTTGGCATGCGTCAGGACGTAACTGAAGCAATCAGCCTTGTACCCACTGAAGCACGTGTGCTCAGTACCAGTTATCTGGCACCTCACCTAAGTCAACGCCAGTGGATTGCCTTCCCGAAAAAGAAATCGGAAAGATCACTGAGAACCAGCCACTGGAAAGCCCTGCTGCTGAATCCAGAAGATGCCGGCTGGGGTTCAACCAAAACGATCCAGACTGACTTGCTCAAGCAAGCGCATCGCAATGGCTGGAAATGCCAGGAGTGGTCTTCTGGTCTGGAACTCTGTCTTGCACCCGACGAAGCACAAATGCACCACCTTCGCAATGAATAAGCTTGTAATCGCCTTTGGCGAGTAATTCTTGAACCTGAGCGCGAATTTTGATCTGCACACGTCGCTCACGTTTGAAAACTGGCGCCAAGGGTGTGTAGTAACCGGAGAAAGCCACGACATAGTCCACGGAACGCACCACACCCTCACGATCCTTGAATCGCACCGAGTTCGGGAATCGGATCAGTGCTTCGCGCTGTGCCAGGAGGGGAAGCAGTGGAGTATCAGCAGCAACACTTGCCTCCGCTGGCACTTTGGCCACCGCTTTCAATGCTGCTTCGCGTCTATGAAGCATGGTCCTCGGTGAGACATGAATCCAGGGAACAAAGCTGTCAGGAATCACCGCAGAGAAACTTCGGTGAGGGTTACCAACAATCGTAAGAACAAGCCCGAGAGTTACAGCACCAGTCCAGACCATGCGCACTTGGCGTTGATGCCAGGCCAGTGGGTGCGCTTGCCACCACAACACGGCGCCTAGATAGAGGCCAGGCACAAGAGCCAGGACGTAGCGAAGCGTGACGGCAAGAGCGGTGCGTCCTTGCGAAACAAGGGCAACAAACAATGGTGCTGAGACCAGCAACAGAGCATCCACAGAAAGAAGAGGGATGAATAGCAGCGGCAACGTGAGCGCAAGCACGAAACCGAGCGTGGCGCCAGGCGGTGAAACGAGTGCCTGTAGGACCGCCAGGGGCTCACGGAGCATCGCGAGCATCAGGGCAACCGTGCCTCGGGACGGATCCTCGACAAGATGGCCAAACTTTTCGGCAAGGAATCGATCGGCCAGGGAGGAATCAACCGCAGGCTGGATCCATCCCGTAACGATCAACACCCATCCCAGAGCTCCCAACATCAGCGCAACGCCCCAATAACGCTCAGAGGGTCGCCGTATCAGGGCCCATAGACCCAGAGAAAAAAGAACCAGACCACTGTCCTCTCGCACTAGCAACAGGAGCACTGCTGACAGCAAAACCTGCCATCGATGTCGTTCCATCAGGCCTTCCACCACCAGGAAACCGAGGAGAGGAATCCAGATCAGATCGTGAAAATTCTCAATCGCAGGACCGAGAATGGCACCACTAAAGAAGTAGGCCACTGTGATCCTGAATGCGAGATCGGCATCCAAACAACGCGATGCGATCCGCCAGAGCACCAGGCCAGAAGCCGTGAGAACTGAAACTTGGGCAAAAGGCAAGGCCCAACGACCCATCACAACCACCAGCGGGGAGATCGCCAGGGTCAAGAAATTCGCGTGCTGACCAAGGTGGAGATAATTCACCGAAGGGAGCGCACCATCACTCGTCACAGCTCCGGAAAGCACCGAAGACAAACTGCTTTCGAACAGTCGTCCCTGGGACGTTGACCAAAGCTCCTGAAGAAACAGAGCCTGGTCATAAGTGGCGCTGAGGCTCTCAAGGCGCCAAAGCTGGATCAAGAAAGTAAGGATCCAGAAGCCAGAGGCGAGCCACAACAAACGCTTAGGCCAAATCACTGAGCTGAAATCAGACTCATGCATCAGACCGACCAAAAACATCGCACTTCAAAACAAAGCATGACATCACAGATAACGACGGAACTGAAAACCCGAGAGACAAAGGAAATAGAAGAAATTTATTAGCAAAGGAACTGCAAATTATTGCTTTCTGCAAGTAGTAACATATCCACCATTAGAATCACATTTATAGCCTTCAGATTTAGCGCCGACCAAGACTCTTGATACCAGCAATCCAAGCTTCACATCCTTAACTCGTCTCAGCCTTCCAGAAGAATCATTAGTGCTTGCTTTAATACCAGGCAAAACGACTACATCAAAATCAGAATAATTCTCAAATTTATTTTTTTCAATTTGCTCAATCAAATCCCTGCCTGCCAGATGAACCGCATAATCACTCACCGTGAGAACCGATTCATCACCTCCTATTTTATTTGATACCTGGAAAAACTCCTGAGCCTCTGCTAGACGCGGCCAATAACGACTCTGGAAATAAGCAATTCGCGCGTAACCCAAAAAAGCTACCAACGAAAAGAGAATGGTTAAATATAAAATTTTTCGATGAATACGAGATGCTTTTACTGACAAATCAGGCATACAGTCAAGGCAGGCTGCTATTAAAAATACGAAAATCGCAATAGAGTAGTGGTGGTCAAGTTCACGCTGTATACCAGAAGCAGAAACCACATTAGTCAAGTAAACAGGTAGGCATCCAAGCAAGGCAGGCCAGGCTGCTTTTCTAAACAAAAGAAGAAATGGCAGGCACAAACCCAAGGTGTACAAGAAAACCTGTTCAACAGAAACAACACCAAAAACAACCCACGGTCGAGTCAAAAGTGTCAGCATCATCTCCAACTTTGTATCGCCTAAGTAACCCATCCTTATTGCGACATGATCTCCTCCTTGACTCGAGAGTGCGGTTGCCAAAAACCACCACCCGAGGGAAATGATTATAGTGATTAAACCACGTCGATACTTTCCCTTAGCGCAGGCATACAATCCAAGTCCAAAGCCGAATAAAGCCTGAGCATTTTTAGCAAAAAGTGTTAAAAAGAGACACCAATAATATCTATTCCGCTGTGTCCTTTGCACATCCGAGATAGCAATCAACATCAGCGGCACTGTCAGAACATCAGGATGAAAGTCACCGCGGTTTACAAGAAAAGGGTACGGCGATAGCACAATTGCTATTAGCAATGCCCATATCAGCTCAGGGCAAATTCTTCTCCGCCATGCAATCCACCCGGCCACTGCAGGCATACATCCCAAAGCGATAGATTGGAGCCCTATCAAAGAAAACGGAGAAGGGAAAAATCTATAAATCAAGCCCAAAGGAAGCAACAAAAGAGAAAAATGATCCTGAAGCGGAGATATATCCCTCAGACTACTTATCGCATTAATTTTGCCTTCACTAATCAGCCAACTGAATTGCACAAACAAGCCAATATCCCAAACGCCAGTACCTAACAAGAAGTGCTGAACACTTGCAGTAACAAAAAGGATCAATACATAAACCGCTGACAAAGCAATGGATACTTTCATAGTCAGAGTTCGTTCGACAGACGAGAAAACACTGAACGGCACAATAAGCTTCCAACAAATAATTTAAATCGAAACTTTGCAGGCCTTAGGCTCTCGAAACACACAACCGAACAACATTAAAACATCACCTCGATCAATACCAATCCTTCAAAAAATCTTTAAAGCTGCCCCACCAGAAAAACCATGAATTCATGTCAAAACAAAACATCTGTGACTGAGATCGGAAGCAACCATCGTTTGAGCGTACGAATTGAAAAATATTGCCATAAGCAATAAAAAAAGGGTCCCTATGGGGACCCAATGATTGAATGTTTTGGCTTGATCAGAGAGCGTTACCGCGAGGCAGAACCTCTTCAGGGAAGACGAAGTTTTCGTGCGGCTGGTCAGCCGGTGCCA
>NZ_UCNL01000006.1:0-170106 GCF_900473955.1 Synechococcus sp. GEYO
TCCATAAAACATTAATTGAAAAGCCATCAACAGATAAAATCGAATCAACCCTCTACAGCTCTGCTCCAAGCAGCCCATCGTCCTCCTTCAACTCCACTGGGCTATCACTCAAACCACCACCAACTCCCTCATCCACTGCTTCCGTCACAGCACCTGCAGCCTCTTGTGCCTCAGCAATCTGCTCGGCTGCCACTGCATTTTCTCGCTTGAAGCTTGAGTTATCCCAGGTTCCATCACCATCAATACTTTCAAAATCAAGCTTCTCACCAGAACCCAGGAATGACTCATCACCGGTGTGCAGCGATTTGCCCCAGTCCTTCTCAAGAACACTCAAATCAGCAATCGATACCTTGCCGTCGTAGTTCGCATCCACATCACTGGCGTAGCTCTCCTTTGTCGCGACCTGTTCGACACTGCCGAATTCATTGGTCGCCTCTTTCCCACTGGCATCAACCTTGTCCACCAGTTCCTGGCGAGCAGCACCTGCATTGAGATAGGCCAAGTCCTTGAAAGACACTCGGCCGTCGTAGTTCAAATCGCCCTGATAGGTAATGAGGTTCTTGGAACCTTCCTCGTTCTCAAACACCTCTTCGGATGTCTCTGTCGAGACACCAAGGATTCCCTCACTGAGGTCCAGCACATTACCAGCCTTACCCGTCACCTCCACCTTGGCGGTGATTTCCGTTGATCCCGCAGCCTCGGCATTCCAGTCACCATTGATAAATCGACCACTAGCTAAATAATCCTTACCTTCTGAGAAATGCGCATCCAGGAGCCGAGCATTCTCATTCTCAATTCCTTGCACCTCCAAACCATTCACCGTTGTGTTACCAGTGTTCCGCCATTCCGTTGTTGCCTCAAGCGTGGCTCCTTCACGCACAAGATTGGTGAATTCACCCTTCACACCAATCGTGCGCTGTGTTCCCAACGTCAAACCACTCTCTTCCTCCATCCGCACGATCTCTTTGATCAGCGACACACGATCACTGTTTAAAGCCACATCACCATTCAGCTCGGCCAAGCTCTGAATATCACGATTTAACTGACCAGTTGAATCGGTGAAATTACGCGAGAACACCGCCTCCTCATCTCCAACACTCATTTGGAAGGAAATCGGCGATAACTCCAACTCACCAGTAACTTCATTATATGCAACTGTTTCTAGATACTCGTTATCAAAATTCAGATTAATCGATGCTAGAGCTTCTTCACCATTGATCATCGATCCCTGGCCCAGATTCGCCAAGCTCGCACCACTCAAGGTGACGGTGCCAGACTCATTATCTATTTGAATTGCATTCTGAATTGGCAATTGGCTCGAAATCTGAACATCACTTAGATTGATCGATTCAAACAGCTTTGGATCCAGTTGAATCGTCACTTCAACCGCTTCCAAATTGTGCACCTCGGACAGTGATTCAGCCGTAATATCTAATCGGTAATCACCAGCACGCTCAGCCTGGCTACCCAAGACAGCTACATACTCAACGGCATCACCAGAAAGACTGTCGACCAGGGCATTGTCAAGTTTCAACAGAAAATTATCTGTAACCGGAGGCAAGGCAGGCTCTCCTAAAAAGGCAACATCACCCACAACTTCACCAATCACGTTATGTCCACCAATATCAACAACTTGCCCATCAGAGACATTTTCAAAGTCAAAATGGATCAGAAGATCTTCTTTTCTTACATCCGACTCACCAGCAAAAAGGGTTTTTACTTCTAACTGAGAAAGGCTTGACTTCCATACCTTGAATTCGTCTATACCACCTTTCCATGGATCTGGATTACCCCTCTTACCATCCTCACCATTCTGACTCCACAGAATACCTAAATACAAATCATCTGTTGTGGTGTGCAAACCATTCTCATTTCCCTGTTCACCAATCTGCCAATTTGTTGATTCTTCTGTCAGGTCCCCATTGACATAGATAGAGGGAACATAGCCACCATCATCATCTTCACTCATGGTGACAGCTACATGGACCCACTCATTAAGGCCGAGCTTGGGTCCATTAACGTTGAAAAAGTCTTGATGTCCATTCTCTGCACGCCAATCAAAGCCACCTGATGGCGAAAATTCCAACAGATGCGAGTTAGGAATATCGTACACATTCCGCCAGTCACTATCTTGTTCTTCAACATCACGGAACAGCCAGGCTGAGATTGTCCCCTCCCCTTGCAGGGCTTCCAGAACAGAGTCGTCGGAGACGCGAATGTACTCATAGGACTCTGAATCATGCTCACCACTGAAGTACGCATATTTACCAAAGAGACCAGCTGACAGTGCTGTGTCTTCAGGCAATCCGTTCTGAAGATCAGAGGTTTTACTTAGTGATAAACGTTCCATAAAACATTAATTGAAAAGCCATCAACAGATAAAATCGAATCAACCCTCTACAGCTCTGCTCCAAGCAGCCCATCGTCCTCCTTCAACTCCACTGGGCTATCACTCAAACCACCACCAACTCCCTCATCCACTGCTTCCGTCACAGCACCTGCAGCCTCTTGTGCCTCAGCAATCTGCTCGGCTGCCACTGCATTTTCTCGCTTGAAGCTTGAGTTATCCCAGGTTCCATCACCATCAATACTTTCAAAATCAAGCTTCTCACCAGAACCCAGGAATGACTCATCACCGGTGTGCAGCGATTTGCCCCAGTCCTTCTCAAGAACACTCAAATCAGCAATCGATACCTTGCCGTCGTAGTTCGCATCCACATCACTGGCGTAGCTCTCCTTTGTCGCGACCTGTTCGACACTGCCGAATTCATTGGTCGCCTCTTTCCCACTGGCATCAACCTTGTCCACCAGTTCCTGGCGAGCAGCACCTGCATTGAGATAGGCCAAGTCCTTGAAAGACACTCGGCCGTCGTAGTTCAAATCGCCCTGATAGGTAATGAGGTTCTTGGAACCTTCCTCGTTCTCAAACACCTCTTCGGATGTCTCTGTCGAGACACCAAGGATTCCCTCACTGAGGTCCAGCACATTACCAGCCTTACCCGTCACCTCCACCTTGGCGGTGATTTCCGTTGATCCCGCAGCCTCGGCATTCCAGTCACCATTGATAAATCGACCACTAGCTAAATAATCCTTACCTTCTGAGAAATGCGCATCCAGGAGCCGAGCATTCTCATTCTCAATTCCTTGCACCTCCAAACCATTCACCGTTGTGTTACCAGTGTTCCGCCATTCCGTTGTTGCCTCAAGCGTGGCTCCTTCACGCACAAGATTGGTGAATTCACCCTTCACACCAATCGTGCGCTGTGTTCCCAACGTCAAACCACTCTCTTCCTCCATCCGCACGATCTCTTTGATCAGCGACACACGATCACTGTTTAAAGCCACATCACCATTCAGCTCGGCCAAGCTCTGAATATCACGATTTAACTGACCAGTTGAATCGGTGAAATTACGCGAGAACACCGCCTCCTCATCTCCAACACTCATTTGGAAGGAAATCGGCGATAACTCCAACTCACCAGTAACTTCATTATATGCAACTGTTTCTAGATACTCGTTATCAAAATTCAGATTAATCGATGCTAGAGCTTCTTCACCATTGATCATCGATCCCTGGCCCAGATTCGCCAAGCTCGCACCACTCAAGGTGACGGTGCCAGACTCATTATCTATTTGAATTGCATTCTGAATTGGCAATTGGCTCGAAATCTGAACATCACTTAGATTGATCGATTCAAACAGCTTTGGATCCAGTTGAATCGTCACTTCAACCGCTTCCAAATTGTGCACCTCGGACAGTGATTCAGCCGTAATATCTAATCGGTAATCACCAGCACGCTCAGCCTGGCTACCCAAGACAGCTACATACTCAACGGCATCACCAGAAAGACTGTCGACCAGGGCATTATCAAGACTCAGTAGATTGTTGGAGAGTTCATAATCGCCAAAACGCAAAACCTCTGGTCGGGATTCATCACTCGTGAATTTCTCAGCCAGACCCTGAAGGTCCCCCATCGAGAGGGTGATCGTTTCCGGAGCCTTCAACATTGACGAAGGATCAACGGGATCAATAGCAGCGCCCTCATAATCATTGGGAAGGCGATGGTCTTTACGAATATGACCATCTCTATTGACACTTCCATGATAACTCTCAACAACAGAGTCAGAATTGACGTTCATGCCATGCCAATCTCTCGTCAACTCAATCTCTTCAACACCGCTCTCGATGGCAGCATTGATAAAATCAAGTGAGTTCCAGGGGAGATTGAACTCTTCCTGCAACTGCTTTCCATTCCACTCTGTTTCTCGAGCACTAGAGTAGAAATGGAAACTTTGTCCATTTACATCCGCACGATAATTACTCCAGAAATCGACCGATTGCTCATCACTCTTAATCAATGAATCGATAAACGATTTATCCAGCACCCCTTGCTCATCAAAGATCGTCTGAATTGCGATCTCAGAGTCAATCTCATAGGAAAGACCCTCCAAATCAAGACTGCTGCTGGTGGGATTGGGGTTAGTCTCCACCAAGGTGACTTTCAGTGGCGAATCAATTCGCTCACTATCTGAGCGAACATCAGTCCAGTTATTACCAGCGTTGATATGGATTCGCTCCAGTTCCCATGTCGCAGACTCCCCTTCCTTGAGACTCGAGTAAACCTCTTTGAAATTCCAGCTGTTTGTGGATGAATACTCATAGGAGTAAGCATCAGAATCTCCATCCGGCTGGTTTGAAGCTCCGATCTGTTGATTGGGCATCCAACGCCCTGCTCCCTCAGGATCATCAATGTCCTTGAGGTCTAAGTAAATGTGGCGGTTAATGCCATCTTCACGGGTCTCCTCAGTCGGCCTCAAATTGATGTTCGACCAGCTAAAGGGACCAAGGTTGTCGTCCGTGCTGATCAGCGCATTGAGCTTCTGGGCAAAGTCGGCTCCATTGACAGGGGTTGAATCGAGCACCAACTCGTTTGTGCCCGTACCCTGCCAAGAGGTTGAGAAGCGCACCTCCTGATCATCGGCACGCTTCAACTGCTCATCAATCTTTGTGACTTCAGCGATTGGTATGCCGTTCGCCAGATCGTTATTTTCATCAGTTGGATAATAATTCTGATTATCACCCTCAAGCCTTAAATCCTGAGGTTTGAAGGCAATCGTGCCAGTTTCACCCACCTCCAATTGATCTAAAAGGCTATTAGTGGCCCTATTAAGTTGACTGAAATCATTGGTGGTTGCCTGATTGAAGGCCTCATCACCCAAGACCACATCATCTTGAAATGCATCCACAGCCCCGGCTGAAACGACACCTCCAGAGCTGATGCCACCATTCATCGAGAACCATTCGTCTCCTGAAAGTTGCTCACCATCTCCATCGAAGAAATTGAGACGGCCATTGAGCCAGTCCACTCCATTGGTATCTGCCTCACGCGCAATGCCGAAATCAGCAACGGGTGGCGTCGTTCCGTTTTCTTCCTTGGCCTTGGCTAACTCTTCGTACAGCCCCCATACCCCCTCAACCTTCTTCGCTTCAACCGGTTGATCTTTATCCAGATCCAGCTCGATGCTGCGGTTGTCTTCCGGCATGGCGCTTCCCTAGTTGACGGACCAATTGGACGCATTCGCGTATGGGCACCAAAAGCCTGGAAGGCCAATAGCGCCCGAGCATGGGGATGTTTATCGCAAAACGAGTCCATCGCGACACAGCATAAATACTCAAATCCGTGCAAAACCTAAAGACTGGTGCTTTCGGCCGGTTCCACCGCGTGCTTTCCAAGGAGTGACTGATGTCGACACCACCCTTGTTGTGCTACGACAAAAATAATGGGCCAAGCCCATCACCTTCTTTTTGCGCTTGAGGGGCACTCAACATGGTTGTCTCAACCACTGCTGGTCAGCAATCCACACCAGGCCAATCGGAGTCTGTCCTTACCTTTGACGGAAAAAAATATGCAATCGATTCCCTGTCTCAAGAGGCACAAGAGCTGATTCGTGGGGTTCGCGTGGCCGACAGCCAACTGAAATTCCACGAAGACACGCTCAAGATAATTGCACTGGGTAGGCAAGCCCTGGCTCTGAAGCTCAAGACAACACTGGGAACCGCACGAGAGATCACCAGCTAACAATCGGTTCAGCCAGTGCCCACCAACTGATCAGACCTCAGACCTGAAAGCCTGGATCGATCTCGCCCATGGCCCGCGTCGCACGCTTCTCAAGCGCGGCATGGGCTTTTCCATGGCTGGCAATCAGACAACCCGCCTGACGCACATCACCGTTGTTGTAAGAGAGCGGTCGACCGTCCGCATGGGTGAAGGCACCACCAGCCGCCAGCAACACGGCCTCAGGGGCTGCCATATCCCAGTCTTTGGGAGCACTCTTGCCTGAGAGCGAGATGTAGAGATCGGTCTCACCGCGCAGGATCGTGGCCACCTTGCAGCCCACGCTGCCGACTGCCTTGGAGCCGGAGAGAGGCAGAGCCGCGATCAGTCGCTCGAGGCGATCATCCCGATGACTGCGACTCGCCACCATGATCAGTTCGCCCTCAGCACTGCGGTCGCTGAAGCGCACGGGGCTGCGCTGACCGATCCGATCTTCACACCAGCTGCCATAACCAACCAGACCGAACCACAGCTCATCCGCCTCCGGAAGCAACACCACACCCAGCACCGGACGCTGACCCTGTACCAGCGCCAGATGCACCGCGTATTGACCAGTGCCTTGCAAAAAATCCTTGGTGCCATCCAGAGGATCGAGAATCCAGAGCCATTCAGCAGGCAATGGCTCGCCCTCCGTGAGTTGCTCCTTTGCCGTCTCCTCGCTGAGCAAGGTCCAACCAGCATCAGGAAACGCTGCATGCAGACCCTCCAGCAACCATTGATTCACGGCCAGATCCGCCGCAGACACAGGTCCCTCACCACCATGGTCAACACTCAGTGCCCGTGAAAAGCCATGGGGAGGCTGCTCACCGCGGGCATAGGCCCGCAGGATGTCTGCAGCTCCCCAGCAGAGAGGGCGCAGTGCCTCTAGGAGGCTGTCCTGACTGATGCCGGCAGGCAGGTTCATCGCAGTCGGCATCATGGAGTGATCTGGGCGGAGCCATTGTGAAGCAGCGCGCCGAACCGGAAGCTGGTGTTCTGTATCTGGTGGGCACACCGATCGGTCATTTGGGTGACCTTTCACCAAGAGCGCGGGCACTGCTCATCGACGTAGACACGATTGCCTGCGAAGACACCCGACATAGCGGACAACTACTCACAGCCCTGGGATCGAAAGCGCGCCGCTGCAGCTTTCATCAGCACAACACGCACAGCCGCATTCCCCAGTTGCTGAATGAACTCAGCAGCGGCCACAGCGTTGCCGTGATTAGCGATGCCGGATTACCCGGGATCAGTGACCCTGGAGAAGACCTTGTAGCTGCAGCACGACAAGCCGGCCATGCCGTGATCTGTATTCCTGGCCCCTGCGCTGCCACCACAGCGCTGGTCAGCAGTGGCCTTCCCAGTGGCCGCTTTTGCTTTGAAGGGTTTCTGCCTGCCAAGGGGCGCGAGCGACGCGAACGATTGACTGCAGTGGTTGCAGAACAACGCACCACCGTGCTTTACGAGGCTCCCCATCGCATGCTGAAACTTCTGGAAGAACTACAGGAACTCTGTGGTGATCAACGGGCTCTACAGGTGACCCGTGAACTGACCAAGCGACATGAACAACAGGTGGGACCAACCGTGATCGCTGCCCTGACGCATTTCAAAGAACACCCTCCCCAGGGTGAATTCACCCTGGTCCTGGGTGGGGCTCCGCAACAGGAGCAAGTCGCCATGAATGACGCTCAATGCCGTGAGCAACTCGCAGCACTGATCGAGCAAGGCATGAAGCCTGGTGATGCAGCGAAGGATCTGGCCAAGTGCGCCGGACGATCACGACGCGAGCTCTACGCACTACTGCATGAGGAGCAGAAACAGGCAGACTGAGCAAAGCTGCGCGGAACCCGCGGCATGTTGCTGCGCCTGAGACTGCTGCTGATCACCCTGGGCGGCAGTGTCGCCTTGCTTGTCGTGCTTTGCCTTGGAGCACAGAACTTGAGTGAGCGCTACAGGCTGAAACTGGGCGTTGGGACGACAGCCCCACTCCCTGCAGGGTTCATTGTTGGCGTCAGCACTGTGCTGGGAGTGATCAGCGGTGGCAGCCTCGCAGTGGTATTGATGCCGAACTCACAACGTTGAATCAGGCGTCGAGTGAATACAGGGCGCCTTCGAGCAGGAGGCGGGTGATACCCCTGGCAAGCAGGTGGCGAGACGTGCTCTCAAACACCTTGGTATCAGGAACCTTGATCACGCGCTGACTGCGTCCGCACTGACGCTTTGCAGAGCGTGGGCTGGAATACAGACAGAGGGCCTGGCGGACCAGCTCCTCGGGATTCAGAACACCCAATTCAGGGAACTCACTGAGCGGCCTTGGATCCAGCTCAACGGTCTTGTCCACCAGCATGTAAACACTCTCGGGGAGCACGCCGGCGGCAAAAGGTCGACAGCTGACCTGCTCCCTACTGACTTGCGGCAGATCCACAGGCAGAACGGCGATCTCCTGAAAGACATCATCCGATGGCCTATCGAAGGCCTCGTCATCCCCGACATCATCAGCATCGTCGCCTCCAAAATCGTCGGCATCATCAAGGGCAAGCGGCGCACTGCCATCGCCGTCTTCTGCCTCCAACTGCTCAGGCTCAACAAGCCGTTCAGAGGGTTGCTCACCAGGACCATTTGCAGCTTCAGGCAGCTCAGGGGCAGCCACGGGATCAGCCTCGGGTGTGGTTGTGGCAGCTCGAGCGCGCACTGACTTGAGTTCGTCGTATTGCTCTGGAGTCAGCAGAGCGCGAACCGTGCGGCTGACCGTGTTGGGACTGCATCCGTAAAACGCAGCGAGGGCAGCGCTGGACTCGCCGGCGCGATAACGGACTAAAAGCTCCTGCTTTTGACTGTCAGTAAGCCGGCTGGGTGCCATGGAGCAATTTGAGCAGCCTTCAACCTTAGATGCAGCTCTTTGGTTTGACTGCAAGAATGCCCAGAATGCTCCCTTAGCTCAGCTGGATAGAGCAACTGCCTTCTAAGCAGTCGGTCGATGGTTCGAATCCATCAGGGGGCGTCAGTCGTTACGGGGTTTTCCGGAATACCGGGAACCCTTTTTGTTGCCTGTCCGAGGCTGCTTTCACGTTGCACTCAACCAGCAAGAAGTAATAGATAAACAAGAGAAAAGCCATTGGAACGATATGGAGTGGCACCAAACCGCTAACTGCATTGAAGAGAGACTTCAAACCATTCAGCGAATGCACAGGTTGAATGGAATTTCAGAACTCATGGCACTGGCTGATTACTGCACTAAAAACAAATTAACGACTAAGTGCATCACAAAAGAAGAGCACGATGCCCTTATCGACCAAGAAAATGGCGATGGAGCATGGGTTCTTCATCGGAATGGAGGAATCAGACTGAAGATCACATCTGAATCAGGAGAAGTAATTCTTAGCCTTCGCATTGAAGACAACATTTGGAATGGCTATGCCGAGCATGTAGCCGACTGGCATCAGTTAGCTGAAAACGCCAAAGCACTATTCCAAATTCCATCCAAGAGCTAAAAAACCGGCGAGTCAGCGAAGACCAGAGGCCAAAGAGCAAGAAGAGATTCACAGCAAACAGAATGAAGAGGTCGAAGACATCAAGCCGCTCGCAGGCATTGACTAAAACCTAAGTCGCGAGACACGTTTTACCCCAGTTGAACACCAAGACCCAAAAGAAAACAGCTCCTCCAAACGCCACCTTCCAGGTGTGACTGGAAAAGAAACCATCTCTTTCAATCTTCTTTGCTTTATTTTCATCGGTACCATAATTAGCTGCAAGAGTATGCACAAGACCGTACAACTGCAGACAAACAGCAAGGCCTACAATTCTTGCAATTTCCGCAAACAATTGGTTCATGACAGACCTGGCATTACAGAAAGACTACCAAGCAAGCAACAAAGCTGATTAAAAAAGTGCAGATCAATGAGGACAAACAGACTAATACTGACCGCTTTATCTCTGGGCGTACTCGTGGGCCTACTAGCAATCGCTCAAGGAATGATGACCAACACCAGTGAACAGAACGAAGCGATGCCAGCGACAGAAGCATTTAACTCAAAATAGCACCCAGAAAGAATGGCAACAATTTACCCTGCTAACTTCATCAAATAACACTGGTCAATGATCTGCTGCAATCAATAACGGTAGCGCTTGGCCACTTCACCCTTGCCCTTTTCTCCTTGCTTATTCTGCCAGACTCTTGTGATGACTTTTTTATTTTCATAACCGAGGATTTGGCTGATCGCGCTGTCTGTTCTGCACCAGCGAGCAGTGACTTGATGATCAATCATTTCAAGACCCTTCTGATCCTCCTCCACAAGAGCATCGAAAAAATCAATCTGGAATGCTCTTGTTTCTGAGCGAAACTTTTCGGCATCTCTGTAAGAGCTTAAATCTTCCTTGTCGATTGCACTCAAAGCGAGTTTCAACTCTTTAGCTCTATCGACTGGTTGAGCTGGCTGCTCATCTCTGAAGCTAGTAATCGTAACCTCAGCTCGCTTCACTCTCCACTTTTCACAGGCTTCTTTTGCTTTCTGCTCAGATGAATAAAAACATCCCATAAGACTGATCGAAAGCAGGGTGATGGACAGCGATTTCATCATTAGCTCGATGAACAACCAAGGCCTTTGCTCCTGCAATCAGCTTACCAAAGCGATACGAGTGAAGCCCACATTCTTATCATTAAGGCCCCACTGAATACTTGCTCTTTCATTTGAAGCACATTCAAGAGATGCAGTGAAAATATTGCCCTTACCATGGTGACGTTCAATTCAGAACGTGTCAGTTGATTCGCGCTGGTGGTCGATGACGAACTGGGAAAGGCCTCCAAGCAAGTTCGCCTTCAGGACCTTGCTCGAGACAAGGAATGAGGCGAATTGGCTGTGCTCAAACATCGATAGGCAAGGCTGTGATTGGACAAACCAGGCTGTATTGCAGCAAAGGCGAAGGATTCCGCCTCATTGAAGTGCCAACGGAACAAGCATCCATCGGAGCCAAAAGGCTCAACAAGCAAGGCTGGCAAGTGACGTGCAACAAAAACAGCCGGAAGCACCGCAGGGGGCCAATTCGGCACATCGACCTAAAACCAGGCGTGATAGAAGACCGTCCTCAATTGAGAGCAATCATTCCCAACATCCATTCTCGAGACGATCAACCTGTCTTCGATACCTCAACCGATGACAGCCGTGTGCAGGCACGTCTGGGAATGATGGTGTTTTGGGTTCTGGCACTGCAAAGACACCCACAAGAAAGATCACCAGTTCTGACCTATGGGGTGTGCGACCGAACCAGAAGCGCTTTATCGCTTCAATAACGCAGGACCTTCAGCACACTGAAACTTCATGCTGACCTGCTCTAAGCATGCGATGGAAAGCCTCTGCCAAAAGCGCGACAGGGCGACTGCTCTGCATACGCAAAAACTCCTTCAAAGGCCACGCTGGCCAACACTGCAACATTTGACCGTTTACAAACCGTTACGGTTCGACTATTTTATTTACAATCTAAAGTTGGTATCAGATGGTCAACTCGCAAATCCCATCTCAAGCGACGTCAACCTTGAACTACGAAGAGCTCTTAGAAGAAATGGAAAAACTCGATATCGCAGACCTGCTCTTGATTCACCGCCGAGTCGCGATGCGATGAGTCCATTTTTTAAAGCAGCTTGATATCAAAAGATCGCATCAATTACCAGCACTGCAAAACGGGCATTATAGAAAGATTGCAAAAACTTGGAATCAAAATGAGGTCATCAATTAGTTCCCACTCAAGCTTATTTGCGTTGGCTCCACTCACGAATATTAAGAATTTTGTTGAAATAATTCGCACTAGAAAGCGCTGAGACGCAATTCGCTGCAAAAAAACAAAGACACCGTTTACGTTTTGAATGGCGAATGATGATCAGCACGCTACTTTTGAATCAAAAGTCACTGCAAGCTGATCACTGCAACTATTGACGTTGGATGGGATGACAGAGACAGGGCTCAGGCGGAATCATCAGCAAATCCTTCTGATCCTGAAAACAAGAGGGTGAGTCACCGAACTCAGCTGAGTTCAGTGACATCAGGATTTAGCTGCAACACTCCATCTGAACAAGGGGTGCTTCAACAGCAGCTCAACCTCGGACCGTGGTCTTTTGATTGTGCTTAACAGGTCGCTGACGGCTTTTCAGAGCCTTCAGCATCCCCTTCTCAAGAGACGTCAGCTTGGGAGAGGTCTCGTGCATCGCAGCCCTGGCACGCTCCTTAGCGGCATCCATAAACCTCTCAGTCTTGTCCTTCGCTTCAAAAGCCATGGTCTTCCAACGGTCCTCCATCAAAAGTTACACACACAACACGTCGGTGTCCGCAAATCCATCCAATCTTGTCTGACTGAATTTGACGAACTGCCAGAGCAGCCATCTGATCCGTCTGGCGTTGAGCCATGAGGCCTAACCAGCTGCCATAAGAAAGTCCTCAAAACCAACAAAGTTTGGCCACTCAAGTCAGAGGATGGCAGGCACAGCAACCCGCACGCTGCTCGAACAACATACGAAGCGCAGTTAAGGCCAAAGGCTCAATCAAAAGCGAGGCCCAAAACTATGACTATCCATCCACAAAACATTCATAAGCTTGATCTGAACACAATTCACATCAAGTCAATTCAGTAAGGCCAAAGGGGTTCTCAGACACCCGATTCATCCATAACTAAGCGTCAAGATGGCCTGCCCTGAGAGGATGCCTCTCGCTGAATCTCTGCACGACGCCACTTGACCCAAGCCTGACCGAGAATGGTCGCCTTTTGGGTATCGACACGACCAAGATCAGCATTGCCAGGAAATTGACGCCTTTCTGCGGCCAGCAGCTCTTCTTGTTCGTCGTTGGTCAGCATGAGGATCAACTCTTGAAGCAACTCACTGTAGAGAAAAATGAAGCATGCCTGCCAAACAACAACACTCAATCTTTGAATAGGTTCTAATGCTTATGGCCCTTTCCAAATTCAGACCTTAAAAAACACCTACGCCTTTGGCGACAGCAGGTTGTGAGGTTCTGAACAGCAAAGCTGGAGAGCCATGCCATCAAGAAATAACCGACCTCCCTTTATCGGGGTCAAAGCAGGAGACTTGGTTCTCGTGCAATCAACGCTCAATCCTGACCCAACTGATACTGACTGGTGGATAGGATGGATCGTTGGCAATCTAGATCAATTCAATGAGATTCACAGTGTGAAGATGTTGGCTGTTGTCGATACCGACAGTGGAGAGCTTCGACATGTTAATGCCGAACAGACCACACGATTAAGCCTAGCAGGCATGGAGCAGAACAAAGTTGTGCCACTGGTCAGAGGATGAGCGTGAAGAAAGTTAAATGAGCAGACAGCCAGAGCAAAGCAACAAGCATCATCCAGGTCTCCCAAACTTAATTTCAGGAATCGTGCTTCTCAATGCCCTGTTATCTCTAATGATTGATTCAGGTCAAAAAGGCTGGGAAAAATAAACGCTATTAACACATTCATTCGAAATATGTATAGAGAAAGCACTCTTCAAAAGCTCATCAAAATTCCACGCTTCAGAACAAATATGATAACCAGAGGATCTACAAATAAATAAATGAATTCGATCAAATCTTCGATGCAACCGGATTACCCCAAAATCTGGAATTAAAAGAGACTGATTCATTGGAAGGAATTCCACCAGAAATCCAGTCAGATCGCCAAGAAGTGTCATCAAGAACTTGGAATCACACGACCCCAACAGGAGCTAGGCGGCTCTTACACCAAGCCGGTGCGGGATCCAATGTCAGACGTCTGGCAATCTGATCAAGCCCCAAGCTGACCTCCTCACTTGAGATGTCGAACCTTAAGCATTGGGTCAAGAGCGAATCATCCTTGAATTGACGTGCGTCTTCAGCCCTCCCCCCCCTACCAGAGCTCATCAGCACTGATCGAATGATCCACGTGATGGTGTGAGCCGAGGCCACGGGAAGCAGATCTAAAAAGACATCATCATGGAGTTGCAGAGGGGCGCGGGACCAGTGGCATCCAACACTCAGCCTCTAGCAGGGCTCACCGAGAACCAACGCCTTGGACTACGTGATGTCTTACTGGATGTCAGCCAAGCCACAGGCTGGTCATGGGAGCTTCCAGTGCTCCTAAGAGATCGATGCTGGTTGCGACTCGATCGGATACGACTCAGCGAGCTGGTGCGATACATCCCTCCTGATGGACGCGATGAGGCGCCTGAGCTGATGCATTACCAGCAACTGATCGCGCAAGGCATCGATCCACTACTGGCTCAACAGAATTGTTGGCAGGAATTTGGGATGGAAGATTGTCAACGGGCTCTGAATGCCTACTGGCAAAGTCGCGACAGAACGAACCATGGCTGGTCAGCGCAACGTTATCGACATCTTATAAGCCTTTACCGTGACCAGATTGAACGAGGTCTACCTTCAGTACCGATGCTGATCCTGGCGCGCAGGGGAACAGATGAAGAACATCAAATCCACTGGATCACGCGCACGACTCAGGCCAAAGACCTCGTCAGCATAAGGCCCTGTCAGCTCTGAGACAGATTCATATTGTGACCATCAAGATCATCACAACTATGAATCTGGATCGCTTGAACATCATTAAGCCAAGAAATGACGGCACTATTCAAAACATCACGTCACACAGAGATCAACAGAACAGAATAAGAGAGAGCTTGGCTCAGTCCTAGTCGCCAGAACGATGAATTGCTGTTTAAAAAACTCAGCGGGAGTGCCACACAAACAGAAGGGCAATCAAATGCTACAACCTTGCGTATGAAGGCACTCATGCACGGTCAAAGCGCAGTGTTAATCAATGACAGAAGAAGAGATGATTCCATGAGGCCAAGTTTCTACGAATTTAAAGCCAACTATGACGGACAGCCGGAGCAATGGAGAAAAAGACTCATGGCAATTTATGTGACGGATCAAGATGCAGCCATCGCGGCATGGACACTGATCATGTCGATGGATGATTTAATGCTGGAAGTTGAAGAAACCGCCACTTTTCTAGATCAGATCTACTCAAAGAAATAAATATTCAATAATCACCATCAACCAATGAAAGCATCAATAAATCATCACATGTCACCCAAGACATTCAACAAAAGATTGGCATCGTTGATTCATTTTAATTGGGGCTTGATTATGGTAGCTGTCTTATTACTGACATCGCCCGCTAGCGCAAATGCAAATACGCAAAAATACAACGTCGTTACCGATGAATTCTATGGGCTCAATGCGGAACGAATCTTACTTGTTCCCGTTGCTGATGCAGCCGATCAGATCGTGCTGATGACGGGCAAATGCCCAAGCAGGGCACCGAGCGACCTCTATCTTGAAGACGGACCAGAAAATGCCAAGGAAAAATGGTTTGTCGTTACTGAAAAGGATCATATTGAACCTGATCAAACAATATGCTTATCAGGGAATTTACCAGCCTGGTTCGAAAAAACAGCATCGCTTAATTAGAATCAATATCAATCAAACCAAGCATGAACCATCAAACAAACCCTCCAAATTGGTGTTCATCGGTCCAATGGGCGACCGAATATGTGATTAAACAAGAGCAGAAAGAACCATCAACGCCTTCGTCAAGAGGCAGGGACATATGTTGATGACTCCAATCATGGGGCGTTGGGCAATCTGTAGCTAAAGAGTAGGAGAGACGATCATGTCACCATGGCAAAAAGGACAACATTCCTTTCGGATTTCAAAGCCTTTATCAACAAAGGTAACGTAGTCGACTTAGCCGTTGCTGTGATCATCGCAGGTGCATTCGGGAAGGTGGTTAATACAACTGTCAAGTTAATCATGAGCAATGCACTTGAACCAGCATTGGAAAAAGCGAATGTTCAATCCTTAGAGCAATTGCCAGGGGGAGAAATTATTGTGGCGACGATTAATTTTATTGTCATTGCTTTTGCCTGCTTTATTGTTGTGAGAGTTGTTGAAAAAATGAAGCGTCAAGAAGAAGTCGTTGAATCATCAAAGCCTGACCCCCAGTCTCAACTGGCATCAGCCATCACACGCCTAACCGAGGTCATGGAAGAGCGCTCTTCCTAAGATTGAAATCATTGATGGTTGATCATCAACATCAAAGGCTTCTGAAAGGATTTAAGACATTCACAACGTCATGTCTTCAAGCTCAGCGGCTGTTATGCAGCCTTACGTCGTCGCAAGGAAAAATTCGGTATGGAGCGTTTGAAAGTCTCGACCTTCTCGTTCAACCTCTTCCTTGGTGAAGCCAGTAGGACCTCGCTTACCCAGAAGCTGTAAAGCTGAACAGCAGTCACAAAAAGGACGGCGCCAACGATAACCAAGACAAGGCCGGACAGTTTGCTTGGATCCATTGAGCAAAACATGCATCCCTCTCCTCAATAGACATGATCCTCGGGTCTGTCAGCGTTCCCGCTGGTTCAGTCGCGAATCGTTAATCCCGTCGGATGCTTGGGATCGAGCAGTCAAGCTAGTATTGATCTGAAATATCTTATGCGCTCAAGCCATAGATCTTGCCCATGGCCATTGAAATATCATTATGAATCATAATCTCAATGAAGAGCTAAATTCACGCACAATTGAATTAGAAGAATTATCGAAAATGCTTCCAGATGATCGAATCGCAAGAATTGTCTGGTCGAGGATCCAAAACGATTTAGAGGAAAAAGATAGCCTTATCTATGGAATACAATACTGCATATCAAACATTTATCATTTCATCAAGTCACAGATTCAAGAGGACGCACAAACTCGCTCTGCGCTTGTTAGCTGCAGAGAACTGATTGAACATTTGGGATGGAAGCCTGAGGATGCATTCGCCCAAGACAACTCAAAAACTATTTTCATAGACTACATCAAAGAAGTTGTTGCAATGTACACAGACACCCGACAAAATCATTGTGAAGAAGCCCAGTGCATCCTGGCAATGAACATGATTCACATGGTTTTAAAAGACATTGAATACGTCATCAAAAAAAGACCCGCTCAAGAGAAGCGCCTGCTGCCAGCGATAAAAACTGCAGCTAATTTGAGAAATCAAATGCTGGATATCTTCGGGTATAACCCCACAAAGACAGACGCTAATTACTCATAACGAGGAAAAAATCGACAGGCATAGCACTTTTCGCAGCAATGGCCTGCCTCGCCATATGATCTAAAAGAGCCTGTAGAATTACTCTGCTGTTGTGAACGATACTTTCAATATTTCAATGAAACCTGGCCATCAATGCTGATCACCATTTACGGAGGGCCGCAAACGCGTGCATCAATCCCCAGGTGGTACCTGGAAGAGAAAGGAATTCCCTATGAACTCATCGACATCGCTCTGAGTTCTGGTCAGAACTTACAAGCTGACTTCCTTTCGGTGAACCCTTTTGGGAAACTTCCGGCAATGTGCGACCAGTCGGTCACAGATACAGAAGGAAGGCCGACCACCTTGTTCGAATCAGGTGCCATTCTGCTTCACCTTGCCGAACATCACGGCAGAGAAGCGATGACTGCATCTGAAAAGTCTCTGATCAGCCAGTGGACTCATTTCGCTAATTCGACCCTAGCTTTTGCCATTTTTGTCCCAGACCAAAAAGCGAAAGTACTCCCGAGACTGCTGCAGCAACTCAACATGCAGCTGTCAAAGGGCTTTCTTGTCGGCGATACTTGGGGTGCTGCTGACTGCGCGGTGACAGCTTATCTTGCCTACATCAAGCTATTTTTTCCGAATGATGATCTCAGTCCTTATCCGCAGATTGACTTACTCATCGAGGAAACCAAACAGAGACCTGCCTACAAAAAAGTCATGGGAATCGATTAAGCGATTCCAAAGTTCTCACAACTTATAAAAAGACCGCAGATATAAAGTGCATCAAACCAATCGACATCACATGATGATAAACCTTGTTACGTGAGAAAGCACCATTTCTCATCCTAATCGTCAGTTCTAGCAGTTTAAATACTGCAAAGCCTCGCAGTTACAGATGGATCAATCACATCCAAAAACACCTGCAACGTGGGTACTACCTGTTTCAATCGCCTTCACTGGTCTTTGCATCTTCGGAGCAGGCTTGGTGATCCACGAACCTTTGGAAAAAATCGCTACCCGTCAAAGTCACACCATCATCATCAAACAGCCAATGACTGAGCCACTGGTCATCGGACCCAGCAGGCCATGATTAGCGGCTGAGTCCTTGTCATGGACAGGGCTGAAACTCAAAACGGCAGAACAGCCCGTTCCCTCGAGACACATTGACGAAGCAGCCGCAGGACAAGACCTCTCAATCAAAGACTCACTCACATCTGAGCCGAACAGGCTTCCGTGAGCTGATATCCGCCTGAGGTTTCGCAGAACACAGTATAAATACTCATGGCCATTCATAATTGCTGGGATCCACCGGTTTAACGCACTGACGATCTGACAATGATTGCGTTTCTAGCCTTGTTCTGGGTGTTTGTGCTCGCGGTTTATTTCCGCTTCCGGGATGATGAGATGAATCCAGACAGCTGATGCTGATCGCCGTAGCCCTGCTGCTGCTTCTCTCTTTCTGCTTGTCAGACGGTGAGAGATAACCAACGGGTGCACCCCTTGATCGCAAGCCAAGGGATCAATCACTGTGTTTGAGCAAACAAGGCTGAAAACAACGAGAACTGCATGAATCAAACGCGATCATCAGAATGAAGAATAGAGATTGATCAATTCATGGCGAAGGGCTGCTGGCTGGCAACAGGCACCATCAACGATCCAAGAGGCTTCATGGCTTACGCAGCCGCCGCCGAACCATATCTCTAGAAATGTGGGGAAAAATGTTTATCTTAGATGCGCACACTGCTGTAAAGGAAGGGATCCCTGACCATCTCATTGTTCTGATTGAATTTGCGAGCGTTGAAGCAGCGAAAGCGGCCTATGCAGCACCTGAATATAAGGATATGATTCGATTAAGAACGAACAACAGCGAAGCCTGTTTCAGCATTCTTGAGGAAGGAGACAAGCTCGACCACTGAGTTTGACGAAGATTTAGCGCCGTGAACGCAAGAAGTCAACCACGAATCCAAGAAGGTCATTTCACCATGCGTGAAGATACAAGTGATGCAGACTGATCAAGAACTTCATGCCATTTTGAAGACCTGATCGTGGTCTCGACAGGATGCGATTGGTCGTCTACAAAACAGCCGACACTGTGCTCCTCTGCAGTGTCGGACTAGACGGCAAGATTAGATTGTGACACTTCGAAGGGACTCATTCGCGCGTCCTAACAACCTTTAACTCTGATGAATCTTACTCTTCATCCATTCAATAATATCTTGCTCTAACCACACCACTGTCCGTGAACCAATTTGTATCTGCTTTGGAAAACTACCTTTTTCCATGTGAGTATAAATAAACGTTTTGCCAACACCGGTCATCTCAATCACCTGCGAAAGCCTAAGGAACCGAGGTGCACCAGTTTCATTGGCCAAAGCAAAGGATATTCGATACGGACATGGAACAACTCAAGAGCTCAGGAGTTGATGACATCATGGCTTGAATGAGCATGCCCGCCACGTGCGACAGCCCTGCCTTGGCCTTGATGAGAATGCGCAATGCCGAGCTTATGCAGCCTTGAATGCTCTTCAATCTGATCTGTTAACTGCACAGAGCCAGCACCAAATGCGGTGTAAATCCCATACAAGAGCGTTCCTAAGACCAAAACAGCCAAAGAACCAATCATTAAATATGCAGAAAGATCTTGATTTACAAGCTCCATGAATCCTTTGTCATGCTGACTGAATCTTGGCCGCGCAAAAAACTTGTGCTGTAACGATTGCTTCGTCAAACATTTACAATTGGCATCAATACAGCCCTTAAAGATTAACACTCACGCGTTAATTCCTTGTACCCATATTGAGCGAATGCAACCAACAGCAAGACAACAAGATGCAGATCTACGTGAGCAAATGCGCAGCAAAACATGCAAAAGTATGACTTCGACACTGCCGCTAGGCATTTTTCTCAAAAAAAATAATCAACAGTCCCCCGGCGGGCTTTGGCGGCGAACTTCTACGAACATCGACGAACTCTAAAACCGTTATGACGAGAGAAAAGGAGCGAGAGTGCGTTCGTGGCAAAAGAGCCGGCCATTGCATAGTCAATCTCTTGACTTTTGGCAATAGCAGATCAAGCCATGCAGCGCTGAGATCATGGCCATGAGCTGGTGCGACAACGAAAGCTCAACAGACCTTTGGCATCACCCATGGCTCAGCGAAGGAGCCAACACCTGATGATTTGATCTCTGAATGATCAAACAACGCTCAACAACAGCGCATTCGCCCCGTGACTGGCTGTACGATGAGATTGCTTAACCGCGTTTTAACCTTCAAAGCACGCTCGAGCGACAAGCCACTGAAAGCAGGTGAAATAGATGAACCCAGACAAACAGCACCGCAAACTTGTGAGGCTCAAGCTGAAAGCGGAAGAGTGCTTAACCAGGGAGCAAGCTCAAAAAATCATTCGCAAAGCGGATAAAGCTCATAGAAAGCTCTCTGAGGGCCAGAACAAGGCTGCCTAACGGCATCAAGGGCAACATCATTTCTGAGACCTTCGAACCGGTAGAGATGCGGGTCGACAGATGGGTTGATTGTGGTGACGATCGGTTGAACTGCCGCCGTCTCAGGTCCATGGACGAAACCACACTGGCAATGGAGGAGCATTGGCCCGTTGAGGAGCAGCTCAAACGAGTCAATCAAGCCTGTGATCAGATTGAACAGATCCTTGATGACCTTGTTCAGGACACGGCATGTTCCAATCATGCGATTCGCGATCTGCTGAGCACACTGTCAGAAGACTGGTCTGACAGCCAGCAACTGGAAGCTTGCTGATCGAGGCCAGTGCTGCACAAATGCAAGGCCTGGTGGCTCAATTCATTGCTTTTCATGCAGCATGCGATGCCGGGAGTTGAGACCAACTGATGCCAGGTTGTCAATCCAATCGTCGACAGGTTCGATTGGTCGTCTAACTGCGACTCCGATGCTTCCACTCAATGGAAGCATCGGACTAGGCGAAACCACGCGCACGCTGAGTTCCTAGCGGAGGATGGCTTGAAGCCCGGTCATTACACGACATCGGCAGGGCAGCAGGGAAGTAATACCTAATCCTTGCAAGTGCGTGTGTTTACTCTTTCCTTGGGCGTCGAACCAGGGTTAGACCAGAGGAAGAACAAACGTACTTCCATGCCAACTTATCCTCCCTTGGGGCCACCCACCTCAAACCTCATTGATGCAGCTTCGTCTTTTCTGTCGGTCCGACCTGGTCAGTTTGTCATCGTCAGGGAGCTGACTCATGCCAGCGAAAGAGTTGATATCGAAAAGAACTGGTGGCTTGGACAGGTGATTTTTTGCGAGGGATGGGAGAAACATTCAAGACTTCACTCGCTTTTTCAGGTCGCGGACGTTGATGACGGAGCCATTCGCTGGGTTCATCCGACCCAGGTGACCCACGTTCTGCACGGACTCGACGGAATTGGGCAGGAAGGCTGGGATGGGTTCGAGGATTAATTGATTCTCCGCAGCAGCTGCCAGAGAAAAAAGGAGGCCTTCGCGGCCTCCGTCTACCTATCACCAAAGGAGAAGTGCTCGACGCCTCTCCTGCCTTCAGTATGTGTATCGCATAGAACATGTGCCTGAGGTCACATACTCATTGCCGAAGGGCGGCGTGGTCTGGTAAGAGGTTGGCGAAACCAGCAATCTGTTAGCTCAACAGTTGAAGTCCTGCGTCAAGGCCACGATCGACAGCCAATGCATCATGTCCGGTGAGTGCAGGTGCAGCGTCAGCTCGACTTAAGGATCCTGGACTGATTCTGAGAGAGAATCAGAGAAGAATGAGTTTGGAGACGATCACTTTATCGATGCACCGGGAGACTATGGATCTAGATAGATCGCGAAGCATACTCTTAATTTGCAGACTAAATTAGGCTAAGAACAAGACCAATGGCTCAGACAAGAAATACATCGCCATGGCTGACAGCCTGATGGTGCTTGTGTACCTGCAAAGCGATAGCAAAGCCATTGTCATTTAAAAAGCTTGAACTAGCCTTCACTTCGCATTCATGCACTTTGCGGCTGATCCACAAGAGCTGCAGAGAATTCTTGAAAAGCAGCAGCTGAATCTGCCGGGCTGGAGTTATATTTTAATTCCCATTGCTCAACCAAAGCACGCATGTCTTGCCACATGTCGACCATGGCGAGTGGATTGAATACGGAGGCTTGGGAAGAAGTCTTAGACATGAATGAACATCGGCACCAGACCACCTCCTTCTAATTGATCAGCAGCGACACTGCTGATCGGCGATCGGCGGCAGCAAGAATCAGCGATCTCGGATCAAGTCGGCTCCTCACCCCGCAAAGAGGCATGATCAAGAGAACTTCCGCCCTAATTCATGTCGCGAGCTACGAAACTCTTCAAAAAACTCGACAAATCGCTGAGCAAGCATGACACGTTTGGGGACGTCCCGGAAGCATTTGTCGATGAAATGCTTGACAAGCTTGATGATGAAATCAAGGCGATCCATGACACAAACAAGCCGGAGCACTGGGCTGCGATCTATGTAGAGCGAGACCGCGCTCGCATCAAAACAGCCGTGCTCAACAAAGTGATGGACCGCAGCTCGGGCTGAAACCAGAAGAGCGAGGTGCTCATCAAACCTCTGCCCTCCTGGCATCAATGATCCGGGCCAGTTCCAGCATGTATCCAGCAGTACACCAGCGACCATGGCTACGAGCACGGTTTTCAACGTCTGAACGGATTTCTGCGGTTTCTGCCATGAGCAGATCTAATTCACTCTGAGGAAGCTCATAGAGCTCTTGAAGCTCCACCTCACGGCCCAAAAGGTGACTACGAAACCATTTGCGCACCTGTTCCTGAAGCGGGATCTCCTGTGACATGCAACCGAAGCAGCAGAGACCAGTCTGACCATTGAACCCAGATTCAGGAATCAGCTCGCACGCTTCAAAAACTTGCTCATTGAACCAGAGCTCGGTTTATTGATGCAGATGCGCACGCTGAATGACTCGCGTTCTCAAAGACAATTGGCTTTCGCTTGCCATTGCAGCGCTGTCTCTCAGCGGCCTGCTTTGGCTTGAGCTCATCGCTGTTTAGGCCTAGCCCACTTCCGCTCACCGCTGCCATAGGACACAATCGGCCATGACCAAGAGGGCTGTATGTGGTTCGCATTGCTTTTAACAGGAGCAGTCACACCGCCGATGCCACCCTTGGAAAAGCCAAAACCCATACCCAAACAAAAACCAAACCTGCAAATAGACACCTTTCAATTAAACATTGATCAGCAGAGATTTGATTGCTCAGCCGGAGCATTAGACACGGGCAATAAAGCTCCGCATGCTTACACTCCGTCGCACAATCGCTTTGAAAGCGAGCTACAAATTCATGCCGCTCGCTGCAGAACCCGCTTCTAAGCAAGGTGTCCGAATAGTGACAACCGGCAAAAACAATCAACTGAAATAATCAAATTAATACAAAATCAGAGTGGCTCGTCAGGACCTGGCAAAGGCTTCCTGTTCTTCCTTTGAGGCAACAAAGATTTCAAGGAACCAATCATGTCATTGGTCCTAGAAACGAAGATAAAACTGCCCAAAAAGAATACTGTTGCAATCACAAAAACAGTCGAAGTCAGTGCATCAAGTTCAAGATTTCCAATCACCAAACCATTCATGCTATGCGGGAGGAAACAACTCAACATTGCGATGCATTAACAGTAACCTCCATCGCTGCGTCGAGGCAACATCGCAACAAACGCCACTCCCTGGACGCTGGCAAA
Organism: Synechococcus sp. GEYO; assembly: GCF_900473955.1. Taxonomy (NCBI): domain Bacteria; kingdom Bacillati; phylum Cyanobacteriota; class Cyanophyceae; order Synechococcales; family Synechococcaceae; genus Synechococcus; species Synechococcus sp. GEYO. Next base: position 23,872 of record NZ_UCNL01000006.1, read on the forward strand.
AGCAACAGTGATGAATGCGATTGGATCAAGCCATCAAAACCAAGCTATCGAAATCAAGCTGAGGAGACCCAAACGGCATCAAAGCAAGTCTTCGGGCGCGATCCGTGACTCAGCCCACGCACGACCATGCGTTGTTACGGGTCGACCAGCGAGCCTGCAGGAGAACTGGATTTAGTCGGATCACTAGCCGTTACGGTAGACCTGGCTTCAATCACATGTCCAAGAACAACCAAAGCTAACGATGCGCCCATCACTCCTGATTCTGCTCGCTCTGCTCGTGGCACCGAGTGCTGCCCTCGCCCAGAAAAAAATCCCCAAAGCTCAGGGACATAACCAATGCCCCCTGGGTTACGTCAACACACTTGGTACAAACTGTGTTTCACCGATCTACTATCAGGTTGCACCCACGAATGGAGAAGCCTGCAAGGAAGGGTGGATGAATATCGGAGCCGGCTATTGCAGAAAAAAGTGAGCTCCGATCAATCCTCAATCTTAATGACTAGCCCTTAGCAGAATCAAAGATCCGTTGCTAGACGTCGAGTAGTCAGCAAGGGATCATCCATGAGACTTTTCTTCAAGTCTTCACTATTGATCGCAGTGGGAATGGTGGGAATGACAGTAACCACTGCGCATGCCCAACCCCGGACAATTTCCGAGTGCGCACAAAAACTCACCGCGCGAGGATTTAATGTGATCGACAAAGATATTGATGATGGGCTCTACGAATTCGAAGCCATCAAACACAACCAAAAATGGGATGTAAAGATGGACCGACAATGCAACATCTTACTAGAGCGAATCGACGACTAACGCTCAATCTCAAGATCAGATCAAAACCGAAACGAATGGCATTATCATTGCCAGTTTTACATTAATCCTAAAGAATGGAATAGACCTCTGCTAACGAACGCAAGGATGCAAATCGAAGTGAATGCCACGAGATTAATGGCTGCAATATCGAAGACAATCGGACTCCTCTCCGCATTCTGAGAAACACTAGAAGAGAACGATTGATTGATATCGTCCCAATAGGCAACAACAAATCCTTTTTTGGCCGTCAGGCTTCCGCCACCAGTCACGATTTGGCTTTGACCCTGACTTGCCAACTGTTGACGGTCGATCTTCTCAGCCTCACGCCTAAAAGTGTTTTGAAACCAGCTGACGTGACTGAAAAACCCGATCGTGAACCAAAAAATCAGTGAGACGCCAATCAGAGCACTAAGAAACACCATGCCGTAACGACTCGCTTGCATCAACTAATCAGACATCATCTTCTAGATGCAATCCGAGATAGTGTCATATGAACCAGAGGCGAAAATCATTTATCGGGATAAACGAGCAGCCAAATATTTTTAACGTGCATTCGTATCAATTCTCCATTCCGTAAGAGCATCAAGCCGGCCTCCCTTCTTCGATACCCACAATAGAAAATGATCAGGATTTTCCAGATGGCAACTGTGCGCGGTAATCATCGGCAACAACATCCAGAAGCCCTAAGAGATAGCGATCGCTCGCTCCAATGTCAGATTGAAGGGCTTGAAGACTCATGCGAATATCTTCGATCGCACTATTGATTTGATTTTCAAGCTGTGACTGGCTTGGCTGCCATTCTTCAGTCAATGAAGTTGACGAGGCAATTTTCAAGTTTGTGGAATCTTGGTGCTTCGGAGGCATAGAACCTCGCCGTGGAGCCTGAGAATTCCGCGCTTGGTACGCCATGTTAATCCGTTTTCAGAAAGCTTTTCATCGAAATCCCAGGAAGACTGTCAAATAGCTAACGATCGAACAGTTCATCGACGACGCCAGTAGCAAGAACAGATCAGCAAAGCCCCAACAAACATGCGGACTAGAACGAGCGACTGGGCTGGACGACCCGATTCAGCGGATCAAGAACCACGCTTGCGCCCAAGCACTTTTCTCGTCACCACACCGTCCTCCTTCTGATAAAGAACAAGGCGGTTCTCTTCCAATGTATTCAAACTCAGGATGCCTCTAGAACGATATTGACGATTAAATGGAACCACCCATGATGTACCCATTGCCATCACATAGATCAATTCTTGCTGATCAGCGCTGATGCAAAAACGCACCTTGGAATCCTTATAAACACCAACATCGCTGACATACTCGGCTTTAAAAAAGTCACAACCCTGAGCACGTTGAAACTCGTCTTTGATATTGGCAAGTGCAAAGCTGTTAAAACTGAGACCGAGCAGCGCCAAGACCCCAATCCCTGGGATGCACTTCATAACCCCTCACGCGTTGCACAACAGAAGCAGCATGGCGCGTCATGGCAGCGATGCAAGCCGCTTTGAAGCCAGCTACTAGCGAAATAGACGTCCTTAACAACGCATCGCAGTAGTGACCAGGGATTTCAATCGCTACTTGAGCGTGATCTGATCAATACATGCTGTTCTGAGCAGGGCGGTAATTTTTTCGCCATCACAGAGATCAGTCTTGTCAAAACGCGATTTCACAGAATCTGAGAACGCGAAGCCTCAATTCATTGATCCAGTGTTTCTCCAACATGCTCAGGCCAGCGTTGGGCCATGGTGGGAGGCTCGCATTCGTGCACTGATCAATCAGGATTGTGCTGAAGAAGCCGGTGCTCTGTTCAGAGAGTTCGAAACACCTGAAAAGGGTTTCTAACGTTGAGCGAACTGACCCCAGCTCAATCGTCAAGCCCACGCCTTGAATACTCACAAGCTTCTGAACCGCTCAACAAGAGGGAGAGCTGGGAACCTGATCACAGGCGATCCTGAACCAAGCAGATCGCAAAGACTTGCCATCCCAGCAAGTCGTGCTCATGATGTTCCTAACTGCAAGCATCCTTGATGAGCCACCGCCTCATTCGTGCTCACAAGAGATTGATCGTCAAAATACAACAAAAGACTGGACTTTCTGATTATCAGATCTTGTGGCTAGCTTTTGCGAAAGGGATCATCGTTGGTATCGTGCTCACGATTATTTTACCTTGAAAATCGACAAGAATACTCTTCGATCTTCAACCATATCGTTCTAATTTTTTCTCCAAGCCTTTCGCTCAGATGACACCAGACAATTCAGCATCTAATTCCAACAATAGTGAAATGAATAGAGCGCTAACTTACTCAGAAATGATGAACAAAGGCAGACAGAATATGAAAGCTGAAAATCGAAGTCAGGGAGATCAACTTCATCAACGAGTGGAGGAACTTGAAAGGAAAGTGGAACACCTTCAGAACGTCATCCAACGCCAACTCCGCCTTGGTAGAATGACTGAATAGCCAGCAAAAGCCATCAAGGGTCAATTTAGACTAATGAATTGCCTTCAGAATAATCTAACCTTGGAAGAAATAAACATCAAAGGCATTATCAGACAATCAAAGAGATTCTGAGAATGATTTAAAAACTTACGACTTTGCAGAACGAATATTCAGGCTTATGCAATCAAGACTGTCGTAGGTCTCAACACCAGAGTCTGGATTGACGCCAGTAGCCCTCGAGCACATCTCCTCTCGTTGAGGGGCATCAATAATGGCTCCGGAAAAATCTGCTCCATCGATTGTCGTTGCCATAAAGAAGCTCTTGGTCAAAACGGCATCTCTAAAGTTCACATTGGTGAGGTTTGCCTCTTCAAAATGCGTTGCATAGGCGATACTACCCTCAAGATTTGCTCCCTCGAGATCTGCTCTTTTCAGAGTCGCCACACTAAATAAGGCACCTCTCAGGTCAAGACCAGACAAGTCATAATTGGCCAAATCATATTTAACAAACTCCTTGGTGATCGGCTTTCCATCCTCATCTCGTTCGTAGAAAGGAAACTTTTCCTTGAAGGCCTCTGTGGCCTGATCGCTTCCCTGCAGACTTCGATCAAGCCCGAGATCTGGAAGACCTCCACCACTGGGATAAATCGCCAATGCCTTTGATGGCAGCATCAGCAGTGCGCCGAACAGAATCGCAACCAAGGTTCGAACAAACGGCCTAACAATGCTATTAACTAATTTCATCATGCACTCCTTTTATTGAAAAACCTAAGGCAAGCAAGTGCGGCACTTTGACAACATGACCCGCTGAGACGAAACAAATCGAGCAGTGACGAGCGAAAAATCTCACTACGTTGAATCTCATCGATCGCCTGCAAAGGACCAAGATGATGAATCAAAAATTGTGCGCAACGTAAGATAAAAGAAGAGTTCTCTACCAAAATTGGAAGATCAAACTCAGGCACTGCTTGCAGAACTGATTCGACAAGCTCTTATCAGAATCCACAGTGGCGAAGCAGGTGCCGACTCAGCACTTTACAGAGCTATCTACACTCTTCAGGAGCAAAATATCATCGAAAATATAGCGTCAACTTTGCAATAAAGCCAAATATTTTCAATGAATGCAAAAAGTGCAGTCAAACAATGAGCAAAGAAGATAAAAACTCAATCCAAAACCAAGACTGTAGCTATCAACCTACCAAATAGATATAGCCAGACACCAAATTCATAGAGAGCCAAATCAAAGCCGAGAAATAAACAGCGGCAAAGACAAACTCTTCAACAAATTCAAATGAATTCATGTGCTCAGTAAAGCGTTGCTCTACGGATAAATTGCATCGCAGCAAGCGCTCCTAAAAAGAAGACTGTTGGGATACCCAATGCATTCACTGCCAGAGTCCTAACGGTAAACACAGGGTAGCCTCCATCTTTCCTTTTGAAAGGTGCCAAAGGGCTATCGATCCACTCTTTACGATTCTGAATCGAAGGCACGCCAAAAAACTGTTTTCCCCAGACAAGAATTTCCCATCGGGTTAGCCAGAACGCGGTGCTGATTACTGAGAAGGCTATTGGGGAAGCAACCAATAGGATCTTGTAGTTGAACACAACAACAACGTCGTTTGAAACAGATTAGAAGGACGTCATACTCTCTAAGTATTGATTGATGCGCAATTTTGACCTCAATGCTTCACCTGCATTGACTCATTTTTATCAATCAAATTGATAGCGACAAGGTGATTTTTTCAGGCATCCATGCATCATTTGCGCTACAAAATCGTGGGAAATTGATCGATCCGCCTTGATTTACATCAACAACGCCAATCCTGATGCGTCAACGAGCAACATACACATCAATTTTGACTCATTATTTTACGCGCTGTCGATACAGATGTTTCAAGCAAATGCTTTGTATAGCTGAGACATTCGAGCATCTTTAAGAAACATATTGGTTCATTGACAGGCAAGAAATTGGGTCAGCTTGCTTAACGAATGTCCTGATTGATCAAGGCACAACTTGAGCACAAGTCTGAAATAGCAAACTCAAGCCCACAGGCTTCTCTGCACAGTGAGGGCATGACAGCCTTGGGTGAACAAAGACTCACGACCCGCCTGATAACCACATGGACAACACGCTGGTGTGCGGGCCTACAACCGGGTCAGCAACCGTGGTGCTGGCCCATGGTGCCGGCGCTGGCATGGAGAGTCCTTTTATGCAGCACATGGCCGAAGGACTTGCGCAGCAAGGGTGGCAGGTAATCCGCTTCGAATTTCCCTTTATGGCCCAGCAGCGCGTCAGTGGTCGCAAAAGACCACCCAACAAAGCTGACATCCTGTTGCAGTGTTATGCCGAGCAACTCCAGTCTCTTCCTGCCAAGCAGCCGCTGATCATCGGAGGCAAATCCATGGGTGGAAGGATCGCCAGCCTGCTTGCTGATGCGTTGTGGAGCCAAAACAGGATTCTGGGATGCATCTGTCTGGGCTATCCCTTTCACCCTCTTGGCAAACCAGAGACATTGCGCGTGGAACATTTGCAGAATCTGCAAACGCCAACCCTGGTGATACAGGGAGAGCGGGATGCGATGGGCAACAGGAAAGACGTGAACAACTATGCGCTGTCAGAGCAAATACAACTCGCCTGGATGCCCGATGGTGATCACAGCTTCAAACCACGCAAAAAATCAGGGCATAGCGAACTTCAGAACTTGAATCTGGCTGTTGAACACATGCATGACTTCCTCAGCAAGGTGGTGCAGCCAGCAAGCTGAGGGTGGTCCATCACGTCTGGTTGCCACCCAGCATGTCGTCGTACCCCTCATAGGAGTTGTATTCCGCCCAGCCAGGACTGGCCTGATCCATCAGGCCGAACTCACCGTCAATCATGTCGGCCCGGGTGTTGCCATAAGGAACTGTGTTGCAAGTGATCCCACCACCCGCAACAGGCTGGCAGTCATCAAAACGCACCTGCCCCCGAACAGGATTGGCCAGACTTGTGCCGATCGTGACCAGAGCGACAACGCTCGTTAAAAACAAGCGCACGACGCTTGGTGCATGGAACCCCATTGTGAATGGGACTGAGCAGTGGATCAAAGGCCTGCACAGAGGCGTTCACTGTCCCGCAATGTCTCAAAAACTTTCTGACCCCGTTGTTCACCAAGCTGCACCATCACCACTTCCGCCTGCACACCAAGCAGCAGGGTCTGGCAGGGATAGAGCTGGCGATCGGCGGCGCGACGCTGCATCGCCTCAGTGAGCATCAGAGCTCGATCACAGCTGGATGCATCAGCGCTCTTAAAACATGCCAAAAGAAGCGGACGCACTCCATCCAGAGACGCTGCATGAACCGGCGCTGCAACACTGCCAATCACAAGAGCGATCGTTCCAGATATCCATGCCCTGAGCAAATTGTTCAAGAGGTTGTTACCCAAGAGGTGTAAAGAGAGCAACGACTTGACGTACTTCCAAGCATTCACAAACCAACTCTTGAGCTGGCCGCGAGAACAACTGAAAGAATGAGATCACTCGATCGATGATCGGATGTATACCGACTGGACCGCAGTCGCACTCTTACTGTTCACGGCTGTACCCCTGTTGGCTGTCGTGGCAGCAGCGGCATTTTTTATTTGGCAAAAACGGAAATCACCGCTTTCTTGATGACCACTTCTTTGAGCTTTTCAGATCCCTCCTCGAGGGAGCCAACGACAGAACGCGCTGGGAATGTTGATCTTGTGGGAGAGGCGACAGGCCGAAGCACACCTCTGCCCAGACAGTCATGACAGGTCCGGAAGCGCTGCTCGCTGATGCGTTTAATTCCACTGCCTCCGCAGCTGGAGCAGATCGCCATGCCTGAACCAAAAAACCCAACTTCAGTGTGGAAGCCACAAGCGACTGCGATCCCGAAGGATTCCTTAAGAATTTGGCTCATCCCAACATCCCTGCAGCGGCAGGGGTCGAGCCTGAATCTCTTGCAGCAGCTCACAAGCCGATAAGGAGCAGTGCTCGTCGACCAAACCCAGCGAAGCGGCCAGCCATCCCACCACCTGCTGCGATGACCACTGCTTCTCCTGAAGAGGTGCCAACCCTTCGGCCTGTTCACGTTTGGAGAGCTTCTGCCCTTTCGAATCGCAAAGCAGCGGTGTGTGTCGATAGCTGGGCGATTGCTCCTCTAACGAAGCGATCACCGCCTGCTGGGCAATACACACTGCAGCCAAGTCAGAGCCCCGAACCACCTCGGTGATACCCAGTGCCAGCTCGTCCACTGCCGTTGCAAGGTTATAGGCGATAAATCCATCGGCTCGGCGCAGAACCAGATCACCGCAGCGGGGTTCATCCACGGCCTTCACTTTCAGCCTCCAGGCCGGCAGACGTCCATCCTGCAGACCCCAGCCCCTTGCCATCTCCCTACAGGTTCCTGGATAGCGCCGACCGGCACCCAGCTGACGACGACTGCATCGGCAGGGATACAGCAGCTGGTCACGCCGAAGTGCAGAAAGGCAGGAGTTGTAAAGCCCAAGCCGCTGGCTCTGCATGATCACTGGACCATCCCAGTGCAGTCCAAGCCATTGCAAGTCTTCGAGAGCTGAGTCGACCGCGCCAAGCCGGATGCGCGGAGTATCGAGATCATCAATCCTCAGCAACCATTCACCACCCTGAAGACGGGCCTGCAACCAGGAGATCAGCGCCGTGCGCAGGTTGCCCAGATGCAGGGGACCAGAGGGAGTCGGAGCGAAACGGCCGCGATAACCCAGGAGACGCTGTTGACGCCCCTGCTCAAAAACGGCACGGAGACAATCAGGAAGGTCCACACAAGAAAGGGTGGCCCGAGAGGGCCACCCCGATCAAGCGTTCAGGCAGTCAATCAGCCCTGAACACGATCCTTGAACATCTTGCCTGCGGTGAAAGCGGGCACGCGCTTGGCGGGGATCTTGATCTTTTCGCCGGTCTTGGGGTTCAGACCCTGACGGGCAGAGCGCTCACGAGGCTCGAAGGAACCGAAACCAAGGATGGAGACCTTTTTGCCCTCCACAACGGAATCGATGATGGTTTCGATTGCAGCATCCACCACCAGAGACACATCGGTCTTGGTGAGCTCGGTGCGGGCGGCAACCAGGTTGACGAGATCGGCTTTGTTCATTGGGTGGGGGAAAGTGGCGGAAGCGGTTGGATCGACGATGCGGAGGTCGACATCCGCACGGCTTCCCTAGGCGGGCTAATCGTATGGAGACAATCGCTGTGCTGCAACCGAAAAACACCGTGCCGCAATGCTTTCACCGAATCTCATGTGAATCAGGTCGTGTCAAATGCTGCATTGGCCTGCTGATTCCAGCTGTTGAAGGGAGCCAGATGACTACCAAGTAGAGCACCTAGACCAGCTCCAGAAGCCAGTGCTGGAGTGGCTTCTGAAGGAAGCCACCGGCATAATTGACGCAGACTGTGCTGCTGCCGAGGCCAGTGAAAGGTGCGCCGGTTCTGTAAAGGTGCCAATTGATCCTTGGCCACTGGCACAAGCAAACGTCCGCAGAACAGCACATTCACAGGCATCGGCGCATGCACAACGGCATGACCAGGCGTAGGACCTGGCGTCCAGAGCAGTCGCAGGCCTGAACGCGTGACGGTCTCCTCGGAGAACGTTTCGAGCTGCTCAACGCCCGGCAACAGATAGGCCTCCTGTTCCTGGACGAGCACGGGCCATTGCATGCGCTGCTGCAGACTCCGCAAGCGCCCATGGCTCTCTCGACTGGTGAGAAGGATGCGGGCACAACGGCCTTGCGCCAGTTCCTGCAGAGCCTCCAAGGTGGCTTCGCTGAGCGGAGGACAGTCGATCAGAACGGGCTCAGGGTCGACGTCGAGCCACCAGGAAGAGCCGCCACGACAGTCGCGGTTAGGCGGAAACAGCCAGAGATCAGGCCGGATTTTCACAGGCGGGCGGCCTGGCTCCAGCGAGGAGGTCATCACAGACACGATGAATCACCGGAGCTATTACTACTTTGAAGGCTTCACCCGCCTCCTGGGAGTGGATCTTTGAGCACGGTCCGGCGAGGCAAGCCTTGGCCTCTTGGCAGCAGCATCACCGCCGATGGTGTGAATTTCTCGGTGGCAGCGCCAGGTGCCAACCGGGTTGAACTGCTGATTTTCACCACCGCTGAAGCCAGCAGTCCCGAGCAACTGATCGATCTCAACGACAGCAACCACCGTTCTGGCGATTACTGGCATGTGGAGGTGGAGGGACTGACGGCAGGTTGCTGCTATGGCTATCGAGTGTTCGGGCCGCTCGCACCGGGAGGCCATGGCTTCCGGCCCGCGAAAGTGCTGTTGGATCCATGTGCGCGCGCGATCACGGGCTGGTCGATTTATCAACGCGAAGCCGCCACGGGTGCTTCACCGAACACCCATTGCTGCCTGAAGGGATTGGTCTGCGAACGGGACCGCTTCGATTTCGATGCGCATCCCAGACCTCGACATAGTTGGCAGCAGACGGTGATCTACGAGCTGCATGTTGGAGGCTTCACCCAACGCAGCGACAGCGGCGTAGCTCATGATCGACAGGGCAGCCTGCTGGGAGTGATCGACAAGATCCCGTACCTCAAGCAGTTGGGCGTCACCACGATCGAACTGCTGCCCGTGCAGGCCTTCGATCCCCAGGATGCGCCTCCTGGGCGAGACAACATCTGGGGCTACAGCCCACTGAGCTGGTTTGCTCCGCATCAGGGCTATGTGGGCGGCGGTGACCCCATGAATGCCAGAGATCAGATGCGCGATCTGGTGGCGGCCTGTCACGACGCTGGCCTGGAGGTGTTGCTTGATGTTGTCTACAACCACACCACCGAAGGCAACGCTGATGGCCCCACCCTGAGCTGGCGTGGCTTCGCCGATCGCACCTACTACCACCAGACCGATAAGGGTGATTACCAAGACGTAAGTGGCTGTGGCAACACCATTGCCGCCCACCATCCGCTCAGCCGTGAACTGATTCTGGAGTCGCTGCGCTGCTGGGCGCTGGAACTGGGAGTGGATGGCTTTCGCTTCGATCTCGGCATTGCCCTGAGTCGCGGCGAAGGTCTGAAGCCATTGGACAAACCCGCACTGTTCGAAGCGATGGAGGCTGACCCGCTACTCAGTGAGCTCAAACTTGTGAGCGAGCCCTGGGACTGCGGTGGTCTCTATCGACTGAATGACTTCCCGGCTCGGCGCATCGGGACCTGGAACGGGCGGTTTCGTGATGCCTTGCGCAGCTTCTGGAAAGGCGACGATGACAGCACTTGGGCCATGGCACAGCGCCTGCGAAGCAGCCCTGATCTCTATGACGGCAAACCCGCAGGTTTAGGCCGCTCCGTGAATCTGCTCACGGCCCACGACGGCTTCACACTGATGGATCTGGTGAGCTTCAACAGGAAGCACAACCTCGCCAATGGTGAAGACAACCGCGACGGTGAAAATCACAACAACAGCTGGAATCACGGAGTTGAAGGTCCCAGCAGTGACCCTGCTATCACTGCTCTGCGCAAGCGTCAGCAACGCAACATGCTGAGCACCCTGCTGCTGGCGCGCGGCGTACCAATGCTGTTGATGGGCGACGAAGTTGGCCGCAGCCAGGGAGGCAACAACAACACCTGGTGCCAGGACACACCGCTCAGCTGGATGATCTGGTCCGAGGAGCACTGCGATACAGAGCTGCTCACCTTCTTGCAGCGACTGCTGCGACTGCGCTCAGAGCTCGCCGAGCTGTTGAACCCAGTGATGAGCCACTACGAACCGCATCAGCAGCGCCGCAACAGCGATCCCGATGGTTTGTGGCGCCAGTGGCATGGGGTGGAATTGGGCAAACCCGACTGGGCCAGCTGGTCTCATTGCCTGGCAATGAGCCTGCATCGCGGCAAACGGGGAGCAGTTCTCTGGGCTGGCTTCAACGCTTACTTCAAGGCCATGAACTTTGATCTGCCCCAGCCGGCATCTCCCTGGCATCGCCTGATCGATACGGCCCTTCCTGCAGGTGAGGACCTTCCCCAGACCCTGGAGCCTTGGAGTCAGGACGGCGTCCCCCTCGAAGCCCGAAGTCTGGTGGTGTTGGTGGCTCGGGAGTACGCCGACAACATCAAGCTCTAAGAAGCAAGCCCAAAGGCCTGGAGCAATGAAACAAAGCGGGCGGCGGGAATCGAACCCGCATCATCAGCTTGGAAGGCTGAGGTTTTACCACTAAACTACGCCCGCATTGATACAAACGAACTAACCTCCGAGAGGGCGGAGCTGGTGCGTTCATATCCCCAAGCATTATGACGGTCAGCGAGCCCACTCATTCGGATTGACCACTTCTGCAGCTCGCCCTGAGGGCTCCCGCCGCCGTCTGATGTTTTCGTATGGACTTGGAGACGCAGGGACCGGACTCGCCGCGACAACACTCGGTTTTTACCTGTTTCCCTTTTTCACTTGTGCAGCAGGCCTTCCAGCTTTCATTGCTGGCTCACTGCTCACGGTGATCAAAATCTGGGATGGCGTGAATGATCCGCTGATCGGCTGGATGAGCGATCACACCAAAAGCCGTTGGGGACCAAGACTTCCCTGGATGTTTGGGGCCGCCATGCCGTTAGGCATCAGCTTGGCCGCCATGTGGTGGGTTCCAGAGGGAGACATCACCCAACGCACGCTGTATTACGTGCTGATGGCCATCCTGCTGATGACTGCTTACACAAGCGTGAATCTGCCCTTTGCCGCGCTCTCTACAGAACTCAGCCCAGACACTGCAATCCGAACCCGTCTCAACGCAGCTCGCTTCACCGGTTCCATCATCTCAGGAACGATGGGGTTGCTCGTTGCCTTTTTTGCTTTGCGCGAAGGCGGAGGCGGCTATGTCTTGATGGGACAAATCACTGGCACGATCGCTGCATTAGCGACCTTGCTCTGCTGCTGGGGTTTGGCCCCCTATGCCAAAAAAGCTCAACAACCAAGTGGCAATAAGGAGCCTCTACGCAAACAACTTCATCGCATTCGCTCCAATTCCCGTTTTCTGATGGTGCTGGGGCTGTATTTGCTGCTGTGGTTTGGCCTCCAGCTCATGCAGGTTGTTGCACTGATCTGGCTTGTTCAAGTCATTCACGTTCCGGCAAGTATCGCCACCTTGCTCCTGCTCGCTTTCAACATTGCGGCCTTGATCGGACTCCAACTCTGGAGCGTGCTGTCCAACCGCCATGGGCGAATCAAGGCTCTCGGCTGGGGGTCGAGCATCTGGATCACCGCTTGCCTGCTCTCGCTGGCCCTATCTCCAATCGCTGAAAACAGTGGCCGAAACGCTTTGATTCCCGTTGTCACACTGATCATGCTGGTTGGGCTAGGCGCATCAACGGCATACCTGATTCCTTGGTCTTTGCTTCCCGATGCGATCGATGCTGATCCAACACACCCCGCGGGTCTTTACACCGCATGGATGGTGTTCGGACAAAAACTGATCATCGGGCTGAGCATGAGCGTGTTTGGCACATTGCTCTCTCTTACGGGATACATCTCCACCAAGAGTTGCGACGGAGCCTTAAATTTCATCGAACAGCCTCAAACAGCTCTGATTGCCATCCGCCTTTGCATGGGCCTCATTCCAGCATTTTTAGTGGCTCTGGGACTTGTGGTGATGCGACGCTGGCCTGACCGCGGCGCCCATCTGCAACGCGCATGATGTCTTCCCGCCTCCGAGCCCGCATCCAATCGCCCCGCTGGTTAAAGAGGCTGGGCAGCAGCTTGATCATTGGCGGACAGGCAGTCACCGCCACCGCCAAGGGAAGGATTAATACTGTTGATCTGCTGGATCAACTCCAGGAAGCCGGACCTGGAAGCTTCCTCATCGTGATCATCACGGCACTAGCTGCGGGCACGGTGTTCAACATCCAGGTCGCTAAGGAACTCAGCAACATGGGCGCCAACTCCACGGTTGGCGGTGTCCTGGCGATTGGCCTAGCTCGTGAGATTGCCCCTCTGCTGACGGCCACCCTGCTCACAGGCAAGGTGGCGACCGCCTACGCGGCACAGCTGGGGACCATGAAGGTGACTGAACAGGTTGATGCCATCACAATGTTGCGCACCGACCCGGTTGAGTACCTGGTCGTTCCCCGCCTCATCGCCATGGTGGTGATGGCCCCGGTGCAATGTCTGTTGTTCTTCGCTGTGGCAATCCTTGGAGGCCAGATCAGCAGCACTGAGATTTACCAGATTCCGCCCGCTGTTTTCTGGACCTCAGTGCGCACCTGGCTCGATCCTGACGATTTGCCGTTCATGCTGGTCAAAGCCTTGATTTTCGGCCTTCAAATTGCGGTTTTGTCCTGCGGCTGGGGCATGACCACCCAAGGAGGGCCGAAAGAGGTTGGCACCAGCACAACAGGTGCCGTGGTGATGATCCTGGTCACCGTGGCCCTGATGGACGTCTTCCTGACTCAGATCCTCTTCGGAGGCTGAAGCAACCTCTTAACTCCATGACCACAACACCCTCTGAACCTGACCAAAACAGCGTGAGCATCAGCTCCAGCCCCCGTCTGGCGCTGCTGATCATCGTCTTCAGCCTCTGCCTGCTGCCACTGCCATTCAATCCATGGCCGACCGTGGTGGTGGGGCTATTTGGTGTTTTCCTGTTGGTGCAGACCTACAGCCTGCGGCTGGAATTCACTAACGACACGCTGGTGGTGTGGCGAGGCCAGCAGGAGCTGCGCAGCTTCCCTTACGCCGAATGGCAGAGCTGGAGACTGTTTGCCCCCTGGCTGCCAGGACTGTTTTATTTCCGCGAAATCAAGAGCATCCACTTCCTGCCGATCCTCTTCAACCCTGCTGAGCTGCGGCAACAGTTGGAACAACGGGTCGGCTCCCTGGAAACCCCGAAGCCCTAAGCCAAACCAACACTTGGACACAACGAGAACGTTGTGTTTGGGCCATGAGCCCCGTAATCCGCTGAAATGAGTTGAGGAGAAGCCGACCATGCCTGACGACAACGATCTGCCACTCCAAGACACGCCGCAATCCACGGAGGCAGCCAATGATGCATCCAGCGAGGCATCCCAGGCAGCCAGCGAAGACGTACAGCCTGCGTCTGAAACGCTCATCCAACTGGCCCTGGTGGATCTGCAGACGCGGCGCGATGGCCTGCAACAGGAGATTGAAAACCTCCAACAGCGGAAGCAGCAACTGGAGAAAGACATGGCCGCCAGCTTTGCTGGCCAATCCGATGCAATCGCCAGACGTGTGAAGGGGTTTCAGGAGTATCTGGGTGGAGCCTTGCAGGGGCTGGCCCAGTCGGTGGAGACCCTGGAGCTAGTGGCGCAGCCTGTGGTGGTGAAGCCTTCACCACTGGATGCCCAGGCAGCCGAAGCCGCCGCCGAACAGGCCATGGCGAACAGCGGCGGCGCGCCGGCTCTGGCCGACACCTTCCGTCCTGACGAAGAGCTGATCCGAACCAACCTCAGGCGTTTTCTGGAGCAGCCTGACTTCTATGCCGAACCCTGGAAACTGCGCCGCAGCCTCGACGACAGCGACATCGCTGTACTCGAAGACTGGTTTTTCAATCAGGGCGGCAGGGGTGCTCAAGCCAGCCGCGGAAGTCGACCTCGCAACGTGCTGCTGGGGGCTGCCCTGATCGCCATCATCGGCGAGCTTTACGGCGATCAGTTCCAGACGCTGGTTCTAGCGGGACAACCCGAACGCCTCGGTGACTGGCGACGAGGCCTGCAGGATGCGCTCGGCCTGGGGCGGGAAGATTTCGGCCCAAGCAGCGGCATCGTGCTGTTTGAACGTGGAGATGCTCTCGTAGAGCGAGCCGACCGGCTGGAGGAGCGCGGTGAAGTCCCCCTGATCCTGATCGATGCAGCCGAACGGGTGGTGGATGTTCCCGTGCTTCAGTTCCCGCTCTGGCTGGCCTTTGCCGCCGGTCCAGGCGAAACCTACGACTACGAAGACGACCTGCTCTGATGCCCTTCTTCACGCTGCTGCTGGGTTACCTGCTCGGCTCCCTACCCAGCGGCTTCCTGGCCGGTAAATGGTGCAAGGGGATCGACCTGCGCACCATCGGCTCCGGCTCTACCGGCGCCACCAATGTGCTGCGCAACGTGGGCAAAGGCCCTGCGCTGGTTGTATTCCTGGTGGATGTAGCCAAAGGAGCAGCTTCGGTTCTGATCGCTAGCGCCCTGACCCAGAACAATCCACTCAACGATTGGATCCAGGTGCTGGCCGGTCTTGCAGCCCTGGCCGGCCATATCTGGCCTGTATGGCTCGGCTTCAAAGGCGGCAAGGCCGTGGCCACCGGGCTTGGTTTGTTCCTCGGCCTGGCCTGGCCAGTGGGGCTGGCTTGCTTCGGGATGTTCATGGCCATGTTCAGCCTCAGCCGGATCGTGTCACTCGCCAGCGTGGTGGCAGCGATCAGCCTGCCGCTGCTGATGGCCGCCGGCTCAGGGAGCAACGCCAATCTTGTGGTGGCCCTGGTCGCGATGGCGCTGGTGCTTTGGCGACACCGCAGCAACATTCAACGGCTGATCAACGGCACCGAACCCAAGGTGGGCCAGAAATCTTGAGTGCAGCTGGTGTACCTGAGATGGTCTCCACAGGAGGCTCTCGTCAATCCAACAGCTCCGTGCAGCAGGCAGAGAAGGCAGCACTGGGGTCTGCTGACCTGGTGATCGGGCGACCGATCACCAGCTGACTCGCTCCTGCTGCAATCGCCTCAGCAGGACCCATCACCCGGGCCTGATCACCCACCGCAGCGCCTTTGGATCGAATACCCGGCGTCACCAATGCAAATGGATTCGGGTGGTGTGAACGCAGAGCCGCGGCCTCTATAGGTGAACACACACAGCCACCGATGCCAGCAGTTGCCGAAAGCTGCGCCAAAGCCGGCACGCGCTCGGCGATGCCCTGGCTAATGGCGAGTTCACGTTGCAAACGCTGCTCCTCCCAGCTGGTGAGCACCGTCACCGCCAACAGCGTTGGAGCATTGAGGCAAGCCTGCTGAGCACCCTCCACCGCTGCAGCCTGAGCCGCCTGCAACGCTTCGCTGCCGGCACAGGCATGCACCGTGATCAACTCCGCGCCCAGGGCCGCCGCACGACGACAGGAGCCGGCCATGGTGGCAGGGATGTCGTGGAATTTGAGATCGAGAAACACCCGCAGGCCCTTATCGCGCAGCTGCGCCACAACCTCAGGGCCAGCCTGGACGAACAGCTCCAGACCCACCTTCACCCAGCACAATCCCTCCACCTGAGTGGCAAAGACCAGGGCCTGATCCGGGGCCATGCCGTCGAGGGCCACGATGATCCGATCGGCGGGATTAATGGCCATCAGCCCACCAGCCGGCGAAAGGTTTTCTTGCCGAGCTGGAGCACCTTGCCGTCCAGCTCCGCCGCCGATGCGAACTCCTGATTCGGGTCAGTGATCTTCTCCCCTTCCAGCCGAGCAGCGCCGCCTTTGATCTGACGCCTGGCCTCGCTACTACTGGCGCAGATGCCCACAGCACTGAGCAGATAAAACGCCTTAGCAGGAAAATTCACTGCCGAAAGAGAGACCTCAGGCACATTCGCTCCAGCATCACCGCCACTGCTCACCAGGGTGGCCGCATCGCTCTGGGCTTTTTGGGCTGCCTCCATGCCATGCCGGCTGGCGGTCACCGCCAGAGCCATCGCCTTCTGCTTCTCGCGTGCGTTGTCCGGCAAATCCTGCGGACTCAGATCCGTCAGCAACGTCACATAGTCATCAATCGCGGCATCGCCGACCTTCTCGAGTTTGGAATACATAGACAGTGCGTCTTCCTCCAGACCCACGGTGTTGCCAAGGCTTTTACTCATTTTCTGTACGCCATCCAGGCCAACCAAAATCGGCAGCAGCAACCCGAACTGGGTGCCCTTGTTGAAATGGCGCTGCAGATCGCGGCCCATGGCCACGTTGAACTTCTGATCAGTGCCGCCCAGCTCCACATCGGCATTCACCGCAACAGAGTCGTAGCCCTGCAGCAGTGGATAAAGAAATTCATGCAGGGCGATTGGTGCACCGCTGCCGTAACGCTTGGAGAAATCGTCTTTAGCGAGCATCTGACCCACGGTGGCCGTACCCAACAAGCCAATGACCTGAGGAAGATCCAGACCTGCCAGCCACTCACTGTTACGGCGCACCTCCAGGCGGCCAGGGGTCTCGAAATCAAGCAGTGCCGTCTGCTTTGGCTGGCCCTGGCCGAGCTGAGCCAGATAGGTGGCGGCATTGGCCTCAACCTCTTCAGCGGTGAGCTGCACCCTTGTGGCGCTCTTGCCGGTGGGGTCGCCGATGCGGGCAGTGAAATCGCCGATGATCAACACCGCTGTATGCCCCGCATCTTGAAAAGCCCGCAGCTTGCGGAACAGGATGCTGTGGCCCAAATGGATGTTGCTGCCGGTTGGATCGATTCCCAGCTTGATGCGCAGGGGCCGGCTCTCTTGCTCTGCCTGCCTCAGCCGCGCCGCCAGCGATTGATCGGCTTCATCACCATCGCCGGCTGGAAAAAGATCGGCCATTCCACGCGACAGCCATGCCGGCAGAGACGGTGTCGAGGCCATGGGCAAGGGAGCGATTGCGGGCTGAATCGTACGGGCCGCTTCAGCTGGGTGGCTGTTCCAGCTGACTTTTCATCCGCTCCAGGGTGCCTTGCATCTGCTCAAACATCTGCTCCGGGGTGATCCCGAACTGGCCCAACTGGCTGCGCAGCTGCTCCACCGTGAGCTTGGCCTGGAAGTCTTCCGATAGCTCAAAGCGTTTCATGAACACGCGGTAGCGCTCCATGAGCTCCTCCATCGTGTCGATGAACTTCTTTTTGCCCTCGCGGTCAAACTTGCCGTAATCGGAACCCAGCTGCATCAACTGCTGGTAGTCGCCAAACAGACGCTTTGCCTCCTCCTGCACGATGTCTGAGTCGAAGAACGCCATGGCCCACCGATCAACTGACGTGATTCTGAACAATTTGAGCGCCCCGTAACAGTGCGGATCCACGCCCCCTGATTCGGGTCAACATGAATTGGTCAGCGGCAATGGCCTCGAGCCTCTCCCTTCCTTGGATCTCAGCGAACGGATCCCGTCTCTGCAGCACCGGTCACGCCAGGGCCACAGCCTGCTCAAGCGCAGTCGCACCGCCATCGCTTCCGCCGACCTTGTGTTGCTCAGCAGCTGGACGGCCTGGTTCGAAGGCCAGGGACCTCTGGTGGCGGCCTGCACCAGCGAGGACGACTGCCTCCTGAGGCTTCAAAGCAGCGCGGCCAATCTGTTGCTGTGTACGGACACCCTCGAGGGCGGCAGTGGCACCAGCCTCGTGCGTCGGGCAAGAGACGACAACCCCGAAATCAAGGTGTTGATAATGCTTCAGCGCCCCATCCCGCGCACGATCCTGGATGCCATCGATGCCCGCTGCCATGGGATCTGTTCGGCGCAGGCCACCGGAACGGGCACGGTGGCGGCAGCGCTCACGGCCATCGACACCGACGGGCAGTATCTCGATCCACTGATTAGTGGCGTGTTGCACCACAGCAGGCTGCGCTGCAGCGGCGATCAAGTGCCATTGCAGGAACTCACCATGCGGGAAGAGGACGTGCTGCGCGGCCTCTGCCGAGGCATGACCAATCAGGAGATCGCCGACGCTTTAGTCGTGTCGATTGACACCGTGAAAACTCATGTCGGCAGCCTGCTACGAAAGTTGCCGGCCCGGGACCGAACCATGGCTGTTGTCACAGCATTTCGTGAGGGGCTGGTGCAGGTTCCCACCAGGCCGCCGCGCTGGACCTAGGGTCCTGGCCAGGCTGCAAGGGAGAAACGCGGCGATGGCTCGCCGGCACTGGCTCGATCCACTAGCCCGCAAGGTGCTCCAGGCCATGGGTGATCTACCCAAGGACCCAGTGCGCGTGGACACCAGCCCCTTGCCTGCAGAAGAAACAACGGTCGTTCCGAGTTGGTGCATCGACGTGAACAGGGCCACGGCGGAACAGTGGCGCCAGTTACCCGGCTGCAGCGAAGTAATGGTGGATCAGCTACTGCGTTTACAGCAGGGCGGGGTGCAATTCAGCCAGATCGAGGATCTGGCTCAGCTGCTCGACATCTCGGAGAGTCTCTGCGAGCAGTGGAGACCCCATCTAATTTTCCGCTGGCACGGCGATGCCCCGCAGTTACCCGCGCAGTCACCGCTTGATCTGAATGCCGCCAGCCCCACCCTGCTGGCCAAAACCCTCCCGTGGCCCGATGAGCGGCTGGAACGCCTGATCGCCGAACGACGGCGCGAACCGTTTCAGAACCTCGCGGATCTACAGGAGCGACTCTGCCTGCCCCCGGCGACGGTGGAGGCTTTGATCGGGCGTGTCCGCTTCGGGGCCAGACCAGCCGGCCCGAGCCTGCCGCCGCGAGGTTGACGGCAATGCCTTCCCCTCCTCGCCAGGGCAATCTTTTCGAGCAGCCCGCACCTGCTTCTCATGAAAACGAACCTGCTGAATGGGCACTGAATGAGCAGCAGCTACAAAGCTGGCAGGAACGCATCCACAGCTTCCAGAGCCCTCTCTTTGAATCCGACAGCCCCAGACAAGAGCAAAGCAGCCTGTTCGTCAGTGAAGAGGCTGAAGCGGCAGGGGTTCAGCCTTTGTCTCTCAAACCACTGCCGCTGAGTTTCTGGCGCTGGCCGCAAAGCCCCCATCAAGGGGCGGCGTTGTACTGGGTCATGGATCGACCCGCCGGCCTGAAACACCCGATCCTGCTTTACATCGGAGAAACCATGGCGGCCGATCGGCGTTGGAAGGGGGAGCACGATTGCAAGGCTTACCTCGCGGCTTATCAGGAAGCCTGCGTGCACTGCGGTCTGAGCTGCAGAACCAGCATTCGTTTCTGGGGCGATGTGCCCAGAGCCACCAAGGCGCGGCGGCAGTTGGAACAGACCCTGATCCGTCGCTGGCAGCCGCCGTTCAACAAGGAAACGCGCGATCGCTGGGCCACGCCGTTTCAAGCCGATTGAGCACAGCTCCTAGCATCGGTTCAGGCAACGGCTCAGGCATCAGCTCTCCATGAAAATCTCCCTCTCTCCGGCCACCCCTGAGGCCTGGAGTGGTTCGGTTCTGGCGCTCGGCATACCCCAGGACGATCCCCAATGCCTGGTGGAGGCGATGGAACAGCGCTTCAACATTCAGCTGAAGGAGTGGCTGAAGCAGAAGCCCTTCACAGGTAAGAGTGGTGACTTAGCCAGCCTTCAATTGCTGCGCGGTGACTGCACCACCCTGGTGCTGCTGGGGCTGGGAGAGGCCGGATCCATCGAACGCGACAGCCTGCGCATGGCCGCAGCGGCCGCCGCCCGCGCAGCACAGGGGCAGGGAGGCTCCCTTGGGCTGTTGCTGCCGTGGGGATCCGTAGACCCCATCGCTGATGCCACTGCCGCTGCTGAAGCTGTGCGCCTGGCGCTCTACAGCGACTTGCGCTTTCGCAGCAAGCCCGAACCCAGCCCACGGCCGGAACAGGTGGAGCTGCTGGGCCAATGGCCAGCGGGCCTGACGCAGACGCTGGAAACAGTTCATCCGATCTGCGCCGGCGTGGAGCTGGCCAGGGAACTGGTGGCGGCACCACCCAACAGCGTCACCCCGGAGGAACTCGCCCGCACCGCGGCAGCTCTGGCCCATGAGCATGGTCTTGAGCTCACCGTGCTCGAACGCTCCGACTGCGAGGAGCGAGGCATGGGCTCCTACCTGTCGGTCTGCCAGGGCTCGGACATGGCTCCTAAATTCATCCACCTCACCTATCGGCCCAGCGGAGTCGCCAAGAAACGACTGGTTCTGGTGGGCAAGGGACTCACCTTCGATTCCGGCGGATACAACCTCAAGGTCGGTGCCGCCCAGATCGACATGATGAAGTTCGACATGGGCGGAAGCGCGTCGGTCTTCGGAGCGATGCGCAGCATTGCTGAGCTGCGCCCTGCAGGAGTGGAGGTGCACATGGTGGTGGCCGCCTGCGAAAACATGATCAACGGCTCCGCGGTTCACCCCGGCGACATCGTCACTGCATCCAACGGCACCACAATCGAGATCAACAACACCGATGCGGAGGGACGCCTCACCCTCGCCGATGCCCTGGTGTATGCCTCCAAGCTCAAGCCCGACGCCATTGTTGATCTGGCAACACTCACAGGTGCTTGCGTGGTCGCCCTCGGTGATGAGATCGCCGGACTCTGGACCCCGGATGATGCGCTCTCGAGTGATCTGGAAACCGCTGCAAGCGATGCCGGAGAAGGACTCTGGCGCATGCCGATGCACAGCTCCTATCGCAAAGGCCTCAAATCGCTGCTGGCCGATATGAAGAACACCGGACCTCGCCCCGGTGGATCTATCACCGCCGCCCTGTTCCTCAAAGAGTTCGTGGATGCCGGCATTCCCTGGGCCCACATCGACATTGCCGGAACGGTCTGGAGTGACAAAGGTCGCGGAATGAATCCCTCCGGCGCCACTGGCTACGGGGTACGCACGCTGGTGAACTGGGTCATGAAACAGGCCTCAACCGCCGAGGCCTAAATTCATCTCTAAGCCGATCAAGCTGCATGGCCTCCAGCCCTCTTCGCTGGTATGTACGCGCCCAGCTGGGTGTTTTGCTATTTCCGGCAGGTCTATGCCTGTTCGGGGAGGCCGTCAGCCGCAGAACACTCCAGCTCGCGGGAAGCGACGGTGGTCCCTGGTGGTGGTACGGCACGCTAAGCCTGATCGCCATTAACGCGGGCGTAGGGCTGATGATCGAATCCGGACTTCTACGTGGTTATCCCGGGCGCCAAAAAACAAGGCCAGAAACGCAGGATTGAGAAGCCGAATGATCTGACTCTTCAGAACCTGATCTCTCTCAGGACGCAGCAACCATCGTCAGAGAGCGAGGATTTTCGAGCGCATGAATCTGCCAGCGTGCCCTCTCCGAACAACTGGCCATGACGCGATCTAAATCGTCGGAAGCCTGTTTCGGGGATGGATACGGACCAACATGACGCGTCACGAGACCGTCTTTGATGGTCAGCAGATACATACAGACCTTTCACAACTCACTTCGGAATGGTACGCAGCCCAATCTGTATCGTCGATGGCGTAAAACCCGCACCTTCACTGAGAAGTTTCTGAATCGGAGCGCAACGATCGCTACAGAATTTCCTCAGATTCCCGCAATCAAACCATCAGAAGTTGATGCGCCCCGCTGTCGACAACTATCAATTCGTCCAAGCATCTCCGCTGCGAGCTAGGTCACCCCAGACCTCATCGAGGCGTTTATCTCGTCCGCAAGCCCAGCGGTAGTACTTGTACTTCACTGAATTCAATTCGGCAAAATTCTGGTGGTAATCCTCAGCAGGCCAGAACTTTTCAAGAGGTTTGATCTCCACCTTGAGAGCGGATTCAGACACACCGAGCTCCTTGGCAGCTGCTAATTGACTGGCAAGAGCCTCGCTGGTCTGCTGATCATCACCGGTGAAGATCACCGGTCGGTAGGAGTCGCCGCGATCACAGAACTGACCTGCACCGTCGAGGGGATCCACATTGCGCCAATACGACTGGAGAAGCTTCGGATAACTGATCTGTTCGGAGTCAAACAGCACTTCCACCACCTCCTGATGCCCGGTGGTTTCAGCACTCACCTGGTTGTAAGTCGGCTCGGAAACACTGCCGCCGCTGTAGCCGCTTTCCACCGAGATCACTCCTGGAAGTTTCTCCAGATCACTCTCCATGCACCAGAAACAGCCCCCAGCCAGCACGGCACCCTGCTCCTCAGCAAGCACTGAAGCAGGTGAGACCAGGAGCAGAGCTCCCACAACCATCGACAAGAGGATCTGAATCACAAGCGAGCTCAAGTAGACAGCTGATCGAGAATGGCGGCAGCAGCGCGATCGGTCACTCCCGGCTCCCCAAGCGTTTGGCGCAATCGTTCATAGCCACTCAGCATCGTTTGGCGCGCTTCAGGGTTCTCCAACAGCGGAATGGCTTGGGCAAGCAACTGGTCGGCAGCAAAGTCTTCTTGCACAAATTCGGGAACCAGACGCTCATTGAGCAGCAGGTTCACAGGCGAAATGTGATCCACATGGAAGCCCAACACATTGCGCGCCACCCAGGCCGTCAACCGGCTCACCCGGTACCCCACCACCTGGGGCACCCCTTGTAGAGCCAGCTCGATATTCACTGTTCCCGACTTTCCAAGCGCGAGATCCGCCGCGCTGAACAGGGCCGGTTTCAGCGCATCCGCATCAGCGGCTGGAATAACCCGTCCATGCACACCGGCGGCTGCAAGCCCTTCCTGCAGGTCACGCTCGAACCGACTGAGGCCTGCAGGCACCATCACCATCAGCTGGGGATCACGTGCCTGCAAACGTGCAGCCACCTCAACAAGCGCTGGCATCAAATATCGCAGCTCCTGCGGCCTGGATGCGGGCATCAGCAACAGCAGCCGTCCTTTCGGATCAAGACCGAGCTGTCGACAAGCCTCAGCGCGGTCGGGCTTGCCTGCAGCAAGATCAAGCAGAGGATGACCAACCCAGGTGACCTGCGCACCATGGGATGCATAGAAGGATGCTTCCTGGGGGAAGATTGCCAGGATGCGATCGGTAAAAGACAAAAGGCTGCTCGTGCCGTTGTCATTCATGCGCCAAGCCCATTCCTGTGGGGCGATGTAGTAGGTGATCGGCACCTCAGGCAATTTGCGGCGCAGACGCTTGCCCAGACGCACATTGGCGCCCATGTAGTCAATCAGCACCACTGCATCGGGAGGCCTAGCACTGAGCTGCTTATTGACACGCGACTGCAGCTTCAACGTCGGCATGACCTGGGGGAGATGCTCCAGCAGACCGATCGAACCCAGTGGAGCCGTATCGGCAAGCAGTTCCGCACCGGCTGCATGCATCCGTGGTCCCCCCAGGGCAAGCACCTCGAGATCGAGGCTCCTCAGGCGAGCTTGGCGATGAAGAGCCTGAACCAGAAGGCTTCCCTGAAGATCACCAGACACCTCACCGGTGCTGATCAGCACACGCACCATCAGCGGCCACCGACAGCAGGCATGGGGCCACGCCGTCCCTGACTGATCGATCCCTCGAGGAAGGAGCAGAGATGATCGGCCAGAGGCATCAGGGGCTGCTCACGGGCCAGCCGCAGGCCCTCAGCGATGACGTGGTCTGAGCGATAGAGCAGTGCCCAAACATCCTGAAGCTGCTTGATTTCCTGACCCTGATCCTTGCGATCAAGTCCGCGCCTGCGCAGACCCACACGGTTGAGGCCGCGCACCCTTCCAGGATGACCCTCAACAAGGCAATAGGGAGGCACATCCCTGTCCACCCTTGTCATGCCTCCAACCATGGCCATCCCGCCGATCTGCACGAACTGGTGAATTCCCAAGCATCCACCGATCACAGCCTTGTCCTCGATCAGAACATGACCGGCAACTTGGATGCCGTTGGACATCACGATGCCGTTGCCCAGAAGGCAGTTGTGTCCCAGATGGCAATAGGCCATCAACAGGTTGTGGTCTCCGATGCGGGTCTGCTCACCCTCGTCCGTCGCCCGATTGATCGTGACGCATTCACGAATGGTGTTGTGATGTCCGATCACCACCTCTGTCGGAGCTCCCTTGTACTTGAGATCCTGAGGCTCCAGCCCGAGGCAAGCACCGGGGAAAATCTTGTTGTGGTCGCCGATCACAAGTCGACCATCAAGCACCGCGTGAGGCCCGACCCAGGTGTTTGAGCCGATGCGGACATCAGGACCCACAACGGCACCAGGACCGATCACGACACCGGCGGCGAGCTCAGCACGGGAATCGACCACCGCAAGCGGATGAATCTGGGGAGGACGGTCCTCAGCAGTCACGGCGGGGGATCGCTGTTCACTCATCATGCTCAGTCAACCAGCGAGAACATGAGCTCGCCTGAGCAGACCAGCTGACCATCCACCGTGGCCTCCGCCTTTACCTTGCCAAAACGCTTGCGTTTGAGACTCAGCAGCTCACAGGTGATCAGCAACTGATCACCGGGAATCACCGGACGGCGGAAGCGAACGCCATCGATACCAGCAAACACAAACAGACCTTTAGGCAGATCGGGCATCTGGGTGACGATCAGGCCGCCCACCTGTGCCATGGCCTCGACGATCAACACCCCGGGCATTAACGGGCGCCCCGGGAAATGGCCCTGGAACTGAGGCTCATTGAGCGTGACGTTCTTGATGGCCACTGCTTTTTCACCGGGCACATGCTCCAGAACGCGATCCACAAGCGCGAAGGGATAGCGATGGGGGAGCAGACCCATGATCTGCTCCGCGGTAAGCAGAGGCTGAGCTGCGGCGGTAGCGGAGGAAGAAGTCAAATCGTTTCAGCGCTGAGCATCGGATCGATCGGCCAGGACCGCTGCCAGGTCGGTATGCAGACCATGGGAGCCGCGGTAGACCAGCACCTGCGCCCGCGGAAAACCCACAAGGGCCAGATCACCGATCAGATCCAGAAGCTTATGGCGCACCGGCTCATCGGGATAGCGCAGAGGTGGATTCAGCCATTGGTCGCCATCACAGACCAGGGCATTATCGAGTGCTCCACCTTGAATCAGCCCCGCTGCACGCAGTTGATCCACCTGCTCACGGAAGCCGAAGGTGCGGGCTGGAGCGATCTCTGCCACGAAGCTCTCTGGCGTCAGTTCCAGGGCACATTGCTGACGACCGATGGCCGGCTGGGGAAAATCAATCACACCCACCAGCATGAACTGTTCAGCAGGAGTAGCAGTGATCACACTGCTGCCTCGATGCAGAGCGATCGGTTGCTGCAGTTGCGGCCGAGCGGGAGCAGGTGTTGATGCCGGGGCAAGACCAGCCTCAGCGATGGCTTCCACCCATCCCTGAGAAGAGCCGTCCAAGAGGGGGATCTCGCTGCCTTCAACTTCGAGGTGCACGTGCGTGAGACCACACCCGGCGATGGCTGCGAGCAGATGTTCCACCGTGGCGAGTTTGCGATCACCCAGCTCAAGGGTGGTGCAAAGCGGACTGTCTCGCACCTGAGAAGGCTTGAGCTTGAGCGGCTCACCGCCGTTAGCTGGCCAGCTCACCCAGACGCCCGGCTGAGGCGAAGGCTGAAGGGTTACGGAGACCTGATCACCGCTGTGCAGGCCGATGCCACTGCGGCTGGCTGGTCCCTCCAGGGTCCAGGCTCCGTCGTAATCCTGAGGCCAGAAGCCCATCAGAATTTCCAACCGACGCCAAGATTGAAGCGGTACTCTCCAGTGAAGTTTTGACTGGCAACCTCCAGACGCAGAGGTCCAACGGGCGTGGTGACGATCACACCAACGCCTGGAGAAACACCCGATCCAGGTTTGTCGAGCAGCTCGCCAGGTTTACCAGGGACATTGGCTTGAGAGCCGAAATCGGTACCTGCGTCAATAAACACTTCACCAGCGAAGATGCTGAAGATGGGGAAGCGATATTCAATGGTTGCTTCTCCGAAACTGCGACCGACGGCCAAATCACAATCGAACCAGCCACGAACTGAATTGGATCCACCCAGACAGAAGGCTTCATAGGGAGGCAAATCACCAATTACGGTGCCAGCC
Source organism: Synechococcus sp. GEYO (assembly GCF_900473955.1). Taxonomy (NCBI): domain Bacteria; kingdom Bacillati; phylum Cyanobacteriota; class Cyanophyceae; order Synechococcales; family Synechococcaceae; genus Synechococcus; species Synechococcus sp. GEYO. The sequence goes on from NZ_UCNL01000006.1 coordinate 50,656, forward strand.
TTAATTTGGAAAGCCAGCGCCTGAGGGCAGTTTTCTGGTTCACCCTCCTTGGGACGACAGCCTTTGGCGAACTTCAGCCATTTCACAGGAATGAAATGGGTGTAACTCGTTCGGATGCGATTGAAGGTTGGAGAGTTCTCGCCAATCGAGAGATACTGCTCAGTGCCAAAGCTGAAGAAGTTGCCTGAGGTCGGATTGCGACCGTCGTTCAATGTGTTGTAGGTAGTCGCAAAACGAATACTGGCTAGCGTATTTTGCTCAGCACAATTAAAAGAAGTACAGATAATCTCATCATTATCGATTCGGTCATTCTCAATCTTTCTATTTGGAACCCCGTATGGCCTGGTATCACCGGCGTAGTTAATCGGGCGAACCGCCTGGAGATTCAATCCTGTCAGGACCTGCCAGGGCACCTTCTTAAACGGGTTACCACCATTGAGAGGACGCGAAAAAATAACATTGCCGCCTATCCGCTCAAGCGCGATTGAGTCACCCTCGTAGTCGAACCAACTTGTATTGGGGAACTCATTACCAGCCTGGCTGACATTGTTGAAGCGACTGTCAGCAGGATTGTTGCTGGAATCGATTGAATAAGCGTATTTGGAATTGTTATTCTCATAATCCTTAAGGCTGAGAATATCTCCGTCGTTCTGGCTCTGGAAGACCTGAGGAACTTCTCGGCTCAGAAATACGGAAGTTCGGAAAGAGGTGCGGTGGCTGTCTCCTTTGATCCAAGGGTCGGAGAAGGTGAGGTTCGCAAGCCCGCCGAACTGACCGTAAGTGACATTGAGTGCCAGGTCCCAGGCTCGCCCAAACAGATTGCTGTCGGAAAGCTGAATTTGACCAAAGACACCCTGACTTTGGCTGTAACCAAGACCGCCTGAAAGCGAGCCAGTGGACTGCTCGACGATACCGAGAACGATGGTGACGAAACCTGGCTCACCAGTCACAGGTCTCAAGGTCACCTTCACATCACTGAACAGCGAGGTGCCGTACAAACGCCGGATGTCGCTCTCGAGCTGATTGCGATTGAAGGGTTCGCCTGGCTTGATGGAGATCTCCCTACTCACAACCCAAGGCTTGGTCTTGCCGTTAATCGGCTCTCCTTTTTCGTTGGTGTCTTCCCCTTCCTTGTTGATGAATTTCACCTCGATACCCGCGACGCTGCCGATCAGCACTTTCAGCTGCACGACGCCATCAGGACTCACCCTGGTGGGCCCACTCACACGGGCGAGTGAATAACCCTGATCGGCGTACCACTTCTGCAGCTGCTTCATGCGCAGCTGCAACTCATTGAGGTTGAGCGTGCGGCCGTAATCGGAACTGAAGGTGTCCTCAATAACCTGGGACTCAATCTTGTTGTCCTCAGGCTCGAGAACAACCTCAGTCATCACAGGATTGGGCAGCACCTGAACAGCAAGCTGAACACCCAAGGGACCGTTGACCGGCTCAATGCGCACGTCTGAAAACCATCCGGTGGCGTAGATGTCATCGAGATCAAGCTTCAGTTCCTCCCTCGTCACCCGGCTACCAGGTCGTACACGCATGGCGTCGTAAGCAGCTAGCTCGAGACGCTCCTGCTCGGGGTGTCCATCGATGCCCTCAATGATCACCTCGGTGATCAGCACCCTGGGCAATTCAGGCCCTTCGTCAATCGGCTCGGCAACAGGTGTTGCTGCAGGGTCGGGGGTGAGCTCAATCTGCTCGACCTCGATCTGCTCTTCCGTTATCTCTGCCTCTACACCCTGTGGATCAACCGCTTCTGCCTCAGCAGCCACCTGAATATCTTCAGCCTGGGCTTGAAGGGGCAGGCCACTAATCAAGGGCAGAGCGAGGGCAAACCCCACTGCACCTCGCCGAACGGCGTTCTTGGTTCGGCTGGAGGAGAAAGCGACCATTGGGGAGACGGAAGTCGGCCGGGCCGGCCACAAACGTCGCTGAACTTAACTGCAGTTGTGGGGTGTCGGGCAGGCCCCTTGTACCCGTTTGCAGACCTCCCCGTAGGCCTCGATCACTCCACCTAGGTCCTTACGGAATCGGTCCTTGTCGAGAATGCGCTCCTCGGCATCCATGCACGACAGGTCCCAGAGCCGACAGGTATCAGGGCTGATCTCATCAGCCACAAGCAGCTCACCGGCCGCATTCAGTCCAAGCTCAAGTTTGAAATCCACCAGCTGCAAGCCGATTTCCTTGAAGAAAGGAATCAGCACCGCATTGACTTTTCTGGCGAGCACCTCGATCCGTCCACGCATCTCAGTGGAAACCAAACCAAGCAGCTCTAGGCGAGCATCCGTCAGCAACGGATCTCCGAGACCATCATCCTTGTAATACAGATCGAGCAAAGCCGGCTCAAGGACTGTGCCCTGTGCGATCGGCGTCTCGCGACAAAGCGAGCCGGTCGCGATGTTGCGCAGCACCACCTCAACTGGAATCACCTCGACGCGCTGGACAACCATCCAAGTCTCCTCAGCGATTCCGCAGTAATGGGTGGAAATTCCCGCCCGCTCCAGCACTTCGAACAAACAGGCTGAAATCCTGCAGTTGAGACGCCCCTTGTCTGCCAGCTGAGCCTTTTTCTGAGCATTGAAAGCAGTGGCATCGTTCTTAAACTCCACCAATACTTGCTGGTCGCTTGAACCGGCATAAATGCGCTTGGCTTTGCCCTCGTAGAGAAGGTCGCCGTGGGGAATGGTCATGGCTGCTCGTTGACGCCGGTCGCGCCGGCTTCAGGTGATGGTGATTCTCCCAGCGCGGCGTGGCCACCCGGTGCCCGTGGAGAACGCAGTTCCTGCTGCAGCTGCTGGCGTTTCTCGAGAGACACTCCTGGCAGATCCTGATCAAGATCCAACAGAGTGAAGCGATCATCCACCCTGGTTGCCAGCCGTCGCAGACGTTCCCGGGGACGATCACCGCTGCCGCCACTGGCAAGCTCAAGTCGCAGCTGCAACCGCAGCAAGTCCTCCGCCTGGTTCCAGGCTTGCCTAGCCGCCGCCTGATCGAGAGCCGCCTCGATCAACGATGCGCTGCGTTCGGAATCCATCACACCCAGCAGTTCAGCCGCGAGACCCAGCCGACGTGCCGCAATGACCCCTGTCGTCCGCCCGGCAAGCAAGGTGATCGCAGCCTGATCGGGCTGCCCGGAGGCGATCTGCGCTTCGGCCAGAAGATCAAGAGCTGATCGAGTGGTGGGCATTCCTTGCCCATCCAGACCCACCACAAGCTGCTCCGCATCAAGCCTGGTGAGATCTCCTTCTGCCAAACGCAACAGCGCCAGGACAATGCGCTCCTGGTCCAATGCCGCACTGGCAGCCTGCCAGGACAACAGCAACCAATCCCGACGGCGAGGACCTGGACCGGGTCCGTAGCGACTGAGGACCACCTGTGCGCTATCTGGCGCCTTGCAGGACATCAGAGCCCTGGCATTGGCCATCACCACATCAAATGTCTGCGGGGCTGGCGCAACCAGCATCAGTCGATCACGCAGCAACTGGAGACGTTCATTGGCTCCAAAGCTGGCCGACTGCTCGCAGGCCAGTTTCAGATCAGCAAGACCTCCTTCGATCAGCACAATCTCAAAGGCCTGCTGAGGCATTGGCGCTGCGGATTGGAGCGACACCAAGGAGCCAGGCCCGGCAGAGCCTGGCACCGCCGCCAAGAGAAGTGAAAGAGGCAGAGGGAGCAAACCCATGGGCCGGAAGGCGTTCAACAAAGATGGAACGATCTCTCCGCCATCAACAACAGCGGAGGGACGTTCAAACCTAAGGGCCTCCGCCCGAAACGCTTGCCTCCATGGCCCATTCCAACTCCCGTCCTCAGACCCTGCCTCCGCTCCGTCATTTGCTCGTGGTGGGTGGTGGTGGCCGTGAACAGGCTTTGGCCTGGGCCTTCCGCCGCTGCCCAGAAGTTGAAGCTGTGTGGGTGACTCCTGGAAATGGAGGAACCGAAGACCTCGACGACTGCAAATCGCTAGCGGTTGGGGAACAGGATGCCGCGGGCCTGATCAAAGCCTGCAGGGAGCAGGCGATCGATCTGGTAGTGATCGGACCGGAAGCACCCCTGGCCGCCGGGGTGGCCGATCGTTTACGAGATGCAGGGCTGGTGGTGTTTGGCCCCAGCGCCGAAGGAGCCCAACTGGAAGCGAGCAAGTCCTGGGCGAAGGCTTTGATGCTCGAAGCCAAAATTCCCACCGCGGGGCACTGGACTGTCACGAGCGCCAGTGAGGGGCTGGAGCTGCTGGAAGAGCTGCAACGACCACTGGTGGTGAAAGCCGATGGCTTAGCAGCCGGCAAGGGAGTGACTGTCGCCGAAACCCTCGAAGAAACCGCCGCAGCGATCCGTGAGGCCTTTGCTGGACACTTCGGCTCCGCAGGCGAGCGGCTGGTTCTGGAAGAACGCCTTCAAGGTCCTGAGGTGTCCGTTTTCGCTTTGTGCGATGGCGATCGAATGGTGCTACTACCGCCGGCTCAAGACCACAAGCGGCTGCTCGAGGGCGATCGGGGACCGAACACCGGAGGCATGGGCGCCTACGCACCCGCTCCATTGCTTGATCAGGCCGGGCTCGATCAGGTGCAGCAGCTTGTGCTCGAACCCACTCTTCAGGCCCTGAAAGAACGGGGAATCCAGTACAGGGGAGTGATCTATGCCGGCCTGATGCTGACCCAACAGGGGCCCCAGGTAATCGAATTCAACTGTCGCTTCGGTGATCCTGAATGCCAGACCCTGATGCCCCTGATGGGTCCTGAACTCGCGAAGGTTCTGCAGGCCTGCGCCTACGGATGCCTGGATCAGGCACCCGAACTCTCGGTTGCCAAAACATGCAGCGCTTGTGTTGTCGCAGCCGCTGAGGGCTATCCCGAGACTCCACGCAAGGGAGATCTCATTCAGCTGCAGCCTGATCCCGACCAACAGCGGCAACTGTTTCATGCCGGTACACATCGTCAGGACGATGGCCAGGTGGTGACTGCCGGAGGACGGGTACTAACGCAGGTCGCTCAAGCGGCAGACTTTGATCAAGCCTTCGCCAGCGCCTACGCAGGACTCGCATTGGTGCGATTCAACGGGATGCAGTTCCGTCGCGACATCGGTCACCAGGTGCGCCGGTCCTAGGCTAGGTCGATGTGATTCGGCGGAATGGCCAGCGATCCAGCCACGGCTCAGAACGAGGCCCCTGCGGAATGGGCAACTCCAATCGCCGGAGCTGAGCAAACAACCACGAGGGGGTTTTGGCCGCAGGCCCGCTCCTGGTGGGCCGAATTCAGCCTTCAGACCAAACTGCTAGCTGTGGCCACCCTGGTGGTGAGCCTGATGATGACGGGCATCACCTTCTTCGCTCTGAATGGAATTCAGCGCGACACGGCGATGAACGACACCCGTTACGCGAGGGATCTAGGCCTGCTGTTGGCGGGCAATGTCAGCGAGCTGGTGGCTGAAGGTCGTGATCGCGAACTCGCCAATGTCACAGAAACCTTCTGGCGCTCGAGCAGAAGCCTCCGCTACATCTTTTTCGCCGACCCTGACGGCATTGTCTATCTGGGTATTCCCGTCAGCGGCAGTGATGATGCCAGCAATGCAGATCTACGCCTGAGCCGGCGTCTGGAACTGCCTGATGAACTGCGCAACCGAACTCAGAATCCGCTGGTCCGCCAGCACATGACTCCTCAGGGGCAAGTCACGGATGTGTTCGTGCCGTTGGTGGAGAACAACAACTACCTCGGCGTGCTGGCTCTTGGCGTAAACCCTAATGAGACCGCTCTCGCCAGTGCCGCCCTCACCCGTGAGGTCACGGTGGCTGTGTTCATCTCAATCTGGGTTCTAGTGATTCTGGGCGCTGTTTTTAACGCGCTGACCATCACGCGTCCGGTCAAGGAGCTATTGAGAGGCGTCCGATCGATTGGTGATGGTGACTTCCGCGCTCGCATCGGCCTGCCGATGGGTGGCGAATTAGGAGAACTGTTGGATGGCTTCAACGCCATGGCCTCACAGCTGCAGGACTATGACGCCGCGAACATCGAAGAACTACAGGCAGCTCAGGTCAAGCAGGCGTCGCTGATCGCCACCATGGCCGACGGCGCGGTACTGCTCGACGGTGATGGTCGCATCGTGCTCGTCAACCCGACGGCGCGACGCTTGTTCCGCTGGGAAGGTCGCAATCTCGAGGGCCAAGACTTTCTCAATGAGCTGCCGGAACTGCTGTCCGTTGAACTGCATGATCCGCTCGATGCCGTGTTCTCGAAGCAAACGGACACCAATGAGCTGCGCAGCAGTGTTGGCGATCCACCGAGGACCCTGCGTTTCGTGATCCAGGCGGTGCGCGAACCAAGCGGCGACACCCTCAAGGGCATCGCCGTCACCATCCAGGACCTCACACGGGAAGTGGAGCTGAATGCCGCTCAGAGCCGTTTCATCAGCAACGTCTCCCACGAACTACGCACACCGTTGTTCAACATCAAGAGTTACGTGGAGACTCTCCACGACATGGGAGACCAGCTCAGCGAAGAGGATCGAAAAGAATTTCTGGGCGTTGCCAATTCGGAGACAGATCGCCTCACCCGACTCGTGAACGACGTTCTCGATCTGTCCAGGCTGGAATCCAATCGCGTTGTGCAGTTTTCTCCAGTCGATCTCCGTCCTGGCCTGGAGCAAGCCCTGCGCAGCTATCAACTCAACGCCAGCGACAAGCAGGTTGAGCTGAGCCTGGAAGCTGACCGCGACCTCCCCGATGTTCTGGGTAACTGGGACCTGATCCTGCAGGTGCTGGACAATCTGATCGGTAATGCTCTGAAGTTCAGTCGCAGCGGCGGGCGATTAACGGTCAGGGCTTACACCTGGCCAGACAGCTGTCAGATGACACCTTCGGAAGCAGAGATCCACAGCAACGATGGGCCCACCTGCACTCTGAGTTCACCATTGCCGAAGATCCGGGTTGAAGTCTGTGACACCGGCTATGGCATCAGTGAAGAAAGCCAGCAACGCATCTTTGAGCGGTTTTACCGGGTTGAGAATGCTGTTCACACCGAGGTGGGCACTGGCCTTGGACTGTCGATCGTTCGAGGCATCCTCGAAAAACACGGCAGCATGATCTCAATGGCAAGTGAGCCTGACGTTGGCACCACATTTTGGTTTGAGCTGCCGCTAGCTCAGGAAGATCCTGAGGAGTTGAGGTGGAAAGCTGAACGACAAAGTGACGACGAACGCCTGGCTTTGACGCAGAACACAGAAAGCTGATCAGGCGTCGGGAGCGACGCCGCGGGCGATGCGCGCGAGCTCACTGCGCTCATCACTGCTGACCCGATTCGGCACCCCAGAAATGATCCGTTCAAAGTTGGAGAAGGAATCCTTGATCTGCGGACCGTTGCCGGTGATCACGAACTCACGGATGCCCTTGTCATGCCAGGAACCACGCATCTTGAACACGTTGACGGCACGGGCCATTTCTCCACGGATCTCCACGTACTGCAAGAGCAAAATCGTGTCGGTAATGGTGGAGATGTGTGAGTCAGTGATCGAATGGCTGCCCATGAACTCCTCTGAGGTGTTCGTGAAGAAACCAGCGATTTCTTCCTGTTTCGCGTATCCGGTCACACCGATGACGAATTGACGGAAGGCGTTATGGCTGACGCCGCGAGCGAGGGCAGACAAGGAGTCAATCGCCATCCGTGAAGGCTTGAACTGACTGATCTCCGTCTTGATGATCTGCAGGTGATCCTCGAGGCCTGTCGATTCCGGATAAGCGCAGATGATCTTGAGCAGCCCGTCCTGCTCCATCTGTTCGAAATCAATGCCCCAGCTAGTGCCGTTACGTAGCAGCTGGGCACGCGACTCCTCATAAGCGAACAAGATGGCGCGTTCTTTATTGCGGCACGCATCCTCGATGAAATTCGAGACCAGCAGGGTCTTGCCAGTGCCCGTGGCTCCGGTGGCGAGAATGATCGAGTCTTTGAAGAACCCCCCGCCGCACATCTCATCAAGACGGGGAACGCCCGAACTGATCCGTACATTGGAGGAGCGCTGGGTGAGTTGCATGGCACCAAGCGGAAAGATGCTGATCCCATGCGCACCCATCGTGAATGGGAACTCTCCCTTCATGTGCGTGGTGCCGCGCAGCTTGAGAATCTCCACGGTGCGCCGCCGGCGTTCTCCTTCGAGCACATTGCGCAGAATCACCACGTTGTCGGAGACGAACTCTTCAACCCCATAGCGAGCAATCGGCCCATATTCGTCGATGCGCTCTGTGGTCATCACGGTGGTGACGCCGATTTCCTTGAGACGAGCAATCAGACGGAAGATCTCGCGACGGACAACGAACACAGCGTCGTATTGCTGAAACACCGCGGTGATCGAATCGATCGCGACCCGTTTCGCCTTGTATTTGCGAATGGCGTAGTTGATCCGCTCGATCAGACCGGACAGGTCGAAACTTCCGGCCACATCCTGACCATCGGGATCGGGAGAAGCATCAAGGATGAATAGCTTGTCCTGTTCAACCATCTCCTGCAGATTCCAACCGAAGCTGGCGGCATTGCGGAGGATGTCGAGCGGCGACTCTTCGAAGGTGACAAAGATCCCTGGTTCGTCGAAGTGGGCGACGCCGTTGTGCAGAAAATGAAGAGAGAAAACCGTTTTGCCGGTACCGGAGGTACCGCTGATCAGCGTGCTGCGACCGATAGGAAGGCCGCCATGACACACATCATCAAAACCTTCGATCCCTGTCGGAAGCTTCTGAACCTGCATCTGTGGAGAACCACTGGAGCTGGAGATCTGCATAACGACGCTCTTATGGATGCAAGGTAAGGAAAAAACGAGTCATCACCTGCGAGTGCACGGGCAGGCTTAAGAATCTGATTCGCCTGTCTCCGCCTCTTCCAACGCATCCATCAACGATGAGGTGAGGTTGTTGTCGGTGAGTTCGTCGTAGAGAAGGTCCAAACCGATCAGCACTCGCTCGCGATCGGACAAATCGCCGATGATCCGACGTACCGGCGGCGGGAGGATCTTGGACAGAGTCGGTGTCGCGAGGATTTTGTCCTCCTCCGCCAACTGCGGATTTTTGAGCACATCAATCACTTTCAGGGCATAGACGCCTTTGAACTCCGTCTCGAGGATGTTGCGCAGAGTCTTGAGCGCCCTCATGGAGTTCGGCGTGTTGCCGGCCACGTAGAGCTTGAGGATGTAAGTCTTGCGTGGGCTCATGGGGCCACCTCCGGATCGGTGAGAACGCGACGTTCCCCGGCCGCGGGTGTCAGGGAGACCTCAGGAGGGATCGAACGTCGATACATCTCGCAGAGGTGAGCCATGACATCGAGCAGAGCGAGGCGATAGTCCTGAAGAAAATCGTTTTTATGCCCTTCAAGTCTGAGCTGCTTCCAGAAGTCGTCAATGAGATTCATGTGGATCTCCACAGCTCGGGTGATGGGCAGATCACCGAAAAAGGCTGTGTTCACGAAACTCTCCAGTGCCTGGTTGGCCGCAGCCGGATCCCTGAAGTAGCTGATCAACAGGTCCCGGTAAGTGCGCTGCAGCGACTGAACAAGGTCCCGCTGCTCATCAGGAGGCAGATTGGCAAGAAAGCGCGAGGGGTCTCGCTTGTAGAAGACGCCCAGATAGCCGAGGCGCTCCTGCAGACGACTGGACAGCTTCCAGGCACTGCCTTCCATCGCAGGCATGGCGTTCTGTTCAGCACCGTCTTCGGGCCTGGCATCCTTTTGGCCCTGGCGCAGGAAGCGTGAAATGGAGGCATCAACGTTGTACCCAAGCTGCTCCAGCTGATCTCCTGGCAGATGGAGCTCTTCAGGGTGGTAATCCACGCGACCCATCAACTCACCCACCACCACGGCGGGGAACAACAAACCCTCGCTGCTGAGGGCATCACGGGTCTTGTCGTCCAGCAAGCACTGCTCAATGACAACGGCATCCACCGCTTCGCGCTGGCGGGAAAGCAGTTCCACAACACCCTGACCAGATTCGACGGCACCGAGATCCACGGGTGAGTAGCGATTCACCGGCAGCCATTGACAACAAACCTCAACGAGATCTCTCGTTTGAAGCAGCAAAGCGATCGTGAGTGCCGGACGAGCCATCCACCGCGACAAGATCCTGAGCTGAATCTTGACGAAAGGGACTAAGAACACCGAGGATCTTTGTTTGTCTTTCGATTGCGGTTCAGGCCAAATCGGTTTGTCCGAGCCTGACCGCGTCTCTCAGCACATGGCCGAAACCAGCTCCAAAACCTCTGCAGCTCCCGAAACAGGGGCCTACGCAATCGTCGAGGCCTCCGGTCAGCAGTTCTGGCTGCAGGCCAATCGTTACTACGATCTCGACCGGCTCAATGCTGAGGTCGACGCAACCGTCACCCTCGACAACGTTCTCTTAGTGAAGGATTCCAAGGGCACAACTCTTGGCAAGCCTTATGTCAAGGACGCCAGTGTTGAGCTGAAGGTGATGGCGCACCGCCGCGGCCCCAAGGTGATCGTTTACAAAATGCGCCCCAAAAAGAAGACCCGTCGCAAGAATGGTCATCGTCAGGAGCTGACCAGAGTCATGGTTCAGTCGATTTCCGTCAGTGGCAAAGCCATCAGCTGATCATCCAGATCCACTTCAACGAACGTTCTCCTCTTCAAAACCCTCCCCATGGCTCATAAGAAAGGCACAGGTTCAACACGTAACGGCCGCGATTCCAATTCCAAGCGTCTCGGCGTGAAGGCTTACGGCGGAGAATCCGTCACCGCCGGATCCATCCTGATCCGTCAGCGCGGCACCTCCGTGCTGCCTGGAGTCAACGTGGGTCACGGCAAAGATGACACTCTCTTTGCTCTGACCGATGGCGTCGTGAAGTTCGAGACGATCAAGCGCGGTCTGCGCAATCGCAAGCGCATCAACATCACAGCTGCGGTCTGACCAGAACGACCTCTACCGTCACGGGCTCCGCTCCGAGCTCAGCGCCAGACGGGTTGTCAACACAAGACCAATCACAGTGAGCCCCAGAACAACCCATGTTCTGGGGCTTTGTTTATGCAGGGCATCCGCAAGTTCCAGAGGCAGAGCGAGACCGAGCACCCCGACAAGCAACCACTCGCCCCAGCGGCGTCCAACCCAGGTAGCCCAGGCCGCTAGGAGGATCAAAGCGGCATAGAGCCCTGAGACCAAGGCCAGACGCATCAGACGCGTTGGGCCCAGCAGGGTTCCCTTCGATGCCAGCGAAGAAAGGAATTGACGGTCCGCATTCCCCCAGGTTTCGGCGAAATCAGAGAGTTCGGCGTAATGAACATCACCAAACACGGCGGCCAGGCTGATCGCGAACAGAGCCCCGGCGAGCAGCAGCTTCTTGATCACAATTAAGCGAACCAGCAAGCGCCCTTGTCCGGCGATCTGTGGCATCGATAGTTTCGGCTAGACGTTCTCAAGCGGACGGTAGACCCTTGTTGTGATCAGTAAGGGATGAAACAGCTCGAGGAAGCGACTCTGAAGGCAGAGGAAAAAATCCTCCACCAACTGCGGTTCATCGAAATGGAAGGGGTACTCACCGTCATGCCCTTTGAAGAAATACCAGTTGAGTAGGGCTCGACCGCCGGGAGTGAGGCGGCGGTGAAACTCCATGAGCTGCGCCGAGGGGTCGGGGAGGTGTTCCAACACATCAAGGCAAACCACCGTGTCGAAACGCCGCCCCGGAAGGCTGTCGAGATCGCGATGGACACTCACACGCTCCTGAAGTCCCAGACGGAACGCACGATCCTGCACGAATGCACGGTTCTGTGGATTGAGATCGACAAACCAGACATGCCGAACGCTCTCCAGCCCCGCTGCAGCCAGAGCATGCGTTCCGATCCCGCCTCCAAAATCAAGCACGTCACCATGCGCAAACTGCTGCTGCAACCGCAGGGTGTCGGCGATGTAGTCGGCACTGCTGAGATGCCATGCTGCCAATTCGAACAAATGGCCGGTGCCAACGGTGTCCTCATAGAAATCAGCAGCTCGCTCGGGGTCGAAAGCTCCCGGATGCATCGCCGCCAGATCCTCCGTGCTCTGGGGCAATCGCTCGGCAACATCCGCCGCTGAGAGCGACAGATAAGACGCCAGATGCTCCTTCACGGAGAAGCCATTCTCGAGAAACTCCTGAATATCCACACCAGCGGAGGCATTGAGTGGCTGCATGGAGCTTCAGGACGCGACCGGGCAAACCTACGTGCGAGCCCACTGATGCCAAAGGCAAAGTGCCACAGTCGACAGCTGGACATGGCTTGCACCTTGACTGCGCCTATCGGCTTCGCCGTCATTGACAAGCCTGCTGGGCTGACCTCCCATGCCTGCGTCGCACGCATCAGGCGGCTGCTGGGCATCCGCAGGGTTGGTCATGGCGGCACTCTGGATCCAGCGGTGACAGGCGTGCTGCCGATCGCCGTGGGACAGGCGACACGACTGTTGCCGTACCTACCTGGTGAGAAAACCTATCGAGGCGTGATCCAGCTAGGGATCAGCACCAACACCGACGACCTGCAAGGTGAGGAACTGTCCAGACAATCCGTCCCCGATCTGGCCTCAGAAACACTGGATCAGGCACTCAGTCTGTTCCGCGGAGCCATTCGCCAACAGCCCCCTCAGGTTTCAGCGGTCCACGTGGATGGTGAGCGTGCTTATGCCAGAGCCCGTCGCGGCGAGCAGATGGAGCTTGCAGCACGGCCTGTGACCATTCATAAACTGCATCTCTTGGGATGGGACGCTGCACTAGCCCAGTTGAGCGTGGAGGTGCACTGCTCAGCAGGCACCTACATCCGTTCACTGGCCAGAGATCTCGGAGCAGCACTCGAATGCGGAGGTTGTCTGGCCAGTCTCAGGCGTACCCAGGCCCTCGGCTTCCATGACCACCAGGCGCTACCTCTGCCTGATGCTCCAGACATGGTCGGCCAAGGCGAAATCACCTTGCTAAGACCCGAGCTGGCCTTGCCGCATCTGCCTCAGCGCCTGCTCACTGCCAGCGAACAGCTGGACTGGAGCTGTGGGCGCAGGATCACTACAGGCATCAGCGGCACGGCGGATGCTGTAGTCATTCTCAGTGAGGGTGGGCGCATGCTCGGACTCGGTGTGCCCGATGCAGAAGATGGGCTGAAACCGAAGGTGGTGTTTGAAGCTCGGGGCTGATGCTGCAACCTCAGTAATTTGCTTTGAAGCAGACGGACGCCGAAGCATCCGATGGCAGGCCACAGCAAATGGTCCCAGATCAAACGCACCAAGGCGGTGGTGGATGCCAAGCGAGGTGCTGTGTTCACCCGGATCGGACGCGAAATCACGGTGGCTGCACGCCAGGGCAGTGACCCCGATGGCAATTTCCAGCTGCGCACCGCGATCGTCAAGGCCAAGGCCGCTGGCGTACCAGCGAGCAATATCGAACGTGCCATCGCCAAAGGCTCTGGCAAGGCTGGTGACACGGAACAGCTTGAATCAATCCGCTACGAGGGTTACGGCCCGGGCGGAGTGGCTGTGTTGGTGGAGGCACTTAGCGACAACCGCAACCGCACAGCAGCGGCTGTGCGGTTGGCGTTCAGCAAACATGGCGGCCACCTCGGTGAAAGCGGATGCGTGAGTTATCTCTTCCAGCACCGCAGTGAAGTGACCCTCCAGGGCCCAGTCATTGATGAGGAGGCATTGCTGGAATGCCTGCTGAATCTGGAGGCCGATGGTTATGAACTCAGAAGCGGCGAAGAGGCCTTGGTCCATGGTCCCTTTGAAGCACTCGAATCCCTCCAGAACGGACTCCGCGATCAAGGCTGGGGAGTCTCGGAATGGTCGCACTACTGGCACCCTCTCACTCAGGTGAGACCGGACAATGAGGACAACATCCAACAGTGTCTGAAGTTGCTGGATGCCTTGGAGGACCTCGACGACATCTGCAATGTCAGCGCAAACCTCGAATTGAAGAACGAACTGAGGGATGAGCTGAGCGAGTGATTGGATCAAAGCCACCGCCACCGGGAGTGGCGATCAGCAATCGATCCCCTGGTTTGACCTGAAGCTGCACGCAACCATCCAGCACCTGCACAGTTCCATCAGGACGGGTTAACAGAGCCGTTCCCGTTGCACCTGGTTCTCCACCGTTCAGACCAAAAGGGGCGACGGTCCTGGAACCAGACAACAACGCTGCAGTCATCGGTTCCAGAAAGCGGAACTCCCTCACAAGGCCGTCTCCTCCTCGCCAGCGACCAGCTCCACCGCTGCCTCGGCGGAAGCCGAAACGTTCCAACCTCACTGGATATCTCTGCTCGAGAATCTCCGGGTCCGTGAGCCTGGAGTTGGTCATATGCGTCTGTACACCGCATGATCCAGAGAAACCCTTGCCTGCTCCTCCGCCTCCGGCGATGGTCTCGTAGTACTGCCGACGCCCGTCACCGAAGGTGAGGTTGTTCATCGTTCCCTGGCCCGCGGCCATCACTCCGAACGACGCAAACAGCAGATTGCAGAGAGCCTGCGAGGTTTCCACATTGCCGCCGACCACTGCAGCCGATGCGCTGGGGTTGAGCAGGGATTCCTCCGGGACAATCAGGGTTAATGGCCGGAAACATCCGGCATTCAGGGGAATCGGCTCCTGAACCAGACAACGGATCACATACAGAACCGCAGCCTTGGTCACCGCCAGTGGAGCATGGAAATTGTGCGTGCCCTGGGGAGTTGTCCCACGGAAATCGAGCAAGGCCTGTTGCCGTTTCCGATCGATCGTCAAGGCCAGCTTGAGCTTGGCACCGTTATCGAGCGCAACCTCAAAGGTCCTGTCCTCAAAGCAGCCGATCAGCCTCTGAACGGTTCGCGCCGCATGGTCCTGAACGTGCTGCAGATAGCGCCGAACACGCTGGCGGCCCTCAAGCTGCAGAAGCTGATCGAACAGTTCAGCCCCCAGATGATTGGCGGCTGCCTGGGCCTGAAGATCTGCCCAGAGCAGTTCGGGGTCTCTGGGAGGTGAGCTGACCCCCTCCAGGCACTGATTCCAAGCCGAACGATCGGGTGTTCCCCGTGAGGTCAAGAAGTGATTGCGCACCAGCAGACCTTCCTCCTCAATGCTGGAGCTGAAGGGAGGCATCGAACCTGGTGTCAGACCGCCTACATCCGAGTGGTGCCCGCGACAGGCCACATAGGCGAAGGGATCGGGGTCTCCCTCCACGAAGCAGGGTGTGATCGCGGTGATGTCGGGCAAGTGGGTGCCACCATGGAATGGATCGTTGCTGATCACGGTGTCTCCGGCCGACAACGCAGGCCTCTCCCCTTGGCGGATCTGACCGAGAAGATCCTCAACCGCATCACCCATCGAACCCAGGTGCACGGGAATATGAGGAGCATTGGCGACAAGCGCCCCCTGTGCATCGAACAGCGCACAGGAGAAATCCATCCTCTCCCGCATATTCACGGAACGACTGGTCTGACGCAGCCGCTCTCCCATGCGCTCAGCAATTTGCATGAAACGGTGATGGAAGAGGCTGAGATCAACAGGATCTGGGTCCGAGTGCTGGTCGGAACTCACTCCACTGGCATCCCCCCCGGCAGAGGACCGTTCAGCGGCAGGCCTCGATGAAGCCTCGAGCAGCACACTGCCATCAACCAGCAGCCTGGCCATCCAACCTGACTCCAGGACGATGGCCGCCGTGGGGTCCAGGATGAGCGCGGGCCCCGATAGAGGCTGATCGCGCTTCAATTGCAATCGCTCCAGCACAGGCACCTCACACCAGCCCTGCTCTCTGCAATGAACGCGAGCACGCTGAACAATGGTTGATCGAGTGACCGATGCAGTGGCTGCGGTTCTATGACCTTCAAAGGTTGATGGCGAGGAGCTCTCCGCGATCGCATCCAGCACCTCCACCTCGAGGCGTTCGGCGATCAGAGGACCCATGCGAGGCGGCGCATAGCCAAACCGACGTTGATGCGCCTGGTCAAACAAGCTTTCCAGCTGATCCTGATCCAGCTCTTCCACAGCTGATACCAGGGAGAGCATCAGCCCTTGTTCCGAAGAGGCATCGCGCAGCTCAAGCCTGATCTGATGCTCTGGTGTTGTTGTGGAAGCTGCCGTGAGCTTCTGCAGCTCCAGGAACGCCGTGTTCAGATCCGACCTGACCATGGCGGGCAGCTGAGCGAGCAGAGCAGCATCCAGAGGACGGCGGATCGACCGCTGATGCAGCTGACGCTGACGGGCCTGCCCAAGGCCATAAGCCGAGAGCACACCCGCCAGAGGATGCAACAGCACCTGACCCAGCCCCAGAGATTCGGCCAAGCGACAAGCCAGCTGCCCTGCGGCACCGCCGTAGGCAATCAGTGCACCTCCACGGATGTCATGCCCACGAAACAGCGACACGTGGCGGATCGCTCCCGCCATCGCCTCGACAGCGAGGTCAAGAGCACCTTCGGCCAGCTGCTCGGGAGCCTGACCCAGTTGCGATGAAAGCGCCTGGAACTGATCCCGGGTCGCCTGAAGATCAGGAGTCTGATCGAGGCCCGGTCCGAACACCGCCGGGAAGGCAGTCACCTGAAGCCGGCCCAGCAGCAAATGACAATCCGTGATGGCCAGAGGTCCACCTCGGCGGTAGCAGGCTGGGCCTGGGTCAGCACCTGCCGAGCGTGGACCCACCGTGAGGCGACCGCCATCGCCACTGACAATCGATCCCCCTCCTGCCGCCACGGTGTGGATCGGCAGCCGCGACGCTGTCAGCTGAAATCCGGCAATCTCCGTTTCAGCACTCCGTTCCCACTCCCGGTCGGCAGCGCCCGCCGGCAGGCAAAACACATCCGTGCTCGTGCCACCCATATCCACACCCACCAGGGCGGAAGCACCAAGGCCAGCTTGTTGAGCGGCAGCAACAGCTCCGACCATGCCGCCGGCCGGACCCGACAGGATCGTGTCTTTGGCAAGCAGCGAACTGGGGTGCTGCAAAGCCCCACTGGATGTCATGACCCGCAATCGGGTCTGATCCCCCAAAGCGGCTTGGACCTGTGCCAGGTAGGCGGACAGCACAGGCCTCACGGCAGCCTCCACCAGCGTGGTTTGTCCTCTGGGAACCAGGCGCGGCAATGGACTGGCCTCATGGGAACAGACCACCGTCTTGAACCCCGCGGTTCGCACCAGCTTCGCCAGAGCCTTTTCATGGACAGGATCACGCCAGGCATGCATCAGAGCGATGGCACAAGAGCGGATCCCGGCCTCGTGATGACGCACAAGCCTCTGCATGAACCCATCGTCGAGCCGCAGTGCTTCCAACTCCCTCCCTTCCGCATCCAGACGACAGGGGACCTCTTCAACGGCGGCCAGCAACGAAGGTGGCTCGGGAATTGCCAACGCAAAAAGATGCTGACGGTGCTGGTCACCGATCAGCAACAGGTCCTCCAGACCGCGATTGGTCACAAGCAACACAGGCTCACCAGCTGCCTCAAGCAATGCATTCGTGGCCACGGTGGTGCCCAAACGCAGTTCCTCGATCAATCCAGGATCAATCCGCTGCTCCGGAGTGAGCCCCATCAACTCGCGCATGGCCGCAACAGCCGGATCTCCGGGAGCGTCCGGCTGCTCCGACAGCACTTTGCGCACCAACAGCTGGCCAGAAGGATGACGTGCCACCAGATCGGTGAACGTGCCGCCACGGTCAATCCAGAACTGCCAGCGGTTCAAAACAACAGCGGAAGATGGGCACCGGCCGCATCATCTACCCAGAGATGCACGCTTGAGTGGCTTTGCAGCCAGCTGGCGGGAACGTCGGCACTACAAGGGTTCAGCAACGCTGTGCGCAGAATCTCCGCCTTGGCCGCTCCGGTCACGATCAGATGGATCTCATCGGCAGCAAGAATCTCATCCAGACCAAGGGTGATGGCCTGCTCAGGCACCTCTTCGGAGTTTCCCCCGAAAGCACTGGCATTCTGAATTCGCGTGTCTTGCTGCAACGTCACCACGCGGCAGCGACTGCCGGCTGGAGATGGCGGCTCATTGAAACCCACATGACCGTTACCACCTAGGCCCAGCAGCTGAAGGCCGATCCCCCCTGCGTGATGCAGCGCAGATCCATAGCGTCTCGCCTCCTCGGCAGGATCTTTGGCCGTTCCATCCGGCAGCTGCAACTGGCAGGGAGAAAGATCGAGATGACAACCCAACTGGGCATGCATGTAGGCGGCGAAGCTGCGGCTATCGCCTGGCGGCAGGCCAACGTATTCATCAAGGTTGAAACTCAGCCAGCAGCGCTTCAACTGTTCAAGCTGCGGCGCCGGCCATGTCATCAGACGCTGAACCAGGGCCGCGTAAAAGGGTTCCATGGTCCTTCCGGTCGCCATTCCCAGCGGCTTAAAGCGCTCATGGTCAAGGGCCGTGGCGAGATAGGCAGCCACATGATCCACAATCGCCTCCATTAATGCGCGCGGATCCGGGCGGTGCTGCACCGCACATCTGGACAGAAACTGGGGCACGCAACGATCGCGGCAGGTCAACCCATCAAGGCTGGCTCCGAACCGGCCCTGAATGCCACTGATGGGTCATCAGCCGGTCGGTACGGCCTGATCGTTGCCCCGCGGTAGTAGTGATGGAGAATTTCACGGAAATCAGCGCCCTGACTGGCCAGACCGTGGGCTCCCCACTGGCTCATGCCCACACCGTGGCCATAACCCTGGCCTTCTGCTTTAAGCACAATCGTGCCGCGAGAAGTTCTTGGAGTTCTTCCAGCGGGGATCAATGAGGCTCGGCGCGAGCTGAGTGGAGGAGGAGGAGGAGGCAAGGGGGGTGCTGCAATGACGCGACCGGCTGGGCCCTGATCAGCCGCTCCGCTGAGACCGCTGGCGGAATCACGCCAGAGTCCGATCAGCTGCGGCGGTGATTCCGAACCATGATCCACAGGATCGATGGACTCGATTGCATCTCCGCGGTCTCCCTGCAGCAGGGAAAAGCTCACCATCGTGCTCTTCAAGCCCAGGCGCTGTCGCAGTTGACGACCCGTGAGCACCAATGATCCAAGCGGGCCTTGAATCCGCGCTGAACGCACCCTGCCGGTGGAGCTGGTGCTGAGCACACTCAACCGCTCCAGTCCGCCAGTCTCCTCAAAGCGGCGGCGTAGATCACCGGCCTCGAAACGCTGGTTCCAGCGATGCAAAGGACTGTGCTGGTCGTGATCTTGAACGCTCACGAGGTAGGGGAGCTGGTTTTGCCAAACCTCGCCACTGGGCTCAGTGGATCCCCCTGAACTGCTGTGAAAAACAGCATTGATCAAACGGCCGCCATGCACCAGAACCAGCGAGCGCGTTGTGGCAACCGCTTCCCTGGTTCTTGGAGTTTCAGATTCGATTCCCTTGTAGACCTGGCTGCTCACCGTGGCCTTCACATCGAAATCCGCCTTGCGTCCTCGTTGTCGGAGGGCGTAGGTCCGAGCAGCGACGGCCTGAGCTTGCAGAGCTGCCAGAGGCCACTTTGCTGGCATCTCACTGCCCACAACACTGGGAAGGTACGTCTCGATACCCAGCTGATTGATCGCCTGGATCCTGCCGCCGCGGACCACCAGCAGCAGGTCACCGCGATAACGGCGGCGCCCGAGCCAGATGCCGCGAGGGTCAGTCGTGCTAATCCGAAGCGAGGAATGGCCATCGGCCTGGCCATCCGCGATCGTCAAGCGACCATCCCGCAAGCGAACCTGCAGACGCTGGAGGCGGCGTTCGTTATTGGCGAGGCCTTGCACCATCAGGGGGTGATCGCCATCGGCGCGCAGGATCAACTCCGAGCCTTCGGCCACCAACACACGCATCTGCGGCTCCTGAGCGGTCACCGCAGTCCTGGCTTCAGCAACCAGAGCAACTACTGCAACTGGCAGCATCAGAGCTACTCCAGCAGCAGCCCGACCGATGGAGATGTGCAGAACCACTCGGGAGGCCGATGGTTGCTCAGTGTGCCCCGCCCAGCGGACTGCAGCCAGGCCTTCATGGCAGATTGACCATTGAGCCCACCATGCCGTGCAGGTCACCTTTCTGGGCACCAGTTCTGGAGTCCCAACCCGAGCCCGCAACGTTTCAGCCATGGCCGTGCGACTGGCTCAGCGCTCGGAACTGTGGTTGTTCGACTGTGGTGAAGGAACCCAGCATCAGTTCCTGCGCAGTGATCTGAGGCTGTCGCAGCTGCGCAGGATCTTCATCACGCACATGCACGGTGACCACGTTTTTGGTCTTCCAGGCCTGCTGGCCAGTCTCGGCCTGAGCGGCAGCAGTGGTGGGGTGGATCTATACGGACCCGATCCCCTCGAGAGCTATCTGGAGGGAGTGTTGCGAACCAGCTCAACCAGGATTGGCTATCCCCTCGAGGTGCACCAGGTCCGCAGTGCCGCTGAAGCGAATCGGATCGTTTTTGAGGACGCAGATCTCACCGTACGAGCCACACCGCTGCACCATCGCGTTCCTGCCTATGCCTATCGCGTTGAGGAAAAACCGAAGCCGGGTCGCTTTGACATCAAAAAAGCACAGGAGTTGGCTATCCCCCCCGGGCCCGTTTATGCCTCCCTCAAGCGGGGGGAAACGGTCACCCTGGAGGATGGACGGCGGATCGACGGCAGAACGCTGAGCGGGCCGGAGAGAGCCGGAGCAAGCCTTGTGTACTGCACGGACACCGTGTTCTGCGAAGCGGCCGTGAGCCTGGCGAAGGGTGCCGACCTGCTCATTCACGAATCCACCTTTTCCCATGCGGAGGCCGACATGGCCTTCCAGCGTCAGCACTCCACCAGCACGATGGCAGCCCAGACCGCGGCTGAAGCGGGTGTCGGCCAACTTGTGCTCACCCATCTCAGCCCCCGCTATGCGCCTGGAAACCCAGTGACAGCAGACGATCTACTGGCAGAAGCCAAAGCAATTTTCCCGAACACGGTCTTAGCGAAAGACTTCCTCTGCCTCGATGTGACCGCTTCATCAAGGACTGCATGCTGCAACAGTTCGTGATCGGTGGAGCCTGAACAGCGTCACTTTGATACTGCAGCGTGATACAAGAGCTTGGTGCGCTGTATCCATCAGTCTCTGGCATCCTTCATGGTTCCTTTTCTCTCCAACCTGCGACAGTCGCTGAGCCGACTGCTGATCGTCCTGCCGGTGCTAGCTGTCTTGTGGATCAGCTCCCCCGCTCAGGCCGCCCAGTGGGATGCCGAGACACTGACCGTTCCTTCCGACCCTGAAGGCACCGCAGTGACCTTCAGCGAGCAGCAGGTCAAGGCGGGGCGCAAAGTGTTCAACACCAGCTGCGGCACATGCCATGCCGGCGGCATCACCAAGACCAACCAAAACGTTGGCCTCGATCCTGAGACCCTGGCATTGGCCACACCATCCCGAGACAACATCGCCGCGCTGGTGGACTACATGCAGGACCCCACCTCCTACGACGGCGAGTACAGCATTGCCGATCTTCACCCCAGCATGCGCAGCCGTGACCTGTATCCGGCGATGCGTGATCTCACCGACGAAGATCTAGAGCTGATGTCGGCTTACATCCTGGTGGCGCCGAAAGTTCTCGGCCAGGAATGGGGCGGCGGCAAAATTTACTTCTGATTCATATGGATCGATCAGGCGTTGACCGGATCGATCAGCTGAACTGATTGGACAACATGTAGGCCTTCAGGGCGCAAGATTGCCCGGATCCATGGATCTAGGTCGACGGCTGTACCACCACTCCTGCATCTCAGCCGAGAAGCGCATGGGGAAAAGAGTGAGCACAGTGACCGTTGGTCTCGATCCAGGTTGAAGCAGTTCAACGGAATAAGACGGACAACGACGCGAACCAAGATCAGCGACAAAGCGACGGCCCACACGGCGCCAGCTTGGCTCCTTGCTGCGCCATGCCAGCCGACAACAAGGCCAGGGGAGTTCTTCGCGGTCGTAGAGACGGCAGCAAGGCCCAATCACTCGAAAGCTGTACTGGCCTCCAGGACTGGTGTGAACCGATCCATGGTCGAGCAACCGTTCCACCTCAGGGCTCAGCGGTGCAGCGGGAACGGCGGTCATCGGCAAGAGAGCCATGTGACACCACACTGACAGTAAAAAGCCACCCCCGCGGGGAGGTGGCAATGAACCCTGTCGTCAGGGCTGGGGATCAAAAGTCCTGAAGCTCAGTAGAGCTCTTCTTCAGCATGGGTCTTGATGGTGCAGTCGGAGGTGGGGTAGGCCACGCAAGTAAGCACGAATCCTGCTTCGATCTGATCGTCGTCAAGGAAGCTCTGGTCGGACTGATCAACAGTTCCCGAGGTGATCTTGCCTGCACAGGTCGAGCAGGCACCCGCACGGCAGGAGTAAGGCAGGTCAATGCCTTGTTCTTCAGCGGCATCGAGGATGTACTGATCATCGGGAACCTCAATGGTCTTGTTGAGACCCTCGCTTTCGGCGACCAGGGTGACCTTGTAAGAAGCCATGGATAGAGTGAATTTGCAGATGCTCGTAACAAACGAGCCTGCCGGACTGATCATTTCTACATCGTTTAGGCGTCAAGGCACACGCTTGAACGCCTGTTTCGGTGTAAGGCCAATCAAAACAGAAGAATTTATAAGGCTCGCTTATCAAGGCTAGCGCCGAATCTCGAGCAAGCCCCATCGACCTTGCTCGGCAAGCGGCTCAACCGACCAGCCCAGGCTCCCCAGCACTTCTGTGAGCCTCGGTGCCTGTTCCACCAGCAGGCCACTCAGCAGCCCCCGCCCCCCAGGCCGGAGCACCGATTGAAAGTGAGGAGCAAGGGCCTCAATCACCGGAGCAAGGATGTTGCAGAGAAGCAAATCTGCAGGCTGACCCTCAAGCAGCGTCGCCAGCACCTCTACCGACCCCTGGCTCACCCTGAGCGCATCCAGAGAACGGTCATTCAAAACTGCGTTGTCCGTCGTTGCTCTTACAGCCAGGGAATCGGTGTCGACAGACAGCACTTGACGAGCCCCAAGCCCGAGTGCCGCAAGTCCAAGCACTCCACTTCCGCAACCCAGATCCGCAACCCTCAAGCCTGAGGGGGGCTGTTGCTCAAGTGCTTCAAGACAGAGGCGGGTGGTGGGATGGCTGCCGGTCCCGAATGCACTGCCTGGATCCATCTTCAAGACAAGCCTTTGAGCATGCTCGATAGGCACATCAAGCCAGGCCGGCAGGATGAGCAGCCTCTCACCCACAGGGTCTGGCTGCCAGTGCTGTTTCCAGCTGAGACTCCAGTCTTCATCAGCAAGTTCATCCCAAACCGGCTGAGCCAGAGCGAGGCCGAAGGTTTCAGCCAGAGGGATCAGGCTGCTGATTAGCTCAGATCGCTGGTCCTCAGGCCATTCATGGGCCGGCAACCAGGCCAGAAGAGTGCGTTGATCAGGCGTCTCAGGTGCATGTTGTATGGCCACCCGGTGTAGACCGAGAACGTTCAGCTTCCAGAGAAGCGACTCCTCCAGCTCAGTCTGAACCGGCAGAGACAAACGCCACCACATCACAGCGTGACGGGATGGGCTTCCTGAATCCCGTTGATGCCGTTGATGGTGGCCAGAAGCGCAGGCGGAATCGGGTCATCAATACTGAGCACCATTACGGCGTCTCCCCTCACAATCCTGCGCCCCACCTGCATTGAGGCGATGTTCACGTTGTGTTCACCCAGAAGCGATCCGAGATGGCCAATGATTCCAGGCATATCCCGATGGCGGGTGAACAACATGTGTCGGCTCGGCGGCACATTCACCGGGAATTCGTCGATGGTGGTGACCCGCAGTTCACCATCCGCGAACACCGCACCAGTCACACTGTGACCACCCTGTCCACCGCGGGTGGTGAGCTGCAGGGACCCCCCCGCAAAATCGCGGCTGGCATCGTCCTTAACCTCCAGCACGTGAATGCCGCGCCCCTTGGCCTCGAGAGAGGCATTGACGTAGTTGATGCGCTCTCCGAGAGCGCTTGTGAGCAATCCCTTGAGTGCTGCCACCACAAGGGGCTGGGAGGGATGGTTGGCGAACTCACCCTGAAGACGCACCTCCAGTTCCTGCACCTGGCCACCGCTCAGCTGGCTCACGAGTAGGCCGAGAGTTTCGGCGAGCTGCAGGTGGGGTTTGAGACGCTCCATAATCTCGGCGCTGAGACCTGGAATATTGACGGCACTGCGAGCTGGGAGTCCAAGCAGCACATCGCGGATCTGCTCAGCCACATCGGTGGCCACATTTTCCTGGGCTTCCTCGGTGGAAGCCCCGAGGTGAGGCGTCAACACCAGCCCGCGCTCGACTGCACGCAGTGGAGAGTCCTGGTCCAAAGGTTCAGAGGCGAAGACATCCAAACCGGCACCGGCAATCACACCGTTATCAATGGCTGCGGCGATGGCAGCCTCATCAACAATGCCTCCCCGAGCACAGTTCACGATCCTGGCCGTCGATTTCATTGAGCGCAGAAGTTCCGCATTCACGAGATTTTCGGTATCGGGCGTTCTGGGAATGTGCAGCGTGATGTAGTCGGCCTGACGGAACAGATCCTCCAGGGTTGTGAGTCGGACCTGCATCTGCTGAGCCCGGTCAGCGGAGATGAAGGGATCGAACGCGATCACCTCCATCCCCATCGCCTTGGCAACCTTGGCGACGTGTGAGCCGATTTTGCCCAGACCCACAACCCCAAGAACCTTTTTGTAGAGCTCATTGCCCACATATTTCTTGCGGTCCCAGGCACCGGCTCGCATCGATGCATGCGCCTGAGGCACGTGGCGAGACAGAGACAACAACAAGGCCAGGGCATGCTCCGCAGCCGCGATCGTGTTGCCCTCGGGTGAATTCACAACCAGCACACCTCTCTGGGTGGCGGCAGGAACATCAACATTGTCGACCCCCACGCCGGCCCGACCGATGATGCGCAGACGGTCCGCCGCCTCGATCACATCGGCAGTGACCTGAGTGCCCGAGCGAATCATCAGAGCGTCATAGTCACCGATGATTGACTTGAGCTCGTCCTGAGACAGGCCTGTCCGCTGGTCCACCTGGGCGACCTGCCCGAGGATGTCGATCCCAGCTTGATCAATGGGGTCTGAAACAAGAACTTTGGTCATCCAGCGGCGGAGAGAAAGCCGTTCAGAAGTTTAGAGATCGGTCCGAACATCACTGCTGGGAAGGGAGATTGACGTGCTCCGAAGCCAAGCTTCCCCCTGAAGTCCTGAACTTCCGTGGAGAATGGCTATCCGCACCTCTCCGCTTATGCCTGTCTGCGTCCTGGTGCTCAAAGAACGCGCCGCCGCCGAGACTCTTGTCCAGGACCTTGAGGAGTCCGGTAAACCACTCATCCAAGTCGTGCTGGTCGCGCCTGAAGCGGATGAAGGGACTGAAGCAGGCCGCCTCAAGGCGGAGCAGATTGACCAGGTCGATCTGCTGAACCCGAGCATGGCCCGCAGCCGCCGCCAGCGTTCCATGTCTCGCTGGTTGATGCCCTTCGGCTTCATGGCTGGACTGACCTTCACTCAGATCACCACACTCGATACCTTTGCGCGCTTCGGTGCTGTTGGAGAAGCACTGATCGGAGGCCTGCTCGGCATGGGGTCAGGATTGATGGGGAGCTACGCCGCGGCAGCAAGTGTTCCCTCCGACAATGAGGACGGAGTCCGGATCCTGCGCAACCGGCATAACGAGCGGTTCTGGTTGCTGCTGCTCGAGACGCCAGCAGGGCTTGAAGTGCCCTGGCAACTCGTTCAGAAAGTTCGTCCTCAGCAAGTGGTCCGCCTGAGTGAGCTGTGAGTCTTCCCCGTGAGACCTTGATCGAAGGGCTCGCTGAGCCAGAGGCCATGCATCGCCTGATCGAACAGGCGGAAGAAGTGCTGCGCACCTGGCAACCGAGCTGGAGCAGCTTTTTAAGCGGACCTGAACTGGAGGACTCGCGCCGCCTCGAATCGCTCACTGAACTGCGAGTGGTCCGTGACGGTGGAAGACCAGGCACCGAACGCTGTCGTCTCCAACTCAGTCGCAGCGATCAGGAACTACCACTTGAACCGACTCCAATCTCTGGATTGAGGCTTGAGGGTAATTTCCTGTTTGATCGGGCTGAACCGCAAGACATGCGCAAGGCCCTGATTGATCTTGGTGTGAAAGCTGATGACCTCGGCGATCTCTGGCTTCGGGGAGATCGTGGCGCCCAGGCCGTCTGCACACCAGAGGCCGCACTTCATCTCAACGGCCTGACCGGACAAGTGCGCGACGTCATGCTGACCGTTGAGGCGGTGAGTATCGACGGCTTGCAATGGCCCGCCCAAAGACTGCCAAAACAATTGACCAGCGTGGAGGCATCCTGCCGCCTAGATGCCATCGCCTCAGCGGGTTTCGGACTTTCACGCTCGAAGGTGATTCGTCAGATCAAGGATGGAAAGCTGCGGCTCAACTGGCATCCCGTCCGGCAGGCGAGTCGTGAGCTGAAAGTCGGCGACCGACTCCAGCTTCAGGACCGGGGAAGCGTGGAAGTTTTAAATCTCGAAATCACCAAACGCGATCGCTGGCGAGTGGAGATGCTGCGCCGGTGAGCTGCTAACTTCAGTCGCATCCGGTTGGCAAGCGCTCAACCGTCACCGCAGATCCTCTGAAGGGTGAATAATGCGGGCGATTAGCTCAGAGGTAGAGCACTACCTTGACACGGTAGGAGTCACTGGTTCGATTCCAGTATCGCCCACTTCCCTCGTGAGCAGAGAACGAAAAGCATGACCTTGAGTGTCGTGATCGGACTCGGACGCTCTGGAATCGGGGCAGCCCGTCTGCTCAAGGCCCAGGGTTCTGAGGTGGTGGTTCTCGAGAAAGCTGAGAACGACGCTTGCACGCGAAAGTCCGCAGAGCTCAGACAGCAGGGCATTGATGTCCAGCTCGGACAACCTCTGGAGATCTCCAGTTTCGAGCCCTGGCTCGATGAGATCGATCAGGTAGTGATCAGTCCTGGCATCGCCTGGACTCATCCAACTCTCGAGGCGTTACGAACCCGGGGAGTTCCAGTGAAGGGAGAAATGGCTCTGGCCTGGGAGACCCTCAAGAAACATCCCTGGATTGGCATCACCGGCACCAATGGGAAAACCACCGTGACCCATCTCCTCCACCACGTGCTCAAGCATGGGGGGTTAAAAGCTCCTATGGCCGGGAATGTGGGGTATTCCGCCGCTGAACTAGCTCTGGGTTGCCTTGAAGGCTCCAGCCCTCTGCCCGACTGGGTGGTCATGGAGATGAGCAGCTATCAGATTGAAGCGGCCAACGGCGTCGCTCCGCGCATTGGGATCTGGACGACGCTGACCCCTGACCACCTGGAGCGACATGGATCGTTAGACGCCTATCGAGCGATCAAGCGCGGACTGCTTGAACGGTCCCAGCTGGCAATTCTCAATGGCGATGACCCTGATATCAGCCGAACTCGCGGCGGCTGGGGAGAAACCCAAGTGAGCTGGGTCAGCACCGGCCAGACGTGCTCAGACAGCGCCAGCGATCGGTTGAGCTTGAGTGATGACGGCTGGGTCTGCGCAGGAGAGCGAAAGCTCTTCTGCGCCAATGCTCTCGCCATGCCTGGAAAGCACAACCTTCAGAACATGCTTTTGGTTACTGCAGCGGCTCTCGAGGCTGGATTACCCCCGGAAACCATTGAATCAGCGTTGCGCTGCTTCGATGGGGTTCCCCATCGACTCGAATCGCTCGGAACCGTTCAAGGCGTTGCTGTTTTCAACGACAGCAAGGCAACCAACTACGACGCAGCTGCCGTAGGTCTGCAGTCCGTACCCAATCCGGTCGTGCTGCTTGCAGGAGGTCAGACCAAGCAAGGCGACGCTCAGCATTGGCTACAACTTCTGAAGGAGCGCAGCAGCGCTGTTGTGCTGTTTGGCGCCGGAGCAGACGAACTGCGCGGCCTGATCGAAGCATCTGCCTTCCCGGGTGCTGTCAGCACGCATCGAGGCCTAGATGAGGCTGTTCCGCACGCTCTGGAACTGGCCCGACAGCAGCAGGCTGAAAGCCTTCTGTTATCGCCTGCATGCGCCAGCTTTGATCAGTACTCCGATTTTGAAGCTCGTGGCAATCACTTCCGGAAGCTGATCGAAACGAATCGATCAACCTAGTCTGGGAAAAATTTCGTAGAACGCGTGGCCTACTGGCTGATGAAAAGTGAACCCGATGTTTACGGGATTCATCATCTTGAGCAGGAGCAGACAACTCTCTGGGACGGAATTCGCAATTACCAGGCGCGTAATTTCATGCGCACGATGGCTGTTGGCGATCAGGCCTTCTTCTATCACTCCAATTGCAAGCCCCCTGGGATCATCGGCCTGATGGAGGTGACGGAAACAGGACTGGTAGATCCCACTCAATTCGATCCATCATCGAAATATCACGACCCTGCGTCGAAACCCGAGGCACCACGCTGGGACTGCGTGCGTCTGGCCTATCGAGGCAGATTTCAAGACATCTTGAGTCTTGAGGACTTGCGTCAGTCCTATCAACCGGAAGAACTAGCCGTCGTTCGACGAGGCAATCGACTTTCGATTCTTCCTGTGGATGACCGAATCGCCCAAGACCTCCTCAAGCGACTTGGCTCAATTCAATGAACCAAGGGAACATCGCCTGACAGAGCGAATTCCTCTCACAACCATCATTCCCAGAGCCTGGGTCGGTTTCAGCCAGGCTCCCTGGCGCTTTGTGGGCCTCACCGCTCTGATGCTGATCACTGTCACAGGCCTGAGTTTGATCTCTAAGGATCTTCAGCAGGGAGATGGCTGGTGGCAGACAACCATCAGCGATGTGCTCTTCCTTACAACGATTCCCACGACGCTCCTAGCAGTTGTGGCCTTGCTGCGCCTGGCCGACAAACTGCTTCCTTCGATCCAAACGGCACAACAGGACGAGCCTGCCCAGGAGCGTCAACAACTGCGATGGATCTTCCGGCATACAGCCGCCCTAGTGCTACTGGAAGGAGTGATCCTGATCGGAGGCCTGAATTCCATCAGGATCATCGGCGCACTGATTGCCAGGCAGAGCGGCGTGCTCTCGACTCTGTTTCTGATCGCTGGAGCACTTGCACTGAGCCTCTGGACCCTGAGCCAGATCCTGGCCCTTCCTCTTCTGATCCATCACGGTCATCGTCCACTAGCCGCGATGGAACACAGTCGCCGCTTGGTTCAGACCAATCGGCTGAAAGTCCTGGCTCTGCTTGGTCTGCTGATCGGGGTCAACCTGATTGGCCTGATGGGAGCCTTCATCGGCCTGCTGCTGAGTCTTCCGTTCAGCGCCTTACTGCTGATGGCAAGTTGCAGGACTCAGACGCCCTGGGTCAGGGATTCTCGACGGAACATGTTGCCCACATAAAGGCGCGTGATTTCTCTTGACTCCACTCCGTGCTGAATCAGGAATCCGGCCAGAGCGGCCTGAACCAGACGGTATTGATCCCAGTTCGGGCAGCGTTCAATGAACGCAACCATGGCTTGCTGCAAGGGCTGAGGAAGCTCGGACTGAAAGCTCACTGCTGACTCCTCAGCAGCAGTGGGCGCCTCGACAATCTGGTCTGGTGCTGATGCCTGAGCCTGCTTCAACTGATCGGCCAACTGCATGCAAACGCTTCGAATGCCAACTAGTTCTCCACAGATGCCGGCCCGAGTCAAGAAGCAGCTCAAGAGCCATTCCCACTGGCTCTCCCAGTGAGACTGCAGCAGCCAGAATCATTTCCAGCAAGCGATCTCCTTACCTAGCTGCGAAAGAGCCATCGGCGTGATTCGTCAACCAAAACCGCCCCCCTGAATCCGGTTTTCCACAGACGTCGGCCATACCAACCCAAACGCTCTGAAGCCTGTGGAAAACACCCCTTCCAGCGTGGGAAAGACCGGGGGAAAATCAATGAAGATTCATTGATTAGCTACTCTAATCTTTACTGCTGTCCCACACCGTTCTCATCGCCTCGGCAATGGCCTGCGCAGCAGGGTCAGGCCAGCAGACCTCGAGGCCACGAGCCTGAACACCATCACCGCGGCAGATACCGCGAAGCGACCAGCGCGAACGATCACCTTCAAGGCAAGCCCACCAACTGCCACGCTCCAATTCCACGCTGATGGATTCCTCCGCCATGAGCTGATCGCAAATGGAGCGATGTTGATCTGTCAGATCAGCGATCAGTGAAGCCAGCTCGCAGGCCTCACTCTCCGTGAGTTCGAGAGCCCAGTTTTCTCCACCAATGAGGACGGAAAACACTGAGCGGGAGGGGTCCCTGGACAATCTCCAGCCTGGGCCCTCCTGTTGAATCATCCAGGAAGGAGATCAGGCTGATCCTGTTCGTCACTCAGCTCAACGATGGCGCGTTGCACAGGCTTCACACTGGACTCTTCAAGCAGACCATCGAAATCGTCGAAGCGACGCTGCTTGGCACGGAAGGCAATCCGAACAGTGGTCAGATAACGATTGCTGGACTGACGGATCAGGCTTTCACCGCGCTTAGCGAGATCCTGATGATCGACTCCGGCAGAGAGCATGCCAACAACACAAGAATCCTGAATCTTAAGTGAGCAGATCGCTGTGGAAAGGAACATGCATGGGATAGCTGCGTTGCGGACGCCCTGGAACCCTAAGAACGATTTGGCGACCCAGCCCCATCGCTGCCAGAGGTCGACGTAAATAACTGAGTAGTGCGCTCACCTCCTCGAGGTGCTGCGCATCTACACACTCGATGCGGATGCTGCCCCAGCTGCGTGACATCCTGCAGTCTCGAAGCGGTTCGAGCTCAGCCTCGATCTGCGGATCCTCCCGATAAAAGGAAAACACCAGCCGTCTTAAGCGATCCATCGTTGATCCCCGTAGCCTCGACCTGACTCCAACCTGCCCATAGCGGTGGTTCAGCCCCTCGCTGCCGAACAAAACCTTCAGGTTTCCGACGCGTCTTACAACGTCGGCACCTTGGCGATCGACCTAGGAAGCACCACCACGGTGGTGGCGTTTCAGTCTGCTGAGCGGTCTGAAATAGATCTGCTCGATCTACCTGCCATTACCCGTGAGACAGGAGCGATCCCATCGCTGATCTGGGCGGAGGATGCGGTCTCGGGTCCTGCACTGGTCGGGCTAGAGGTGCTGGAAAACGGCCTGCATGAACGCGATGCCCCTCAGCTCCACCGCGACTTCAAGCGTTGGATCGGCATGGCATCAGATCCGCAGAGTGCCGAGAGACGGCTCAGCCCGGAACAGGCTGGCGCGCGGCTTCTGACTGAAATCTGGAAGCGGATGCCCCCTGAACTCAGCATCGAACGCCTGGTGCTGACAGCCCCTGTGGATCAGAGCTCTGGCTATCGCGACTGGCTTCTCAAAGCCTGCGAACCGATGCAGGTTGCAGAGATCGCCCTGGTGGATGAGCCAACGGCAGCTGCACTCGGCGCTGGCCTGGAAGCTGGATCCAAGCTTTTAGTGGTCGATCTCGGTGGAGGAACTCTGGATCTTTCCCTGGTCGCTCTGGAGGGAGGTGAAGGTCGTGCTGCCCCAGTGGCCCAGCTGCTTCGCTTCCGCGGCCAGAACCTCACCAACAGCCGTCAGACACTTCGTCAGGCCAAAGTGCTCGGCAAAGCCGGCATCGACCTAGGTGGCAGGGATCTTGATCGCTGGATTCTCGACGAACTCTGTCCAGAGGGCCTGCCGGAGGAAGGCAATGGTCTGATGGCTCTGCTAAATGCAGCGGAACGCCTCAAATGTCGCCTTAGCGATCCCAATATCCCCAATCGGGAGAGCCTCACAGAATCAGCCAATAGCCCTGATCTTGACGCGCCGAGCAAGCTCTCGATGGATCGACACAAGTTCAGTCGACTGCTCCAGGAGCGAGGGCTGTTTGACGCCCTCGAAGGACTGCTTAACAAGACCTTGCGTGATGCAGAACTCAACGGCTGTCCTGCCGAAAATCTCGATGGTGTCGTGGTGGTCGGAGGGGGCGCCCATCTTCCCCAGCTGCGCGATTGGCTCACCGAGAAGCTTGCGCCCACACCACTGCTGACACCGCCACCAATGGAGGCGGTGGCCTGCGGCGCTCTGAGCCTCACTCCAGGAGTTCGCATGCAGGACCTGCTGCAGCGGGGAATCTCACTGCGCTGCTGGAACCAACGCAGCAACACCCATCACTGGCATCCACTGTTCCTACCGGGTCAGCCCTGGCCCTCCAGCAAGCCGTTGGAATTGATCTTGAGCGCCAGTGGTCCTGACCAGCAATCACTTGAGCTGGTGCTTGGAGAATCCAGGGGAGAAACGAGACATGAAGTGGTGATGATCAATGGACTACCCAAGGTCATTGAAAAAACCGATGGATGGGATGACATCACAAGGCGGCCAGACACCGCCTGTGAGCTCCCCCTGGACCCTCCTGGACAGCCTGGAGAAGATTGCTTGAAACTTCGTTTCCATCTCAATGATCAGGCGGAACTGATCCTGGAGGGAGAGGATCTGCGGACCGGAGAAAGCCTGGACCCGAGACCACTCGGGACCGTGCGGTGATCGTGCCGTCCACAAGAACGTGTGTGTTGGCGACAACATTTATAGAAAGGAGTTTGTCGTTCCCTGACCACCCTTGGAGCTGCGTCGCCATCTCCCAAGGTTTTGGCTGATCGCCACACTGGGCGGTGTCGCAGCCCTTTGTGGTTATGCGTACTGGTGGGAACAGCAGTTACCGGGTCGCCTTCGTGAAGCAGCTTCACGGGAAGATCTTGAGGCCTGCCTGCGCTATGGCGAACAGCTGGCAGCACTGCGATGGCTGGACCGAGAAGCACCCAGTGAGCAGGCGGTCTGCCGTCGCCGCCAGGCTGAACTTGCCTGGAAAGGAGGCGACAGCAGTCAAGCACTCACCCTGCAGTCACAGCTTGTTAATTCGAATGTGGGCAGCGAAGAGCAGCGACGCAAAGATCAATCCAGATTGCTCGTGTGGCGGCAGACCCTGCGTGAGCGGGCATTGGATCAGTTCCGAGCAGGAGATCTCAGACTGGCCCTCATCACCCTCCAGCCTCTGGAACAAAAGGGCCAGAGGCCGGGAACACAGCTGAGCGACAGCCTGCGCGAGACCTGGAACCGCAACCAAGTCGATCACGAGCGGCTGAGGGAGAAAGTGCAACGACAGCAGTGGTGGGAAGCACTGAGCGTGTTGAATCAACTGGACCACCCCTGGTGGCAGGACCATGCCCTACCTCTTCGCAGACAGGTGGAGGAAGCCATCCAGAATCTGCGCGATCGGCAGGAACATCACAGCCATGGGGCTCTACCGGCTCACACGGTGGATCCTGAACGTCTGAATACAGCTGTCGAAGAGCGGCTGTCCAGCGGCATGGATCCGTGGAGTGCCTTCGTTGCCGGGTGTGCTGATCTGGGCGGCGTTCTTGTTGAGGAAGGACCAGAGAGCCTCTGTAAAGCGAAGAGACGATGAAGACCGTGAGCAGGGAGGAAATTCAGTTCTCCGCCTGAACACTCCTCAGAAAAACGCCTTCTTCCCCATCAATATTCAGCAGCCTGAGCTCGATGGTTTCGGTCCGCCGCGTGGGAACGGATCGACCGCAGAAATCAGGCTGAATCGGCAGCTCCCGATGGCCGCGGTCCACCATCACCAGCAGCATCACCCTGCGGGGCCGTCCCCAGGCCTGGATCGCTTCCAGCGCAGCACGCACGGTTCGGCCGGTGAAAATCACGTCATCAATCAACAACACATCACGACCTTCGACACTCACCGGCAGCTCAGTCGCCTGCACAGGCCTCATGGCCACTCGCTCGAGATCATCGCGATGGAAGGTCGGATCGAGGGTGCCCTGGGCAATCGCCTGACCGCTCTGCTCTTGAAGGAATCGCGCCAGCACTGCTGACAACTGAACGCCACGGGTGGGAATTCCCAACAGCAACAACTGCTCGACCTCTCCCACGCATTCAAGAACCTGGGAAGCCAGGCGCGACAGAGTTCTGCCGACGTCCTCGGCTGAAAGGATCTCGATCCGCTCACTGTTCCCAGACGTCACCATGACCGATGCAGTGAGATAGACGACTGTATGTCGGTTATCACCTGTCAGATCCGCAAAAGCTGACCATCGTCAGCACAGGAGTTCACCGGGGGCGGGATCCGGGGGTAACTTATGAATCTAGAGAAGACCTTAAGAACGGATAGAGCTGAGTGAACGTTGCCGATCGCCATACAGGACGACCAAGCAGGGAGCGATCCATTGCTCCCGTTGTTCTGGCGATCCTGGACGGGTGGGGCGAACGCAGCGACACTGACCACAACGCCATCCGAGCTGCCAGCACTCCTGTGATGGATGCGCTGCGTCATGCCTATCCCCAGACACTGATCCAGGCGAGCGGCTCCCATGTGGGATTGCCTGATGGACAAATGGGTAATTCCGAAGTCGGGCACCTCACAATCGGCGCGGGCAGGATCATCCGCCAGGAACTCGTGCGGATCGGCGACACGGTTCGCGACAACCAGTTGCGTGCTGTTCCGAAACTGCGTGAACTGGCCGAACGCCTGCGTGCAAGCAACGGCACGCTTCACCTGCTGGGCCTCTGCTCGGACGGTGGTGTGCACAGCCATGTGGATCACCTCTGTGGACTCCTGCGATGGGCAGCCGACGAAGGCCTGAAACATGTGGCGATCCATGCGATCACCGACGGACGTGACACCCCCACTCAGAGTGCTCCGGCTTATCTGAAACAAGTCGAGGAGGCCATCCAGGCCAGTGGAGTGGGTGAAGTCGCCAGCCTCTGCGGTCGCTACTGGGCCATGGACCGCGACCGCCGCTG
The DNA here is from genome assembly GCF_900473955.1 of Synechococcus sp. GEYO. Classification (NCBI taxonomy): domain Bacteria; kingdom Bacillati; phylum Cyanobacteriota; class Cyanophyceae; order Synechococcales; family Synechococcaceae; genus Synechococcus; species Synechococcus sp. GEYO. Next base: position 85,335 of record NZ_UCNL01000006.1, read on the forward strand.
GGAACGCACAGCCCGCGCGCATGAACTGCTCACCTCTCCTGACGTTCCGGTGAGCCAGATGTCAGCCGCTGAGGCGCTGCAGGCCAGTTACGACAGCGGCATCACCGATGAGTTCGTGGAACCCACGCGTCTACAGGCAACCCATCTCAACGATGGCGATGCCTTACTGATGTTCAACTTCAGACCTGATAGAGCTCGTCAGATCATTCAGTGCCTGGCCAGAACGGATTTCTCTGATTTTGAGCGCCCCCATCAGCCTCGGCTGGATGTGGTCACGTTCACGCAGTACGAGGCTGGCCTCCCCGTGGAGGTGGCATTCCCACCCGAGTCCCTGGATGACCTGCTGGGCCAGGTGGTGGCATCACGCGGACTGCGCCAATACAGAACAGCAGAGACCGAAAAATACCCCCACGTCACCTACTTCATGAATGGTGGTGTTGAGCAGCCTCTCGAGGGGGAAGACCGCCATCTGGTGCCCTCTCCGCGGGTAGCAACCTATGACCAGGCCCCTGCAATGAACGCTGAAACACTCACCGTGAGCTGCATTGAAGCCATCGAGAAGGGGATCTATTCCCTGGTGGTGATCAATTACGCCAATCCAGACATGGTGGGACACACCGGCGTGATGGAAGCCGCAACTGAGGCGATTCAAACGGTTGACCATTGCATCGGACGGTTGCTCGATGCCGTGGGACGCATGGGAGGAACGATGATCATCACTGCAGACCATGGCAACGCCGAGCGAATGCAAGGCGATGACGGTCAAGCCTGGACGGCCCACACCACCAATCCTGTGCCATTGATCCTCGTGGAGGGAGAACGCAGAAAACTGCGCGGCATGGGCAATGCAATCCGCCTGCGGGATAACGGCGGGCTGGCCGACATCGCACCCACCCTTCTGCAGCTGCTCGATCTCGAGAAACCCGATGCCATGACCGGCAGCACCCTGATCGAACCAATCGAGACACCTGTGCCCTCCACCGCTCGCCTGCCACAACCGGTCTGATCGGCTCGGACATAAGATCTGCCCATGATTACTACCGTTCTTTCCTGGATCTGGATCGGCAGCGGCCTTTTGCTGATCCTGTTTGTGCTGCTGCACAGCCCCAAGGGTGATGGCATGGGTGGGCTCGCCGCCAGTGGTAGTACGTCGTTTACCAGTGCCAGCAGCGCTGAAGCGACTCTCAACCGCATCACCTGGACCACCCTGGCCATCTTTCTGACGCTGGCTGTGATCCTGAGTGCCGGCTGGCTGAACTAAATCAGCCGGGCCGACAACAACAGGTCCAAGCGGATCGCGACTTAATGAAATTGGGGAGAACCAATCCTTTCCGGATAGGCCTCTTCACCGTGCTCACGGACATCAACGCCAAGGTTTTCAGACTCTTCCGTCACTCGGAACGGAAGGCCAAGACCTCTTAAGACTGCTGCGATCAGCAGCGTCCCAAGGGCCGCCAACCCATAGGCCACAAGCACAACCTGAAACTGATCAACAATCAAGCCAACTCTGCCCTTCTCAGCAAAAACCTGCGCTGCGGGGTGAGTGGCGATCAGCTCAGTACTAGCGAAGACACCGGTCAGAATCGCGCCGACTGTGCCACCGACACCGTGGACGGCAAAGGTGTCGAGGGAATCATCAAAACGCAGCGAAACCTTGAGCTGCACAGAGCAATAACAAAGCAGACCAGTGATCGCACCGATCGCCATCCCAGCAGCTGGCGTCACAAACCCAGCCGCAGGGGTGATGCCCACCAGACCGGCCACAGCCCCGGTCGCCATACCGACAGCAGTGGGCTTGCCATCACGCCATGTCTCGATCAATGACCAAGCGACCAAGCCAGTTGCTGCAGAGATATGCGTCGTAGTGAAGGGGAGTTCCGCACCACTGACACTCAGCTGACTGCCGCCGTTGAAACCGAACCAGCCAAACCAGAGCAGACCAGTGCCGAGCAAGATCTGAGTCACATCGTGAGGTGGGCGCACCGAATTGGGCCACTGCTTGCGCCAGCCAACAAGGCCAGCAAGCAAGAGAGCAGAAACACCAGAGCTGATATGCACCACCGTGCCTCCAGCGAAATCAAGGTCTTTCCCAAGGCAACCACCTCCCCAGACCATATGGGCAAGAGGGGCATACACCACCAGGAGCCAAACAGGGGTGAAGACGCACCAGAAGCGAAAACTGATCCTCTCCACCAAGGCCCCTGAAATTAGAGCCGGAGTGATGATCGCGAACATGCCCTGAAAGAGAGCGAAGCTGAGGCCAGGTATCGCCAGGCCAGGCCAAATGTCAGGGACGTTCTCCAACATGGCGAAGGAGAAGGGATTACCAATGACGGCATTCAGAGCTCCGCCGTCGGAGAAGGCAAGACTGAATCCGAAGCTGACCCACACCAGCGTGGCGATGCCCATCATCACGAAGCTCATCGCCATCGTGTTGAGCACATTGCGAGCCTGAACGAATCCTCCGTAGAAAAACGCCAATCCAGGAGTCATCAGCAGCACAAGTGCCGCCGAGGTGAGGATCAGAGTGTTGTCGGCAGCCGAAAGTGAGGCATCACCTGCGTAAGCAGGCAGCAGGGCAGAACTCAGCAGCTGAAATGCTGGAACCACCAGAAGGGCGATCAAAAATCGCCTCAGACGAGGCTGAAACACGTGTTTTCAGTAACCCTCGATACCATTTCAGACCCTCTGCGCCAAAAACTGTTCACTGCGAACATTTTGAGGAGCAGAGGATTGGAGGCGTCCAGAACCGAGACGTCGACAAAAGCGCCACGGGCCGCCTGAATTCAATCCCGAGCTAACAACAAAAAAGCCCCGCAATAGCGGGGCCTAACAAGCCGCCGAGGCGGCTTTGATCGAGAAGCTGCGACTCAGTAGTCGAAATCGCCACCGCCCATGCCGCCACCGGCTGGTGCGGCGTCTTTTTTCTCGGGCATGTCTGCAACGATGCATTCGGTGGTCAGCACCATGCCTGCGATTGACGCAGCGTTCTGGAGACCGGAACGCGTCACCTTGGCGGGATCGACAATGCCGGCAGCCAGCATGTCGACATAGTCACCGTTGGCCGCGTTGTAGCCATCGTTGAAGTTCTTGGCCTTCACGTTTTCAGCCACAACAGCACCGTTGACGCCTGCGTTCTCAGCGATGCGCATCAGTGGTGCAGTCAGAGCTGCAGCCACAATGTTGGCTCCGATCAGCTCCTCTCCCTCCAGGCTGGACGATGCCCACTGCTCGAGTGTGGGAGCCAGGTGAGCCAGGGTGGTGCCACCTCCAGGAACGATGCCTTCTTCAACAGCAGCCTTGGTCGCGTTGATGGCATCCTCAAGCCGAAGCTTCTTGTCCTTCATCTCGGTTTCGGTGGCAGCACCCACCTTCACCACGGCAACACCACCGGCGAGCTTGGCAAGTCGCTCCTGAAGTTTCTCCTTGTCGTACGTGGACTCGGTTTCGTCCATCTGCTTACGGATCTGCTCACAACGCGCTTTCACGGCAACATCATTGCCTTCGGCCACGATCGTGGTGGTGTCCTTGTTGATGGTCACGCGACGCGCAGTGCCAAGCATCTCGATCTTGGCGTTCTCAAGCTTCAGACCGGCGTCTTCGGTGATCAATTGACCATTGGTCAGCACAGCCATGTCTTCCAGCATGGCTTTGCGTCGGTCACCAAAACCTGGAGCCTTCACCGCAGCCACGTTCAGGACACCGCGCAGACGGTTCACCACCAAAGTGGCAAGAGCTTCCTTCTCAATGTCCTCAGCGATGATCAGTAGAGGCTTGCCAGTGCGAGCAATCTGCTCGAGCACGGGCACGAGATCCTGCACGAGGCCGATCTTTTTGTCGGTGAGCAAAATGTAGGGCTCGTCCAGGACGGCTTCCATTCGCTCAGTGTCGGTGGCGAAATAGGGAGAGATGTACCCCTTGTCAAAGCGCATTCCCTCGGTGACCTCCAGCTCAGTGGTCATCGACTTGCCCTCTTCCAGGGAAATCACGCCCTCCTTGCCAACTTTGTCCATGGCGTCGGCGATCATCCGACCCACTTCCTCGTCGTTACCAGCGGAAATGGTGCCCACCTGGGCGATGGCATTGCTATCGGCAATCGGCTTGGCGTTTTCTTTGATCTTTTCGACCAGAAAATCCGATGCTTTGTCGATGCCCTTTTTCAGGGTGATGGCATTGGCTCCGGCAGCAACGTTGCGCAGGCCAGCCTTGACCATGGCATGGGCAAGAACGGTCGCAGTGGTGGTGCCGTCACCGGCTGCGTCGTTAGTCTTGGATGCAGCCTGACGAATCAGAGCAACACCAGTGTTCTCGATGTGGTCTTCGAGTTCGATCTCTTTGGCGATGGTGACGCCGTCATTGATGATCTGGGGAGCACCGAACTTCTTTTCAAGAACAACGTTGCGACCTTTGGGCCCGAGAGTCACAGCAACGGACTCGGCCAGGATGTCAATGCCCTTTTCAAGAGCGCGGCGAGCGTTCTCGTTGTAAATGATGCGCTTGGCCATGGGGGCGGAAATGGATGGAAAGGAATAGATGGTGACTACCGACCTGTCTCAGGCGTGTGGCAGTCAGGAGCCGGTCAGTTGACGATGGCGAGAATGTCCTTCTCGGAAAGGAGCACGAACTCATCGCTTCCGAGCTTGATGTCGGTGCCTGCGTACTTGCTGTAGAGGACCTTGTCGCCGACGCCCACTTCAGGAGACTGGCGGGAACCGTCGTCGTTGCGCTTACCAGGGCCAACTTGAACAACTTCGCCCACTTGAGGCTTTTCCTTCGCGGTGTCGGGGAGCAGGATGCCGCCGGAGGTTTTCTCCTCGGATTCTGAAACCTTGACGAAAACGCGATCGCCGAGGGGCTTAACAGTGGAGACGCTGAGAGAAACAGCTGCCATGGGTTCTTGCAGGAGCAGGGACAGTGCGCCGAAGCGCCGATGCGACTCGAGCTGGCACTCAAGGTCGTCGAGTGCCAACCTATGTCCGGGTTCTGCACTTCGGCCACGGGACAAGCGTGCGGGTGACCGAACCACTCCCCCCCTCTCTCGCGACGGTGGTATCGTTGCCCCGCTCAGGAAGGGATTGCTCTAGACGCTTCCCTCTCACACCCCCTTACTTATGGCCGCTGCTGCTCCCGCCTCCGCCGGTACCAAGGGCGTTGTCCGCCAGGTGATTGGCCCGGTTCTGGACGTGGAATTTCCCGCCGGCAAGCTGCCCAAAATTCTCAACGCTCTCCGCATCGAAGGCACCAATACCGCCGGGCAGGCGGTTGCTCTGACCGCTGAAGTCCAACAATTGTTGGGCGATCACCGTGTTCGCGCCGTTTCCATGAGTGCCACCGACGGACTTGTCCGTGGCATGGAGGCCCTCGATACCGGTGCACCGATTTCAGTGCCTGTCGGCGAAGGAACCCTTGGCCGCATCTTCAATGTTCTCGGCGAGCCTGTCGATGAACAGGGGCCGGTTAAATCCAATACGACAGCTCCGATCCACCGTTCAGCTCCCAAACTGACTGAACTGGAAACGAAGCCCAAGGTCTTTGAGACCGGCATCAAGGTGATTGACCTCCTGGCTCCCTATCGCCAGGGCGGAAAAGTGGGTCTTTTCGGTGGTGCCGGCGTCGGCAAAACCGTGCTGATCCAGGAACTGATCAACAACATCGCCAAGGAACACGGTGGTGTTTCCGTGTTCGGCGGTGTGGGTGAGCGCACTCGTGAGGGCAATGACCTTTACGAGGAATTCAAGGATTCAGGCGTGATCAACGCCGATGACCTCTCCAAGTCCAAGGTGGCGCTCTGCTACGGGCAGATGAACGAGCCTCCCGGTGCTCGCATGCGTGTGGGCCTCTCGGCTCTGACGATGGCCGAGCATTTCCGTGACGTGAACAAGCAGGACGTGCTGCTGTTCATTGACAACATCTTCCGTTTCGTTCAGGCCGGTTCGGAGGTGTCCGCACTGCTCGGACGAATGCCTTCCGCTGTTGGATACCAGCCAACGCTCGGCACCGACGTAGGCGAACTTCAGGAGCGAATCACCTCCACTCTGGAAGGTTCCATTACCTCGATCCAGGCGGTTTACGTCCCTGCGGATGACCTGACTGACCCAGCTCCCGCGACCACCTTCGCTCACCTGGACGCCACCACGGTGCTGAACCGTGGCCTCGCGTCCAAGGGCATTTATCCCGCTGTGGACCCGCTCGACTCCACCAGCACCATGCTTCAGCCTGCTGTTGTGGGAGACGAGCACTACCGCACAGCTCGCAGCGTGCAATCCACTCTTCAGCGCTACAAGGAGCTCCAGGACATCATCGCGATTCTCGGTCTCGACGAACTCTCCGAGGACGATCGCCGCACCGTTGACCGTGCTCGCAAGATCGAGAAATTCCTCTCTCAGCCTTTCTTTGTGGCTGAGATCTTCACCGGCATGTCCGGCAAGTACGTGAAGCTCGAGGAAACCATCAGTGGTTTCAACCAGATTCTTGCTGGTGAACTGGATCACCTCCCTGAACAGGCTTTCTACCTCGTTGGCAACATCGACGAAGTCAAGGCCAAGGCTGCAAAGATGGCCGAAGAAGCCAAGTGATGGCATCTGGGGCATGAGATTCATGCCCCAGTCCCTTTCATTTTGAGCCCAAGCTTTTAACCCAAACACTCCATATCCATGTCCCTCACCCTCCGCGTGCTGGCACCAGACCAGAGCGTGTTCGATGGCTCTGCTGATGAGGTCATTCTCCCCAGCACCACTGGGCAGCTGGGCATTCTTCCCGGCCACGTTTCGCTCCTGGCAGCGCTTGATGTGGGCGTTTTGCGTGTCCGTGCGGACGGCGGTTGGAAATCCATCGCGCTGATGGGTGGGTTTGCGGAAGTGGAAGCGGATGATGTCACTGTGTTGGTGAACTCCGCTGAACTGGGAAGCTCGATTGATGGCAGTTCTGCTGAAAGCGAACTGCAGGCTGCACTTAGCGCAGTCAGCAAATTGGAAGGCCAGCCAACCTCGCCTGAAAAAGTGAAGGCCCAACAGAGCCTGAACCGCGCAAGAGCCCGCGCCCAGGCAGCAATCAATTAGAGTTGATAATCGATGCATTGCCTTGAGGGATCACTCTCAAGGCAGAGACTGATTTACGAGATCAAATGTTTGATCTCGTAAATTAATGCTGTTCAAGTTTGAGATTCACCAGCAATCAGCAAAAGGCTTACACCTTTTGATTAATAAGGATTCCTTTCAGGAATGATGCTGGATTCAGCGCGATATTTTCAGGCGATCTGATCTCAAAATGAAGATGGGGACCTGTACTACGGCCTGTGTTTCCCATCCTTGCAATCAAATCACCCCGACTGACAGTCTCACCGACTCGAACAAGAGCTTCATTGCAATGCGCATAACGCGTCTTGTAGCCATCGGGGTGCTTAATTTCAAGCATCAATCCATAAGCACCGAGATAATCCACGAAGACAACCTCTCCACGCCTTGCAGCAAAAATGGACGTTCCAACGTGATTAGCGATATCGATACCTGAATGATGCCGCGACCAGCGCGGCCCAAAGCCCGAAGTGAAAACACCTGAAGCGGGCAGAGAATAGGCCTTAAGCGACAACTCATTCAGGTAGTCGGCGAAGGATGCAAACGAACAGACTTCAGCAAAAGAATCTGGCAACGGGGCAGAAGCGACCTCGACTGCGGCAGACTCATGCAAACAATGCTCCTCAAACAAAGCGGCCATGGATCGCTTGTTCAGCAGTGGCGAATTCAACAGTGGCGAATGAACCTGAAAAATATTTTTCCCACTCCTGACATGAAGGACTGACTTCTCAGATTCCTGAATCTTGAATGGAGCGAGTCTATTCAAAATATCAACACTGGATGTCACCGCAAACGTTGCAGAGGACAGCCCAAGCGCGAATAAAGAAAAGAAGGAAATCAACCCATTAAAAATATTCCGCGAGACTGTAACAGACTATTGCGGAGACCTGACGGTCAAATTCGACGCAATTGGTGATCAATATCACCATCAAAGAATCCAGCAATCATTCTGATGAGTGGCAGCATCAAAACCCACTCATCGAAGACCCAACTTGAAGCAACACACTATTCCAGGCTGCAGGCAACAAGAGCAAAGCATCGCTGCACACAATCAATTCAAATCGGCGCCGAGCAGGCGTTCCAAGTCATCCAGTCATTGAGGCAAAAACTGAATGAAATTGCCCTAAAAAACGATTTCTCGACATAAAAAAGCAGGCAATTGATTGCCTGCTGAACTCAACACAATGCTGATTGAGCTGAATCAAGCGGTACCGCAGAAGGTCACATCGGGGAACTTGAGCTTGGCATCGTCCAGACTCTTGCCCTTGCCCTCTTCCTGCCAGTAATTGATCACTTCAGTGGCTTTGTTCAACACCTCAACACGTTCGTTATCCGTGATCCAAGACTTGCCTTCGAGCTCACTTTTGAGAGTTTCCCAGGCGTCTTCACGAGGCCAGAAGAAATAGGCCGTCAAAGGACTGGGCCCGCCACCAACAATTTGATCAACGGCAAGCGCCACGTTGTCGGGCAACCAGAGAATCTTCAGCAGGAAACGCCCCTCATCAGCCTTCGGGGTGTATCCCGATGGCACACCATCAGCATCGATCGTGGCTGATGCCAATGCAGCACTGCCGCCACGCATCACTGGACGACCTTCCTTCGGCTCCTGCTGCTGATCGGCCTCTGCGCTCTTAGGAGTCTCCGTGCTCTGAGGAGCCTGATCAGCTGCTGCTGCCTCGGTAGCGACCTCTTGGTCGACGGCAGCGCCTTCGGAAACCGTCATGGTGTCAGCGCTCAAGAATCAAGGACAAAGAACTAACCTACCAGCCGCCAAAACCCACTCCCCTGGACAGGCACGCATCCACCAGCCAGCTTCTGCTGTTCGATATCGACGGAGTGATCCGTGATGTGTCAGGCAGTTATCGCAGAGCCCTCCAGGCAACCGTTCAGCACTACAGCGGCTGGCTGCCCGCTCCGGCCTGCATTGATGCTCTCAAGGGCGAAGGACGCTGGAACAACGACTGGGATGCAAGCCTCGAGCTGCTGCGCAGGCACGGCACATCACTGCCAGCCAGACACGACCTGATTGATGTCTTCAGCAATTTCTATTTTGGCGGCGATCCCGATGGCGATCCAGGCGCATGGACGGGGTACATCGGCGATGAACCCTTACGGGTGCAACGCGACTTCTTTACCGCGCTGGACCAGAACGGCTGGGGTTGGGGATTCGTGAGTGGCGCGGAACCTCCTTCGGCACGCTTCGTGCTGCAGCAGCGTCTGGAACTGGTCAATCCCCCCCTGATCGCCATGGGCGATGCCCCTGACAAACCTGACCCCACAGGTCTTGTGCAACTCAGCGACAGACTTTTACCCCATCGAAGTGGAGGCGTTATCGCCTACCTGGGTGACACGGTTGCTGATGTTCAGACTGTTCTCAACGCCAGAACCCAACGACCCGATCGGCAGTGGATCAGTCTCGCAGTGTCACCACCACATCTTCTGCCCGGAAGTCAGGAACGAAGCGCTTATGAGCAGCAGCTGATGTCCGCCGGTGCGGATCTGATCCTGCCCAGTACTGAAGCAGCGATTCAATGGTCGAAGGGCAGCAAAGGAGCTGACAGCCAGGGGCACTCAGCGTCCATTCGCTGACGCAGTCCGACCTTTAGCGCTCCATGTCTGCAACCGCCTTGAGAGCTCCGGCAGTGAGTACTTCATGACCACAGGAGACGTCCTCAAGGTCCCTGACCGCGACATCGTCCTCAATGCGGATACCGATCCCCTTCCAGCGCTCGTCAATCGCAGGCTGTCCTTCGGGAACCGCAAGACGGTCACTGATGTAAAGACCAGGCTCCACGGTTAGGACGATGCCTGGTTCCAGCTGCACATGATGCTCGCCGAGCCGATAGGCACCGACGTCGTGAACATCCAGCCCGAGCCAGTGGCCAGTTCGATGCATGTACAGATGCCGGTAGCTTCCCTGCTCGATCAAGCCATCCACCTCTCCCACCAACAGTCCCAGATCCACAAGACCCTGCACCAGAACATGCACAGCCGCGTCATGCACGTCCTCGGCGGTGTGACCGGGTTTGACCCTGGCAATCGCTGCTTCCTGTGCCTCAAGCACCAGGGAATAAAGCTCCCGCTGCTCTCCACTGAAACGGCCGCTCACCGGAAATGTCCGTGTGATGTCGCCGTTGTAGTAGTCGCGGAGGGAGCAGCCGGCGTCAATGAGCAGGAGATCCCCGTCCTGTAGGACTGCACTGTTGTCGATGTAGTGCAGCACGCAGGCGTTGTCACCGCCGGCAACGATCGAGCCGTAGGCGGCTCCACGGGCTCCTAGCTCGAGGAAATGCTGTTCGATCAGAGCCTGAATCTTCCGCTCGGTCATTCCAGGACGCACGGCAGCCCTGGCCAGCTCATGGGCGGAGGCGGAGATCCTGCACGCCTCACGGAGCCGTTCCAGTTCAGCGGGTTGCTTGCGCAAGCGCATCCGATGCAGCAGCGGGCAGGGCGCCAACAGAGCCTGCGCGGCACTGCCGGTGCGTGAAACCCGATCGAGCTGCGCACCCCACGAACGCAACACCAGAGGTTCGATCGATGGATGACTACCAACTCGAAAGGCGATGCCTTCCGCACCATCGAGGTACTGAGGAAGGAGGGCATCGAGCTCCACGCGCGGATGGGAGAGATCAGCTCCGAAGCGCTCCACCGCACCCTCACAACCCCAGCGCCGACCGGTCCAGACCTCAGCAGCCGGCTCGCGGGGATTCACGAAGAGCACAAACCGCTCACCCTCAGGGCGATGTGGCAGGAACAGGGCCACGCCATCGGGCTCATCAAACCCTGTCAGATACCAGAAATCGCTGTTCTGGCGGAACGGCCACTCCGTATCCGCATGGTGGGTGACCAGCGTCGCGGCAGGGATCACTGCGGCGACCCCGCCCAGTTCAGCCAAGAACCGCTCACGCCGATCCGCGAACAGCTGAGCATCAAAAACAGGGGCGAGATCAGCCACGACAGAGACAGGGCACCGGAGAAACGTCAGGATGGCAGTCAAAGCGCCCGAGCATGACCTCCGACCTGCTGATACTTCTCTTGCTGGTGGTAGTGGTGCTGACCGGATCCGCCCTCTGCTCCGGAGTGGAAGCAGCGCTGCTCACCGTGAATCCGGTGCGCGTGCATGAACTTGCAGCCCGGCCGAAACCGGTAGCCGGAGCACGCAGGCTGGCCCAGCTGAGGCTGCGTCTGGGTCGGACTCTGTCGGTGCTGGCAATCACCAATAACGGCTTCAACATCTTCGGAAGCCTGATGCTCGGTGGCTACGCCTCCTGGGTGTTCACGGAAAAGATGGACGCGGGCAATGGAGCTCTGGCTCTGTTCTCGGTCAGCCTCACGGTTCTGGTGATCCTGCTTGGGGAGATCCTGCCCAAAGCGATCGGAAGCCGCCTGGCATTGCCGGTCTCCCTGGCAAGCGCTCCGGTTCTGCATTGGCTGGGCGTGATCATGCGACCACTGGTGCTACTGCTGGAGCGACTGCTTCCGGCGATTACCGAAGAGAGTGAGATCAGCACGGATGAGGAAGAGATCCGGCTGCTGGCAAAACTCGGATCTCAGAAAGGGCAGATCGAGGCCGATGAAGCCGCAATGATCTCCAAGGTCTTCCTGCTCAATGACCTCACTGCGCGTGATCTGATGACACCGCGAGTGGCAGCTCCAACACTGGATGGCGCCTGCAACATCGAGAAATTGCGTGTTGAACTGCTTGAAAACGAAGCGCAGTGGTGGGTGGTCCTGGGTGACGCGGTGGACAAGGTTCTCGGCGTCGCCAACCGTGACCGTTTGCTGAGCGCCCTGGTGCGCAACAAGGGACATCTCACGCCAGCCGATCTCAGTGAGCCGGCTGAGTTCGTTCCCGAAATGATCCGAGCCGACCGCCTGCTGACCGGCTTCCATCGCGACAACAGCGGTGTACGTGTCGTGGTGGATGAATTCGGTGGCTTCGTTGGCGTGATTGGCCCGGAGGCCGTACTGGCCGTTCTGGCCGGCTGGTGGAGAAAGACCTCAGGCGAGGTAGCGCCATGAGGGCCATGGAGGATCGCTGCAGAGATCTGCTGCAGGGTTGGAGAGACAAGCTTGAACTGAATCGGCGCGAACAGGGTCTTCTGGCCGGCGCGCTCCAGCTTCTGGATCGCCAGCTTGAACGCCTGGATCAAAGCAGGCTTCGGATCTCGGTCTTCGGCCGAGTGGGCGTCGGCAAGTCCAGCTTGGTGAATGCCCTGGTCGGTCAGCAGCTGATGGCCACGGATGTGGCCCACGGCTGCACGCGTCAGCAACAGGCCGTGGCTTGGCCAAGAACTGTTCCAGGCCTGCTGAACGTCGAACTGGTCGACACCCCTGGCATCGACGAAGTGGATGGTCCGGCTCGGGCCCGACTGGCGGCCAGGGTGGCGCTGCATGCCGATCTGGTGCTTCTCGTACTGGACGGCGACATCACACGCGTGGAACTTGAGGCCCTGGATACGCTCCAGACCATGGGCAAGCCGGTGTTGACGGTGCTGAACCGCAGCGATTGCTGGCCAGAGGATCAACTGCCGGATCTGCTGCGCAGCATCCACAGCCGACTTCCAGCAGGACTGCCGACTCCACTGGCGGTGTCCGCCGCACCGCGCCGGGCTGTTCAACTGAGCGATGGCCGCATCCGCAGCCGTGAGCAACCGGCCGACGTGGACGCACTGGCGAGCGGTCTCAGCCGTCTGCTGGAACAACACGGTCAGAGCCTGCTGTTGCTCAACAGCCTGAAGCAGGCCACACGCATTCAGCAACAGCTGGAGACAGGCAGATTGCAGCGACGCCGGAGGGAAGCCCAGGGACTGATCGGGCGCTACGCCGCGCTCAAGGCCACCGGCGTTGCTGCCAACCCGCTGCTGCTTTTGGATCTGGCTGGGGGATTCGCCTGTGATGCGGCCCTTGTCCGCCAGCTTTGCTCTCTGTATGGCCTTCCTCTTGGGGGACCAGCGGCCCGCAAATTGATCCGCCAACTGAGTGGACAGAACGCTCTGCTGGGGGGAGCACAGCTGGGGCTCCAGGTCGTCTTGGGCGCGTTGCGCCAGCTGTTACTGCTGGCAGCACCCTTCAGTGCTGGCCTGACACTGGCCCCTGCCGCACCCGTGGCACTGGCCCAGGCGGCACTGGCCGTGCACACGACACGACGCACCGGTCGGATGACGGCACGCTGGCTACTGGAGGAACGGGGCCGAGGGCGCCGACTTCAGCCAGGGCCAGCCACTCTGATGCGACGGCTTGCACAGTCGGATCACGGCATCGTCGAGCTGATGCAGGAGTGGCCCCAGCAGCAGACACGTCCACCGCTGCCCTCGCTGTTGCCCTGACCATGGCGACAACTGCCAGAGCTGAGATTGCACTGCTCGGAACCAGTGCCGACCCTCCGACCGTGGGCCATCAGGCCCTGCTGGAAGGACTGTTAACCCAGTTTGACCGAGTCGCCACATGGGCCAGTGACAACCCGATGAAACGCCATGACGCCGATCTTGGTCAGCGTTTTGACCTGCTGAAAACCCTGGTTGAATCGATCGCCAGCCCCCGGCTTCAACTGGCCCAGGAGCTGAGCAGCCCCTTTGCCGTTACAACACTGAAACGAGCCAGCGAACGTTGGCCTGACCACCGCCTCTGTTTTGTCGTGGGAAGCGATCTCGCTCAACAGATCCCAGCATGGAAAGAGTCTCAGCGCATGTTGCAGCAATGCAATCTCGGCATCGTGCCCCGTGAGGGATGGCCCCTGGAACCGTGCACTTTGGAGACCCTTCACCAGATGGGTGCCTCTGCGCGAGTGCTGCCTCTGGTGATTCCCGCTGCTGCCAGTTCACAGGTGAAACAAAAGCAGAAACGACATCAGGTGCCGGAATGCCTCTGGCCGCTGCTGCTGAAGCACAATCTTTATGGATTCAATGCCACCAACCCTTGAGTGCCGATGCGCGTTGCCCTGGCCCAGATCAATCCTGTTGTGGGCGACCTGCTGGGCAATGCCACCCGCATTCTGCAAGGCCTCGACAGCCTGATCGAGAACACGAGCCGCCAACCGGACCTGCTGGTCACGCCCGAGCTGTCGCTCTGGGGATATCCACCAAGGGATCTTCTCTTCAGCCCCACGCACCTGCAACGGCAACGGGAGGCCCTCGACACGCTCCGCAGTGGCCTGGCCGCCCGTCAGTCGGACATCGCGCTTCTGGTGGGAGTCGCTGATCCAGCAGACGATGCCTTGCATCCTGCTCTGTACAACGCCATCACCCTCGTGCAAGTCGGCGGTGATCAGGTGGTGGCCCGTAAGCAACTTCTGCCCAGTTACGACGTCTTTGACGAAACGCGTTATTTCAGGCCAAGCCATGGAGCTGGACAGATCACACTCCATAACGGAGACCGCGACTGGCGACTGGGGATCACCATCTGCGAAGACCTGTGGGTCGACCAAGAACTACATGGCCGTCGCCTCGTGGGACCAGACCCTGTGGCCGATCTGATCCCCGCGCGGATCGATGCACTCATCAACTGCTCAGCCTCACCCTTTGGCCGCCGAAAGGCTGCCCTGCGGCGTCAGTTGGCCGCACGTGCGGCGCAGCGCCTTGGCTGCCCAGTGGTTTACGTCAATCAGGTTGGAGGTAATGACGAACTGGTGTTCGACGGAGCCAGCTTCGTGATGGGCAGCAACTGCGAGACGCCGCTTTTGCAGCTTCCGGACTGCCGTGAAGCGATACAGATCTGGAATTCCGCAGACAGGGCACCATCGGCAGCCAATCAATCAACCGCGACGCCGCGAATCCAGGCTGAACAGCAGGAGATGGAAGCGCTGTTCCGCACTCTGGTGACTGGAGTGAAGGACTATGCCGGCAAATGTGGCTTCCAGAACGTCCTGCTCGGCCTGAGTGGAGGAATCGACTCAGCGCTGGTGGCGGTGATCGCTGCCGCGGCCCTCGGGTCCGATCAGGTGCAAACTCTGCTGATGCCATCTCCGTGGAGTTCGGAAGCTTCACTCGCAGATGCCTTCAACCTTGCGGATCGACTGGGAATCACTCACACCATCGTTCCGATCGAAACCCTGATGGATGGTTTCCAAACGACATTGACCCCAGCCCTGGAGAGCGTTCCCTCAGGGGTGACAGCCGAAAATCTGCAGTCGCGCATCCGCGGCACTCTTCTGATGGCCATGGCCAATCAGCAGGGACAGCTACTGCTCACCACCGGGAACAAATCGGAGCTCGCAGTGGGCTACTGCACCCTCTATGGCGATATGAACGGCGGCCTGGCCGTGATCGGTGATCTGTACAAATCAACCGTGTTTGCGTTGTGCCAATGGATCGACAGCAGCGAGGCAAGCCTGTGCCGCCAGCAACTGGCACTCCCTGCCGAGGGAGCGCTGATCGGCAGCGCAATCCTCGAGAAACCTCCCAGTGCCGAACTGCGGCCAGATCAGAAAGACAGTGACTCACTCCCCGACTACGACCGTCTTGACCCTTTGCTGATCGACATGATCGAACACCGCCTTAGCGGCCAGCAGCTGATAACTGCTGGCCACGATCCTGCAGAGGTGCAACGGATCGAGAGCCTGTTCAGAAGGGCTGAATTCAAGCGCAGGCAGGCAGCACCGTTGCTGAAGGTGAGTGCCCAGGCCTTCGGCAGTGGCTGGCGGCTGCCGATCGCCGCCGTCTGAGCCACATTGAAGAGACGACTCCGTCCTCCATGGCCCATTCCGTTCTGACGGCCCCGATGGCCAGTATCGGTGTACCCACTGAGATCAAGGCCGATGAACAGCGTGTGGCGCTCACCCCGGATGCGGTCCGCGAACTGGTAACCCACGGCCTTGAGGTGCGGATTCAGAACGGAGCCGGGGCCGGGGCAGGCATTAGTGACGACGCTTTTGCAGCGGCAGGAGCCAGGCTTGTGAACCGCGAGGAAGCCTGGGCGGCTCACCTGGTGGTGAAAGTGAAGGAGCCGCAGCCGGAGGAGTTCAGTCTTCTGCGGGACGACATGGTGCTGTTCACCTACCTGCATCTGGCGGCTTACAGCCAGGTGGGAGAGGCCCTTCTGGATGCCGGCACCACAGGTGTGGCCTACGAAACGGTGCAGTTGGAGAACGGGAGCCTGCCGCTACTGGCCCCGATGAGCGAAATCGCAGGACGACTCGCTGCGCAGGTGGGAGCAAGGCTTCTGGAACGGCCCAATCGCGGCCGCGGCGTCTTGATGGGTGGTTGCACCGGCGTGCGTCCGGCCCGCGTTGTGGTGCTGGGAGCCGGCACGGTGGGCTGGAATGCGGCACGACTCGCTGCAGCGATGGATGCCGAGGTGCTGCTTCTGGATCGCTCCCCCGAGCGGTTACGCAGCCTTGAGGCCGACCGCCGTGGGCGGCTGATCAGCATGGTCAGCAGTCGTGGACTGCTGGAGCGTTTGGTACCGACCGCGGATCTGCTAATCGGTGCGGTGCTGACCCCTGGCGGCCGGGCACCGACTCTGGTGGATGAGGAGATGGTCAAGCAGATGACGCCAGGATCAGCAATCGTCGACGTCGCTGTTGATCAGGGAGGGTGTGTGGCCACGAGCCGTGAAACCACGCACACGGATCCAACGGTGTTCATCCACGACGTACAGCACTATGCCGTTGGCAACATGCCCGGGGCCGTACCCTTCACCTCCACCGAAGCTCTGGTGAGCGTGACCCTGCCCTACATCCTCGGCATCGCAGGCCGAGGCCTCGAGGAGGCCGTCACCGAGCGTCCAGAACTGCTCTCGGGTCTGAACACTGTCAAGGGAGCGGTCTGCCATCCAGGAGTCGCTAAAGCTCTGGGGGTTCCACCGCGCCACCCGATGGCCTGCCTGCGCTGATCGTTCAATCCAGTGAGCGGATGTAGAGCCACTCCCCTGTAGTCACTCCATTTCGCCTACGGAACAGCGAGTGTTCCTTCAACACGTGGCGTTGCCCACCGGAGCTGAAAACGGCCTCGAAACGCACGGTTCCCTCAAGATCATCCGAACACCCAGCCTCAGAGGCCAGCACCTTGAGGCCATGCCATCGGGTCTGGCGGCAACTGGCCCGCAGTTCTCGCCTTCGCTCAGCAACTGCACTGGCGGCAACAGGGTGGGTGGCGATCAGATAATCCACCTCCGAAAGCGCGTAAGCGGAGTAGCGGGATCGCATCAATTGTTCGGCGGTCTCCGCCTTCAGCCTGCCTCGGTGAAGCGGTCCACAGCACTGAAGCAGTGGATCTCCGCTTCCACATGGACAGGGACGGTCTCCGGAATTTGCAAAGCCCAATGCCATCAATTCAGCTCCTGCATGGAGGGCAGAGGTCGAACGAGAGACGCCGTGGCGATGCCCTCGCGCAGGGCGGTCACCAGGCCCGCGGCTTCTGCGTAGGAAACGGCTTTCAGGATCTGATTCCCACAACCCAGAGCCTCTGCACTGACCGACAGCACGCCTGGATTGTTCACCGCGATCACAGGAACGCCACGTTCCAGGCTGGCAAGCACAGCCTCCCCTCCAAGCGCACCATCCGGCACCACAACGGCGCCCAGCTGGTCGGCGACGAGATCATCTCCAGCCACCGAACAGCCTGAGGACAGATCCAGCAGATCAGGCGCCCTGCTCAGACCCACCAACACACAGGCAAGAAAGGTGTAGCCGAGTTCCTCCCCTGCAGCACGGGGATCAAGGTCAACGTCGAGGGGCAAGGCCTCCAGCGCTGGCGCATGAGCGCAGGGAATCTGCAGATGCCGAACCAGCAGATGACTAATCACCGCTTCAGCGCCGGCGAGAGCATCGACACCAGTGCCGTGGCGATAGGCCGCCAACGTCTCAGTGTCCAGATCGTCGGGGAATCGAGCCACCACTGCAATGGCGGTAGACCCTGCCGCCTTAAGGCGCTCTGCCGCTCTCAGGAGCGTATCGGGTCGGTCCAAAGTCCCCCAACTTGTGCCGCTGTCGCCGGCAGCCAGATGCACACCCAGAGGCTCATCAGTGCGGACCATCGCGTTGATATCAAGGCCAAGACTGGCCCTGCAGCCCTCCGCGACCTGACGATGTCGCAGCAGCAGGTCCGATTCGATGCCAGCATCCAGCAACAGGCCGATGCGCTGACTGCGCCTCGGGCGCAGTCCCCAGGCAGCTGAGGCAAAACGATCGAGGCCGTAACCCTCCACATAGTGAATGCGTGGATCACGCCAGTACAACGAGGCTCCATTGATCACATTGGGATGGGTGATCAGGCAACCGCTGGCTGCTGCCAACAGGCGGGCACTTGGCAGGGCATCGCCAGCGAACCCACCGATCTCACAGCCGATACCCGTCGGCACAACCATGAGCGTGGGCAACGGCGCAGCGAGGACCGTCATGGGTTGATCAGCACGGCTTCGACCTCAAGCACAACCTGGGATGTTTCAGAGGAGCGTTGGATGGAGGTGATCGCCCACCGCAACGGCTCACCCTCCCGTTGAAGCTGCTCGAGAACCCAGGAGCGAAGATCGTCGATAGCGCACAACTCGAGACTGATCAGCGACAACCTCCTGAAACTGAGCTTCATGACCAAAAGGCAAAGACCGAAAACAAATCAGGTGCCATCGCTGTGATCCTCGCAACCGATCCACTGCGCAAGTTTCAGGCCTCAGTGCTCGGATTGACCGGTGCATTCGAGCAAGCCAGCAACACCGACAAACACTCTTTCCTCAAACAGATGTGATGGAGGCACTTGAGAAGCTGCATTCCAGCAGCGGCAAAGAGCTGCGCGGCATGGATTACGACAGCTTCATGGAACTGCTGAACGCCGAGGTTTGAAAACATCCCTGCTGAGAGATGAACAGAACCCTGTTGAAGAATCAGCTCTGATACTGACCGAACTGAGCCTGATACAGGGCATCCTCCTGGCCAGCCACCGCCATGAGGTCACTACGAGGGAAGGAAACGCAGAGAAGAGCGAAGCCCTCATTGCGCAGATCCTCCTTGACCCCCATCGCATCAGGCTGGTGAACCTCACCCTCTTGGATGCGTGCAGCACAGGTGGTGCAGACTCCCGCGCAACAGGAACTGGGCACGGGCACTTCGGCCTCTTCAGCAGCGGACAACACGGTCTGGTTGTCACGGCACTGAAAATGGTGACGCTGGCCATCAAGCTCAAGGGTGATGGCATAAATAGCAGATGTGGTGTCGCTCATCTTTCTTGGAACACTCCCAACGATGGCTTCTGCTCAGCGTAAAGGCCGCCTGAATCCACCTCAGCGTCATTGCATCAGCGCTGGCAAAAAAAAGCCGGCCTCATGGCCGGCTGAACGATCGAAAAAATGAGGCATCAGTCCGCAAGCGGATCAAGCCATTGCAGCGGCGCCACCCACAACCTCAAGAATTTCCTGCGTAATCGCCGCCTGACGCGCCTTGTTGTAATCAAGGGTGAGCGTCTTGGCGAGAGCCTTGGCGTTATCGCTGGCATTGTTCATCGCCATCATTCGGCTTGCAAGCTCAGATGCTGCAGCCTCCTGAAGAGATCTCAGCAGCTGGTTCTGCAGGTAAAGGGGCAGAAGGGCATTGAGCAATTGGTCAGGGCTCTGCTCAAACACAATGTCCGAAGGCAGCTGGGGCTGGGTATTAGCCGGCCCTGCACCCGATTCAACCCGGAGCTCTCCGTCTTTGGTCGTGAGACGGAAAATCTCGTCATCAGCCTCAGCAATCCCCTGAGGATCAAGGGGGAGCAGAGTCTGCACAACAGGATTACAGCTCACCAGGTTGATGAACTTGGTGTAGATGATCTCAACACGATCGGTGCTCTCGGAGAGGAACTCAGCGAACACCTCATTGGCGATCGATCCTGCTTCATCAGCTGTCGGGACCTGCTCAAGACCAGTGAAGGTGGCCTGAATGGGGTAACTCCGATTCGTGAAATAGCTGATGGCTTTACGACCGATCAACACCAGATCAACCTTGTACCCCTTGCCCTGAAGTTCAGCAAAACGCGTCTCAGTGCGTTTGATGATGTTGGCGTTGTAGCCGCCACAGAGACCTCGGTCGCCGGTGACAGCGACCAGGGTGATGGTCTCGACATTGCGCTGCTCGAGAAGGGGAGCATCGGCATCTTCGAAACGCATACGTGCCTGGAGGTTTTCAAGCAAACGAGCCAGCCGATCCGCAAATGGGCGACTGCGCAGGACCTGCTCCTGAGCACGCCGAACTTTGGCCGCAGCCACGAGACGCATGGCCTCAGTGATCTTGCGGGTGTTCTTGACAGATTTGATCCGATCTCGGATCTCCTTCAGATTTGCCATGTCTCAGGGCCTCAGTTGGCGGAAGCCAACATGGTGGAGGTGACTTCGGAAATAGCCTCCTTGAGAATGGTTTCCGCCTCAGGGCTGAGCACCTTCTCGTCCTGAACCTTCTTGATGAACTCAGGCTTGTTGCTCTTCAGGTACTCGCGGAGCTCCCGGGAGAACTGAACCACCTGATCCTCGGGGACATCATCAATTAGGCCCTTAACGCCTGCATAAACAATGGCCACCTGCTCAGCCAGGATCAGTGGGCTGAACTGAGGCTGCTTAAGAAGCTCGCGAAGACGCTTGCCGCGTCCGAGCTGTTTCTGCGTTGCTGCATCAAGATCGGAAGCGAACTGCGAGAACGCAGCCAGCTCATCGAACTGAGCGAGCTCGAGCTTGAGGGTGCCAGCAATTTTCTTGATGGCCTTGGTCTGGGCAGCACCACCAACTCGGCTCACTGAAATACCCACGTTGATGGCAGGACGCAGACCCGAGTTGAACAAATCTGAACTGAGGAACACCTGACCATCTGTGATCGAAATCACATTGGTGGGGATGTAGGCGGAAACGTCACCAGCCTGGGTCTCAATAATCGGCAGAGCCGTCATGGAACCCTTGCCCATGGCATCGGAAAGCTTGGCAGCTCGCTCGAGCAAACGGCTATGGCAATAGAACACGTCGCCGGGGTAGGCCTCACGTCCGGGCGGACGACGGAGCAGCAACGACATCTGGCGGTAAGCCTGAGCTTGCTTGGAGAGGTCGTCGTAGATGACCAGGGTGGCCTTGCCCTTGTACATGAAGGCTTCGGCGATCGAAGCACCCGTGTATGGAGCGAGATATTGCAGTGCAGCAGGATCGGAGGCGTTTGCAGCAACGATCACCGTGTAATCCAGTGCGCCGCGCTCTCGCAGAACCTCCGTCACCTGGGCGACGTTTGCAGCTTTCTGACCAATGGCGACATACACACAGATCACGTCCTGATCGGCCTGATTCAGGATGGTGTCGATCGCGATAGCAGACTTGCCGGTCTGGCGGTCACCAATGATCAGCTCACGCTGGCCTCGACCGATGGGAATCATCGCGTCGATGGCGGTGATGCCGGTCTGCATGGGCTCATGCACCGACTTGCGCTGAATGATGCCCGGAGCGGGAGACTCAATCAGACGAGTCTCAGTCGTTGCGAGATCACCTTTGCCGTCGAGAGGAACTCCAAGGGAATTCACGACACGCCCCAGCAGAGCATCGCCGACAGGAACCGACGCGATCTTGCCGGTTGCACGGACGGTGCTGCCCTCCTGAATGCCGAGGCCTTCACCCATCAGCACGGCGCCGACATTGTCATCCTCGAGATTGAGGGCAATGCCTTCAGTGCCGTCTTCAAATTCAACGAGCTCGCCGGCCATCACCTCTTGGAGGCCGTAAACGCGGGCGATGCCATCACCCACCTGCAGGACAGAACCAACGTTGCTGACAGATACAGACTTGTCGTAGTCCTCAATCTGCTGTTTGAGAATCGCGCTGATCTCGTCGGGACGGATGGAAACCATGGCTGGTAAACCCTTTGACGGGGGATAAGAGAAAAATCTGAAGGGTGAAGAAAAAAACGGTCAGCCCGCCTTAGCAAGCGAGAGACCGAGTCGCCTTACTTGGCCGGAAAGACTAGCGTCGATGACCTGAGAGCCCACATTGATCACGAAGCCGCCAATCAGGCTCGGATCTATGGTGAGATCAATCTCAACGGACCCGCTGCCGACCATGGACTGAACCTTGGCGGTCAGCGATGCCTTTTGAGTGTCGGTCAGGGCCTGAGCCGAACGGACATGAGCCAGCGAAATCTTGCGGGATTCGCGGTAAAGCTCGAGATAACGACTCAGAACGGCATCAAAAGCGGTGAGGCGGTAGCGATCGGCCAGGACCTTGAGCAGATTCAGCAATGAAGGCTGGATCTGCTCGCTCAGGAGCTGCTCAAGGGCTTTCTTCTTGGCCGTTGGCTCAAGCACCGGAGAGGTCATGGCACCTCGCAGTGACTCACTGCTGTCCCAGAGAGCAATGAGCTCCTTGCACTGGGCTGCCACGTCATCAGACTCATTGCGAGCATTGGTCACCTGCAACAACGCTTCGGCGTAAGGGGTGGCCAGGGTATTGAGAAGGGGCATCAGGCATCCTCCAGATTATTGATGGAGGCGTCGATGAGACGGGCTTGAGCCGAAGCATCGAGACGTCCGGGCAGATCGGCCATCACTTTGTCGATGGCGGCCAGAGCAGCTTCACGCCGTAGCTCCTCGGTCAGACGAGCACCTTCGGCGTTCAGATCAGCAAGGGCATCCTGCTTGAGGGCAGCCATTGCCGCGATGGTTCGCTGCTCACCGTCCGTACGGATGGCTTGTGCCCTGGCTTGGCCATCGGCACGGATCTTCTCAGCTTTTTCTTTGGCAGAACCGAGGTCGGCCTGCGCCTTGCTCAGCTCTGCGGTAGCAGTTTTGAGCCTGTTTTCAGCATCGTTCAATTCCTTGAGAATCGATTCACGACGACGCTCAAGGATGCCGCCAAGCAATCCCTTGAGGAAGTAGACGAGCAACCCGATAACTATGACCAGATTGATCAGGTTTGTCTCAAGGGGATTGAGGTTGATCGCGAAACCACCCTCTGCAGCAAACAAGGTGACAAGAGACATCATGAAACAGCCAGCAGACGTTGAATGATCTTTGTGCTGAACTCATCGACCTTGCCCATCAGCTGCGACTGAGCCTGCTCTCGCTGTGCCTCAATCTCACGACGGGCTTGTTCCCTCGTGCGATTGGCATCAGCTTCAGTTGTCGCGATGGCCTCGCGATACAGATTGTCGACCTCCTGCTCAGCTTCGAGGATGGCGGCCTGAGCGGCCTGGCGAGCGCCTCGGAGTTGTTCAGTGAGTTCAGCCTCAAGACGCTGGACTTGCTCAAGCTTTTGCTTGGCATCAGCAAGGCTTGTGGAGATGTAACCCTCACGATCTTCCACGACCTTGCCGACCGGCCGGAAGAAGAGGGAATTGAGCAGGAAGGTCAGGAGAACCACCTGGACTGCCATTAAAGGCAAGGTGGCATCGAGGTCAAAAAGACCTCCCTCCGGCACCGCTGCTTCAGCAAGCAGAAGCCAGGTCATGAAAGAGGAGCGCTGAGGAAAAGCTGATGAAGAGAAGAAGGATCACACCTGGGAGCTGCCATCAAGCTGAGGGAGCTCCCAGGAGATGGATCAACCGGCGAAGGGGTTGGCGAACAGAAGCACCAGAGCCACAACCAGGCCGTAGATCGTCAGCGACTCCATGAATGCCAGAGAAAGCAGCAGGGTGCCGCGGATCTTGCCTTCAGCTTCAGGCTGGCGGGCAATACCTTCAACAGCACCTTGGGAAGCGCTGCCCTGACCGATACCAGGGCCGATAGCCGCCAGGCCAACAGCCAGGCCAGCAGCAACGACGGAAGCTGCGGAAGTAATGGAATCCATGTTGAGAGCGTTGGGGGGGGATGCGCAGTAGCGCTGAGCAAATGAAGTGGGGATTGGTTCCCCCTGCGCAGGGACACTCTCTGTTGCAAGAGAGCGGGCCCGAGTCATGAGCGTCGGACCTACGCGCAGAAGTGTTTAGCAGATCGCCTTAACGGCGAGCATTTGTCACCTAGTGGTGTTCATGCAGACCTTCACCGATATAGAAGGCAGCCAATGTCGCGAAAATAAGAGCCTGGATCGCACTGGTGAACAATCCAAGCAGCATCACAGGCAGAGGAACGATTAGAGGAACCAGATAAACAAGAACTCCAACCGCAAGTTCATCTGCCAGGATGTTTCCGAAAAGTCGGAAAGACAGTGAAAGAGGTTTTGTGAACTCCTCAATGATCTTGAAGGGAAGCATGATCGGAGTTGGCTCTACATAGAGCTCAAAAAATCTCAGACCTTTTTTGCTCAATCCCGCATAGAAGTAAGCGAGAGAGACGAGCAGAGCCATCGCCACTGTGGTGTTGATGTCTGCCGTAGGAGCACCCAGTTCACCTTCAGGAAGTTCAAAAACTTTCCAAGGGATCAGAGCGCCACCCCAATTGCTCACGAAAATGAACAGGAACAGGGTTCCAATGAAGGGCAGCCACTCTCGATAATATTTTTCTCCGATCTGATCACGAGCGAGATCACGCAAGTAATCCCAGAGGAATTCGAGCAGGTTCTGCACGCCTCTTGGGTCGCGATCCAACTTGCGCGTACCAACAAGGACGAGAGCAAGGAGAGCGCCGATCAGGATCCAGGAACTCAGAAAGACCTGGCCGTGAAGATTGAGGTTGCCGATCTGCCAATACAGATGGTTCCCGACCTCCAGTTCAGCGAAAGGCAGTGTGAAAGGCAGCAAAGCCATTGAAAGCAGAAGGGGATGCGCGAGCTCAGCCGTCAATGACGGTCTGAAGAATCAAGGCGGGTTTATAGAGAAGGAAGCCGATGAAAGCAGGAAGGATCTCAAGCTGAGGGAACTTGGCCGCTGCAACAACGAGCAGCACAGGCACAACCAGCTGAAACCGACCCACTTGACGGGAACCTCCGCCGAGCCGAGCCACGCTGCGGGCGAGGAGGCGCAGGTAGAGAACACCAGCGCAAGAACCCACCAACAGGCTGCGGGCAACCATGGCGTCGAAACCAACCAGAGCGACAAGAACCGCAACTAGTGAAACCGCCAGAGTGGCCAGCATCAGGCGTTGTTGAAGTCTGGCGTAGTCGGCCATTCCAGAATCGATCGCAACGGTTGCCGCGGGTGATTCTGTGGGGTCGTTAGCCAGCAAACAGTGCCTGAGGAAGCGCGCGGAATCTATCACGCGTTTTCTCACGCTCAGGTTCTGGAAGCTTCCAGAAGCAGCAGCCGGCGCGACAAGAGACCTCTTGCCACTGAAACGGTCTCAGGCCCGAGGTTGAGGTCACCCAAAGCCGTTTTGGGCTGGCGCTCAACAGCTGCAAGCAATGCCAGCTCGGATGCCGAGAGAGCAATCGGCTCCAGATCCGGACCCAAAAGGCTGGAGGAAGGCCAACCCCATAAACACGACTGTCGCCGACCAATGGCCTGGAGCAAGGCTGAATCGTCCTCCCAGCGGTTGGATTGCACGGGTTGTTTGGCCACAAAGAACTCGAAATGACTGATCTCGGGGTCGAGGTCTTCAACCAGCAGCCACTGTTCACGCTCAGGGAGCATGGCTGCACGCTCCAGCAGTTCACCTGACAGCAAACGGCTCAAATGCCATACGGCGGGATTCGAGAAGCCGGCGAACTGAAGTCCGGCGGCTTCGATCAGGTCGAACAGGCGCCTGAGGTCGTAACTGGTCTCCTGCGGATGGAGGTACATATCAGCGAAATTCGAATCGGCTGCGGTATCGATCAGCCAACGCTGCTCATAGCTCTGGCGCAGACGATTGCCCTCTGGCAGAACCTGAAAGAGTTCACGGCCAAGACGCAGACCTTCGGCTCCGCTACCAGCACCCAATCGGCACAACGCACGCTGGGTTCGATGAATCTCCCAACGTCCCCCATCGGCGTATAGGAACAAGTGGATCAATCCTGTTTCTGCCAACAGCGAACCCAGAGCCTTCATTCCCGCCAGCGGCTCGCGCAGGTGATGCAGAACCCCCACGGAATTGATGTAGTCAAAGGGTCCCTCACCCTTGAGATCGAGAAGACTGCGCTGCTCCTGACGCAACGCATCCACCTGATCCGCGGCACCGGATCGCTGCAAGCGTTCACGGGCTACTTCAAGAGCTCCCGCACTGATATCCACCGCCAGGATCTGCGCTCCTGGATTGAGGTGACAGAGGTAATCCGTGCTGACGCCCGTCCCACAACCCGCATCAAGAATTCGCAGAGAAGCCGCTGGATCAGCCTGCGACGGCACTGCACCATGCACTGCTGCCAGAACGCTTTCATGGCACCAGCGCCAGTTGTAGCCAGGAGGCGGGCCGTCCTGAAGCGGATCCCCCGGATATGGGAACCGGTCATAAAAGTCACTCACCACAGGGGTGGCGGCATCCGAGGGCTTGGGGTTCATCGGCGCGTCGGTTTCCGATCTCATTATTCGGTCTGAACCATTTCAGGGTGGGCATCGAAAACGGGTCTGAAGGAGCAACCCCTGCAAACATTTGTTCATGCCTGTTCGAGAGCCCTCGGGACGAGCCGTAACGTGGCCGAATCCGGCTTGCTCCCGTTCATGACCGTGACCGCCAGCAGCGGCAGCCCAAGGGTTTCCCCACAGCTGTTCGACACCCTGCCGCTCTCCAGCGTTCGTCAGGCGGAACAACAGGACCGTTTCCCTGACGGGGGCGAACTCGACACGTTGATCACGTTCTTCCGCAGCGGCAATGACCGCCTGGAAGCTTCAAAGATCATCGCCAGCAACGCTGAAGCGATCGTTGCCCGCGCGGCCAACAGGATTTTTGTCGGAGGAACTCCACTTTCGTTCCTCGAGGCGCCACTCAGCACAGGCGAAGTGTCCCGGGCACAGGCCGTCGATACCGCCCCGCTGGCGGCTGACCAGGCCGCCTTCGAACAATCCGTGCGCACCTTCACGGGTGACAGCAGCATCACCAAGCGCGGCAATTTCTTCACCCGGCTCCTCGATGTCGGTGGCGGCGATGCCGATGTACGCGTCGTTCTGCCCACGGGTTTCACCGCCATCAGCGTGGCCAAGTACGGCCCTGCATTCATGCGCAAATCTGTGCGCGACCTGGGCTGGTTTCTTCGCTATGTGGGCTATGCATTGGTGGCCGGAGATCCAAGCATCCTTGCGGTGAATACGCGCGGACTGCGCGACATCCTTCTCAAGAACTGTTCTCTGACCGCCACCAATGTGGCCCTTCAGGAGATGCGAGGAGCCTGCGCAGAGCTGCTTCGGGAGCGCCCAGAGGCCCGCCGACTCACCATCGACTGCTTCAACGTGCTCCTGAAGGAACTCGCCATTGCGACGCCTTCCACAAAACAGAAACTCGGCAGCCGTGTCAGCCAAGGGCTTCAGCTCCCAGCGATCTACGCCCTGGCATCCGAATCAGCACAGCGTTTCGAAATGCGCCCTGGCCTGTCCGGAGCGGAGAAAGCTGAAATCATTCGAGCCGCCTACAGACAGGTCTTTGAGCGCGACATCGCAAAGGGCTACTCCCAGACCCCCTGTCCTTCAGAAGCCAGCCAGCTGGTGCAGGGCAAGATTTCAATGCGGGAATTCATCCGCGCGCTGGGCCGAAGCAAGGAATACCGGAATCAGTTTTACGGCCCCTTTGTCAACAGCCGGGTGGTGGAACTGGCCTACCGCCATTTCCTTGGACGCGGCGTCAGCTCGCTCGAGGAATTCCGCAAAGCCTTTTCGATCGTCAGCAACCAGGGACTGAAAGGTCTGATTGATGTGATCGTGAACAGCAGCGAATATGCGCAAACTTTTGGTGAGGAGACTGTTCCTTACTTGCGCGACCTGGGTGAAGAGGCACAGGAGAGTGCTGGCTGGGGCTCGAACCGACGTTTGTTTCGCTTCAGCGCA
This sequence comes from Synechococcus sp. GEYO, assembly GCF_900473955.1. Taxonomy (NCBI): domain Bacteria; kingdom Bacillati; phylum Cyanobacteriota; class Cyanophyceae; order Synechococcales; family Synechococcaceae; genus Synechococcus; species Synechococcus sp. GEYO. Next base: position 113,166 of record NZ_UCNL01000006.1, read on the forward strand.
CCGTTCGAGGGAGCACCCCAATACGTCACGCTATATGCCTCTTACCGGCAGCCTCTTGCTGATCAGCATGTTTACGGCGGCGGCAATGATCCCGTCGGCAATCAGTACGGAGCGATCTTCCCTTCAGACACGGCTTCGGTGACGACGCGTCCCGCACCCTTCAGCTATGACACACGCCGCCTGCTGGTGAGCAATGGCATGGCGCAACCGGGACAAATGGACAGTCCTCAGTTCCGGGGCAGCCGGCCTCGCAAGGTGGGACCGCGAGTGGTTCGACTCCAACAGATCTCCACAGGCGGTTCGGCCCTTCCACGCCGCGGCGGCCAGCCGAGTATTCGCAACACCGAATCCTCAACCCAGGCAGTGATCAAAGCCGTCTACATCCAGGTGCTTGGCAACTCCGGCTACGAAGGAGAACGCCTCAACTCCCAGGAAGCCCGTCTGGAAAACGGAGACATCAGCCTCCGCGACTTCATCCGTAGCGTGGCTAGCTCGGATGCCTTTCGCCGTCGCTACTGGGAAGGCCTTTACATCGCCAAGTCCATCGAAGTGATGCACCGCCGCCTTCTGGGCAGGCCTACCTTCGGTCGCTGGGAGATCGATGCTCTCTTCGACACCGCAGCTCGCCGAGGGTTTTACGGCTTGGTCGATGCCTTGATCGACAGCAAGGACTACAGCGACTGCTTCGGTGAAGACACCGTTCCATACGAACGCTTCATTACGCCCAAAGACCTGACCACCCGTCGTGCTCCGGGATTACGCAGGGCATTGGATCCCTCGATCGGGGCCAGAGTCAACGTGTCAATGACTCCACGGCCAGAAGCGATCCGTCGCGAAGCACTCCGAACGACCGGTGACGTCACCAAGAGAAATATCGCTGACAAGAGTCAGCGCAGCCGCTTCGGCGGAAAGTGGACAGCCGACATCAGCGGCTTCACTCCCCCGGAACAGCTGGCCGCTTTCATGCTTCGGCGCTCATCCGGTTCCGCAGCCACGCTGAACCAGTGGTCCCGTCCATCCCAGTCCAACCGTGGACAAGCTGGGCTTCAGGCGGCACTTCCTCTTGGCGATGCCAGTGGTTACAAGCGACGCGAGGGCCTTCCCACCCAGGCATCCCTCGCGCGGGTGTCTAGTGAATCCGAGCTGCGCGAGATCCTTGATGCGACTTACCGACAACTGTTGAATCGCGTGCCACTGGAAACAGAGCGCCTGACCTCAGCGGAGTCATTGCTCAGAAACGGGCAGATTGATCTCGATGGCTTCGTCGAATCAGTTGCCCTGAGCGAACCCTTTCAGGATCGACTCTCGCGGATGGCGCCACTTCGTGCTGCCACCGCAGCGAGCATCGCTCTGCTTGGGAGAGCCTCCACCCCATCGGAGACCAGCCGTTTCCTCCAGGTGAGAGCTGCATCTGGCCAACCGACTGCCGTGCGCAATCTGCTGGAACTCCGCGCCGAAAACGGTTCTGAGCCTTCGGATGTACCTGGGCTCAGCACACTGAGCTCACGCAGTGGCGTGCCGCAGTCAACCATCACTCGAACGGCAAGTCTCTACGGCGGCAATGCGGGCCTGACCCCACGACCCGACAAAGCACTCTGAGCATTCCGTTCAAAAGAGAGTTTTACTGTCAAATAACATCAATTAACGTAAAAGTCGAATTGACTAAGCCCTCCTAGTTTGTGCTGGCTGTTTATAAAAAAGAACCTCAATAAACAACAAGAAGTTCAAACAGCGCAAGGCACACTGGCAATGAAGATCTGTTACCAGGACACAGACTCTCCAGATCGCTGCCTGAGAATTAAGGAGGCAGATGTGTCCCTCGCCTTGCGAGGAGCATGCATTCCACAACGGAAGATCAACAGATACAACATCTGATGGCATTCCGACTCGGATCTCCGCGATTCGAGGCACTGCGGCCCTTAAGCTGCTTCACGATCTCAATCGAGATCACCACACCACTCACCGGATATCGGCCTCCTACGGGTGGCTGCTTGCTTCGAGGTAGAACTGCATGAGCATCGTCTCCAACTCGATCATCAACGCGGACGCCGAAGCCCGCTATCTGAGTCCAGGAGAACTGGACCAGATCAAGGCGTTCGTCAGCGGAGGCCAACGTCGCCTGCGAGTCGCTCAGGTTCTCAGCGAGAGCCGTGAACGCATCGTCAAGACTGCAGGCGGACAGCTCTTTCAGAAGCGTCCTGATGTCATCTCTCCTGGCGGCAACGCCTACGGAGAAGCCATGACCGCAACATGTTTGCGGGACATGGACTACTACCTCCGTCTTGTGACCTACGGCGTAGTCGCTGGTGACGTGACCCCGATCGAGGAGATCGGCGTGATCGGAGCCCGTGAGCTCTACCGATCCCTCGGAACTCCCCTCGAGGCCATGGCTGAAGCCGTTCGTGAGATGAAAACCGTGGCAATGGGCATCCTTAGTGGTGCTGATGCCGAGGAAGCCGGCTTCTACTTCGACTACGTGGTGGGCGCTCTCGCCTGATCACCGGAACCAACGCCCCTTCACGTCACTCCTGAGTCCATGCAAGACGCGATCACCAACGTCATCAACAAGTCCGACGTCCAAGGTCTCTACCTGGATACGGCATCCATGAGCAACCTCGAGAGCTACTTCGCAAGCGGTGAACTGCGCGTGAAGGCTGCCGCAACCATCAGTGCGAATGCTTCCGCCATCATCCGCGATGCTGTGGCCAAGGCGCTCCTGTACTCGGACATCACTCGTCCTGGTGGCAACATGTACACCACTCGCCGGTATGCAGCCTGCATCCGCGATCTGGATTACTACCTGCGTTACTCCACCTACGCCATGCTCGCTGGCGACACCTCCATTCTTGACGAGCGTGTGCTCAATGGTCTGAAAGAGACCTACAACTCCCTGGGAGTCCCCATCGGAGCAACAGTTCAGGCGATTCAGGCCATGAAAGAGGTCACCGCCTCACTGGTTGGCCCTGATGCTGGCAACGAAATGGGTGTGTACTTCGACTACATCTGTTCCGGTCTCGGCAACTGAGCCCCATGCGGTTGTTCAAAGTCACCGCCTGCATCCCCAGCCCTGAGAAGGTTCGGACGCAGCGCGAATTGCAGAACACCTTCTTCACCAAGTGGGTTCCCTACGACAGCTGGTTCGCTGAACAACAGCGCATCCAGAAACAGGGTGGACGCATCATTAAGGTGGAGCTCTGCACCGGCGGGCAACAGGTCAACGTCGGCAACTGAAATTCAATTCAAAGGTGTGTTCAAACCCGGCCTCTGGTCGGGTTTTTTGTTGTGATCCCTTGGCAAACCGGCCTAAGGACGGCTCAATACATGCAACACCTCCGATCGTTTTGAGCAGCCCCACCGTGATCTCCAAAAGGAGTCGATCCTCACGTCAGGGCACCCTGCGGGAACAGCAGAAGGCTGCTGCTGAATCCAAGTCTTTCTGGGAGCGGTTTCTTCCGCTCGACTGGTCGCTCTGGCCTGCGGAAGCACGCCTGCTGCTGACACTCACGGCCATCTGGAGCTTGGCAGGCCTGCTGGTGCTCGCGTCAGCCAGCTGGTGGGTCGCGGCCCGTGAACAAGGAGAAGGGGCGTACTACGTCAAAAGGCAGCTGGTGTGGATGGCAGCCAGCTGGAGCCTGATGTCATTCACCGCATCGATCAATTTGCGGCGCTGGTTGAAATGGGCGGGGCCCGCACTCTGGATCGGCTGCCTATTGATTGCAGCGACCCTGGTGATGGGAACCACCGTGAACGGCGCCAGCCGCTGGCTGGTGATCGGACCAATTCAGATTCAGCCTTCCGAACTCGTGAAACCGTTTGTCGTGCTGCAAGCTGCAAACCTGTTTGCACACTGGAAACGGACCGGGCTGGATCAGAAGCTGCTTTGGCTGGGCAGTTTTGGGATTCTGGTGCTGCTGATTCTCAAGCAACCCAACCTGAGCACAGCTGCGTTAAGCGGCCTTCTGATCTGGCTAATGGCCTTCTCAGCAGGACTTCCGCTGTTTCAGCTGTTCGGAACGGCCATCGGAGGAGCACTGCTGGGCACCGCCAGCATCCTGATCAACGAATACCAACGTCTACGCGTGATCTCCTTTCTGAATCCATGGAAGGATCCGCAGGGTGATGGATATCAACTCATTCAAAGCTTGCTGGCGATCGGCTCGGGCGGGGTTTTCGGCCAGGGCTTTGGTCTCTCGACCCAGAAACTTCAATATCTGCCGATTCAGAGCACCGACTTCATCTTCGCGGTCTACGCCGAAGAATTCGGACTGGTGGGCTCCTTGCTGCTGCTTCTCTTCCTGATGTTGATCGGCTATTTGGGACTGCGCGTTGCCCTCCGATGCCGCAGCAATCAGGCCAGGCTCGTTGCCATCGGTTGCGCGGCACTCCTGGTAGGCCAATCGGTGATGAACGTGGCCGTGGCATCCGGAGCAATGCCGACCACCGGACTGCCACTTCCGCTGGTGAGCTATGGAGGCAACTCACTGCTTTCGAGTTTGATGATCGTGGGACTTCTGATCCGCTGCTCTCTGGAATCCACAGGCTTGATCGGTGGGCGGGGCCAAGCTCAACGACTGGCATCGGATCAACGCCGTTCACGCCCTGATCGATAGGCTGAACTCTGAGTTTTTCTGAACCGGCTTCACCATCGCCTTCCTCGACCTGGCACTGTCCGATCTGGCCCGAAGCGGTGAAGACCTACTGAACCATGCACTTCAGCAGCCTGGTCCGCTCAGTCTTGGTGCCGTTCTGGTCGTGGGAGCCCTCACCAGCCTTGGACCGTGCTCACTGTCGCTGCTGCCGGTGACGCTGGCGTACCTGGCCGGATTTGAAAGCGATCAACCTGCTTGGCAGCGAAGCCTTGCCTTCTGCGGAGGCATCGTGGGGGCCCTGGTGATGCTGGGCAGCCTGAGCGGACTGCTGGGTGGCATTTACGGTCAGGTGCCTGGTCTGATCCCCACCCTGGTTGCGTTGCTGGCCGTGGTGATGGGGCTCAACCTACTTGGAGTTGTGCGACTGCCCCTGCCGGCAGGCCCGGATCCCAATGCCTGGAGCCGCAAGGTGCCAGCACCGCTGGCACCGATTGCCGCTGGCCTGGCCTTCGGTCTTGCCGCTTCTCCCTGCACTACCCCTGTATTGGCCGTTCTGCTGGGCTGGATTGCCAGCAGTGGCAACGCAATCACAGGACTGGTTTATCTCAGCAGCTTCGGAATCGGCCAGGTGCTGCCTTTGCTGCTTGCTGGAAGCATGGCGGCGTCCCTTCCCAAGCTCATGGCGATGCGCTCGATCAGTCGCTGGATCCCCAGCATCAGTGGTGTCGTGCTGCTCACGATCGGCACGCTCACTTTGCTGACGAGGCTGGTCTAAGCATGCGTTTGTTCAAACGACTGCTGGCACTGCTCTCGAGCCTGCGTCTGGCCATTCTGCTGTTGCTGCTGATTGCACTGGCCAGTGCCGTAGGCACGATCATCCCTCAACAGGAAGCACCTGAGCTCTACCTGGAACGCTTCAATGCCGACCCATGGCTGGGATTGATCAACGGAAACCTGATGCTGCAAGTGCAGCTCAATCACGTTTACTCAAGCGTCTGGTTTCTCTCACTGTTGGCACTGCTCGGGCTGGCACTCACCTTGTGCAGCTGGAGGCGTCAATGGCCGTCACTGAAAGCGGCTCTGCGCTGGACGGATTATTCCCGCCCACGCCAACTGAGCAAACTGGCCCTGGCAGAGACCGTCGCCTGCAGCGACAGCAGCGCCGCACTGAATGATCTGGCCTTGGAGCTCAGGGAACAGGGCTGGAACGTGAGACAGCAGAACGGTCGACTCGCCGCCCGACGAGGCGTCGTCGGTCGCGTGGGCCCTTTGCTGGTTCATACAGGTCTGGTCCTGCTGCTGATTGGAGCAGCCTGGGGTGCACTGGCAGGACAACGGCTTGAGCGCTTTCTCGCCCCTGGACGCTCACTTGATCTGCTGAGTCCAGCCGGCGAGAACAGACTGAGCCTCACCCTGCAGGATTTCGCCATTGAGAGAGATCCCGCCGGCCGACCGGAACAATTCAGCTCGACTTTGCTGCTCAGCCCTAAAGGGAATCAACCAGAGGAACGCACGATCAGCGTGAATCATCCGTTGCGATATCAGGGCATCACCGTTTACCAAGCGGACTGGTCGCTGGCGACGATCACAGTGCAGCTTGGCCGCAGCCCCTTGCTGCAACTGCCATTAAGCAACTTTCCAGAACTTGGCGACCAGATCTGGGGACTCGTGCTCCCCACACGTCCAGATGGGAGTGAACCGGTGTTCCTCAGCACCGGCAGTGAACAAGGTCCGGTGCAGGTGTTTGACTCAGACGGAAGTTTGATCACCAATCTCAGGCCCGGTGGAGACGGGGCTGAGGTGCGAGGACTGCCGCTGAGAGTGGTCGAGATCATGCCGGCCAGCGGACTGCTGCTCAAGCGTGATCCAGGCGTGCCACTGGTTTATGCAGGCTTTGCAATCACGCTGCTAGGGGGTGGGCTGAGCATGGTGGCCACACGCCAGATCTGGGCTGTTGCTGAGACACAGCAAGCCAAGCTTCACGTCGGCGGCCTTTGCAATCGAAACCTTGCGGGCTTTGCCACAGAGCTTCCCCTGATAATTAACAGGGTTGGCGCTCTCCATGGCTGACGCGCACCACGGTGTGCACGTTTCCGCGGGGATAGAAATCAGCCTCCAACTGCATCCAAACCGGATCGCAAGCCTCAACCAAGTCATCGAGGATGCGATTGGCGACCTCTTCGTGGGAGATGGTGCGATTCCTGTAACTGTTCACGTAGAGCTTGATGGCCTTGAGCTCAACGACCCGAGGCCCAGGCTGATACAGAAGTCGCAACACAGCGAAATCGGGGTAACCAGAGAAAGGACAGAGACAGGTGAATTCCGGCAGCTCGATCGAGACCTCATAGGCACGGCCCTGGCGAGGATTCTCAAAACAGAGGAGCTCTGCATCGGCAATGGCCCGTTCCCCATAAAGGGGAGTGCGGGTGGTCTCCGCGGGGGATGCGCTCATGATCGAGAGACGACACAACGGTTTGTGAAGACCTTAAAACCCGACATGAGTGTCGCAAGCGCAGAACAAACCTTGGAAATTCGCGATTTCGAGCCTTGATTCACTCCAAACTGTTCACCATGAACAACATTTATACGGTAGTAATGCATTGAAGGACAAATCGTTGGGCTCGGGCCTGCTCTTACAGACCTCTTCAGCCGGAAGTAGCCACCCGCGTGGCGAAGCTACGCTCCTTCCCACGAAGCGGTCCCGATCAACGATCGGAGCACTCACCACCCTCTTCGAGGCCACTCCTATGACCACGACACAACGCACCTATCGCGGCATCCCTTACAACCCGGCGCAGCATGAGCGCCTAAGCCCGGCCAGGGTTGATCACACCTATCGCGGTCAGCACTACGACGCGCCTCTTTGCCATGCAGCGGCGGCTGAGTCAACAGTGGAACTCCATTACCGCGGCAGCGTTTATCAGCACCGCCGCGAACAGGCCAAGAAGCCACTCAACTCCTGATTCGGTATCAACGCGTACATCCGCGAAAGCATCGGCAAGCCGTAATGGGGTTGTCGACTGAGGCTTCTACATGGATCTCCGCTTGCTCGCTGAAGGCCCTTCCTTCCGGTTGGTCCCAGCCAGCGTTCATGGAATCCTCTGGCTTCAGACCCATTTCGAATCCGAGCACTGGGAACTCCTCGCCGAAGGTCACGTGATTGTGAGTCGGACGGATGCTGAAACACTGATGTTTGACGCCTCCGCAGCCGGCCTGAGCATGAATCCACTTCCTTCCCTGATCCCTACCCAACACGCCTGAGCTCTTAGCTTGTCCAAAGCCGGATAACAGCAATGAAAAAAGTCGAAGCGATCATCCGCCCTTTCAAGCTTGAAGACGTCAAGCTGGCACTGGTGAATGCGGGAATCGTCGGGATGACCGTGAGCGAAGTCCGTGGTTTCGGCCGCCAGAAAGGGCAGGTTGAGCGTTATCGCGGTTCCGAATTCACAGTGGAATTCCTGCAGAAGCTCAAGATCGAGGTGGTCATCGACGATGCTCGTGTTGACACCGTGGTCAATGCCATTGCCGAAGCCGCGAAGACCGGTGAAATCGGAGACGGCAAGATCTTTATCTCACCGGTTGACACCGTGGTTCGGATCCGTACAGGCGATCGCGACGGATCAGCGCTCTGAGTCAGATGCTGCTGACATCACTCACTCAAGGTTGCTGAGACCAGCTTCTCAATCATTGGCGTGTCGACCTCGTGGTCGATGTAAGAGGTCAACCACAGCAGATATTCATGGTTACCGGCTGGTCCGGTCAGGGGAGACGCCACCAGCCCCGATGGCTTCCAGCCAAGCGGCTGAGCAGCTTCGATCACGTCAGTAATGGCATCAATGTGGGCCGCTGGGTCACGCACCACACCGCCTTTACCGACCCTCTGCCGTCCAACCTCAAACTGAGGTTTCACCAACACGATGGCCTCGCAGTCCTTGGCATCAAGATCCTCAGTGATCATGAGACCACGCAGAGCTGGAAGTACTAACGAGAGCGAGATGAACGACACATCGGCCACGGCCAGTGTCGGGCGTTGATCGGCTTCCCCATACAGCTCCTCGGCTGTCAGACGCCTCAAGTTGGTCCGTTCACGCAAGACCACTCGCTCATCGGTGCGCAGGCTCCAGGCGGTCTGGCCGTAACCGACATCAATGCCATAGACACGGCTAGCGCCGTGCTGCAGCAAGCAATCGGTAAAACCACCAGTTGAGATTCCACCATCGAGACAGACGCGTCCGTTCACCTCAACGGGGAAGACCTGCAAAGCGCCCAACAGCTTGTCTCCACCCCTTGAAACGAATCGCGGCGGTTGCTCCACCTGAACCAGCGACTCTTCCGCCACTTCCTGGCCGGGCTTCTCAAGACGCTGTCCATGAACATCACGAACCTTGCCGGCACGAATCAATCGCTGGGCCTGCTGGCGTGATGCAGCCAGGCCCAAAGTGAGCAGATGCAGATCCAGTCGGCGTTTACGAGCCATTTCTTCATAAAAGCAGAGGCGAAATCCGAACAAACCTGCGTGGTTCTTCCAAGAACCCAGACAACTCCTTGAGGATCGACCCGAACCGCGACACGGTTATGTCCGCCAAGCAGCAGCCACGGAACCGCCCCAGCCCTCTCAACGTGGTGGAACTCCTGCATCCCGGAACTTTCGTCATCATCGAAAATCACCCAAACGATCTCCCCCCCTTCCAAGTGATCGAATGTCGAGGTGGACGCTGCACGGTTCGACAACAAGCGTGGGGACAGCACGTGCAATGGGAAGTGGAACATCGGCGCCTGCGTTCTGCCTGAGAACCTGGAAAAGAACCTGCGTCGCCGTATGTTCGAGGATTGACCGTTTGTCTGCGATTCCTTGATCGAGCGCTACACCTTGCCCGAAATGGGCGCGATCTGGACCGATCAGGCCAAGTACCAGAGCTGGCTTGATGTTGAAGTGGCTGCCTGTGAGGCCAACTGCAGCCTGGGACGCGTTCCCAACGAGGCCATGGAGGACATCCGCAGCAAGTCGGCTTTTGAGCCAGCACGGATCCTCGAAATCGAAGCGGAAGTGCGTCACGACGTGATCGCCTTTCTCACCAACGTCAACGAGCACGTCGGCGATGCAGGTCGCTACATCCACGTAGGAATGACCAGCAGCGATGTGCTGGACACCGGTTTGGCCTTGCAGCTCAAGGCTTCCGTCGTTCTGCTGAGGAAGGAACTCAGCGCCCTCGACGCGGCCATCACCAAACTGGCGTCTGAACACAAGTCCACCGTGATGATCGGTCGTTCCCATGCCATTCATGGTGAACCGATCACATTTGGCTTCAAGTTGGCTGGCTGGCTGGCCGAGACCCGCCGCAATGCCGAGCGACTCGAACGACTGGAGCGGGATGTGGCAGTGGGTCAGGTGAGCGGAGCCATGGGCACCTATGCCAACACTGACCCAGAGGTGGAACGTCTCACCTGCGATCGGCTGGGCCTCACCCCCGATACCGCGAGCACCCAGGTTATCTCTCGCGATCGACATGCGGATTATGTCCAGACCCTGGCACTGATCGGCGCCTCACTGGATCGCTTTTCCACTGAAATCCGCAACCTTCAGCGGACGGACGTGCTCGAGGTGGAAGAGAGCTTTGCCAAAGGTCAGAAAGGCAGCTCGGCCATGCCGCACAAACGCAACCCCATTCGCAGTGAACGCATCAGCGGCCTGGCCAGAGTGCTGCGCAGCTATGTCATCGCCGCATTGGAGAATGTGGCGCTTTGGCATGAGCGGGATATCAGCCACAGCTCAACCGAGCGAATGATGCTCCCCGACTGCTCGGTGACACTGCATTTCATGCTGCGGGAGATGACAGCTGTGGTGGCAGGTCTAGGGGTGTACCCGGGCAACATGCTCCGCAACATGAACGTGTACGGCGGCGTGGTGTTCAGCCAGCGGGTGCTACTCGGGCTGGTGGATGCAGGTATGAGCAGGGAAGATGCCTATCGAGTGGTGCAGCGCAATGCTCACAGCGCCTGGAATAACGATGGGGGGGATTTCCGCCGCAACCTTGAAGCTGACCCCGAAGTCACAGCCAAGCTGAGCCCCCAGCAACTAGACGATTGCTTCAGCACCGATCTACACCAGGCAAATCTGGGGGTGATCTGGGAACGCCTGGGGCTTTGAGGCCCGGTCTGAACCATGTTCTGGACCCCCTATGCAGACTGGATTTACGTGGTCGTCAGCGTCAGCGGCATGCTGCTGATCATTGTCCTCGTGCTCAGACCCGGAGCGGGTCCACGTTCTTAACGCATTCACCTGCCCTGCGATGTCAGAAGCGACCAGGATCGAACACGACAGCATGGGGGCCGTGGAAGTCCCCGCAGAGGCTCTCTGGGGAGCGCAAACACAACGGTCTCTGAAGAACTTCGACATTGCTGATGACCTCTTGCCTGCGGAGCTGATTCATGCCCTCGCCCGCATCAAACAGGCCGCAGCGAGGGTGAATGCCCGCCTCGGCGTCATCAGTGAGAGCGACTGTGCCGCCATCGCGACGGCGGCTTCAGCAATTGCAGACGGTCAGCATGATGATCAGTTCCCCTTGCGCGTCTGGCAAACCGGCAGCGGCACCCAGACGAATATGAACGTCAATGAGGTGATCAGCAACCTGGCGGCTCAGGCTGCCGGTGAGCCGCTTGGCAGCCACCGGCCGGTGCACCCCAATGACCATGTCAACCGTTCCCAATCCACAAACGATGCCTTCCCTGCGGCAATTCACGTGGCAGCCGCCGCTGGTGTCGAACATCGACTGCTTCCTGAACTCGATCGATTGATCGATGTTTTCGCAGCCAAAACCGAGCTCTGGAAAGACCTTGTGAAGATCGGCCGCACCCATCTGCAAGATGCGGTTCCGCTCACCCTTGGACAGGAGGCTTCAGCGTGGCGCGACCAGATCGCGGCCGCCCGCGCTCGCGTTGCATGCAGTCTCGCGGAGGTCTATCCATTGCCACTCGGCGGCACCGCGGTGGGAACAGGCCTGAATGCTCCCGATGGTTTCGCCGAACAGGCTGCTCAGGAACTGGCGCAACTCACGGGACTCGCTTTCAGCTCAGCCCCTAACAAATTTGCTGTGATGGCAAGCCACGACGGGCTAGTCCATGCGATGGCACAGCTGCGCCTGCTTGCCGGGAGCTTGCTGAAGATCGCCAATGACATCCGCCTTCTCGCCTGTGGTCCGCGCGCAGGACTCGCAGAGTTGCATCTGCCCGAGAACGAGCCGGGAAGTTCAATCATGCCGGGCAAAGTGAACCCAACCCAGTGCGAAGCGATGGCCATGGTTTGCACTCAGGTGATCGGCCTGGATGCTGCAGTGGCGATGGCCGGAGCTGGCGGCCACCTACAGATGAATGTCTACAAGCCGCTGATCGGCTTCAATCTGCTTCGCTCGATCACCCTGCTCACGGATGCCTGCCGCTGCTTCCGGGTGGCCATGGTCGAGGGAATCGAACCGAACAGGGCCAGGATTCAGCGTGATGTTGAGCAGTCCCTCATGCTGGTGACACCTCTGGCTCCGATGATCGGATACGACAAGGCCAGTTCAATTGCGAAATACGCCCATGAGCAGGGTCTGAGCTTGCGCGATGCGGCTCTGGACCTTGGCTATGTCAGCGCTGAGGACTTCGACCGCATCGTCGATCCCGCTGACATGGCACGTCAGCAGAGCTGAAGAAACCGCTATCAGGCGGCCCGTTCCGTAGCGGGATTGAGACCCTCTGACTCCGCTGCGGCAGCCTTCTGCAGATCATCAGCTTCGGCAACAGGAAAACGGTTGATCACCTTGAGGGCCTGACGGGCATGGCTGCGTAGCTGCTCACTGATCGCTTCGCAGTAGGGAACCTGTGCCAACAGATCCACCGTGCGGCGCATGATCCGCACCACATCACCTTCATCCAGAGAGGTGTTGGCAATCAGGTCATTCCAGGCCGTGCCACTGGCCCATGCCGCCACCAGTCCCATCAGCTCGGGCTCCCACCAGGCCGGGACAACAACCTGATGACGTTCCTGTGCGCGCAGCAACTCACGTCGCAAACCGGAGAGGTCGTGCAGTGCCTCCTCGGCAAGGGGTGGCGCTGGGAATCCGCTCCAGAGGTCCGGACGGTTCACCTCCGTGCTGATCGCTTCAAACACGGCGGCTAGCTCTGACGGCGGCAGATCATCAAGGTGACCGCTCATCAGGGCCAGACCAAGCCAGAGTTCGTTGTCGCCTCGGAGAGCCGCCACGGTGCGACCGATCTCCGTGGGTTCGAGCTCATCAAGAGCTGCGAAGTGCTGAAGGATCTCCATCAAAGCGAGAAAGGTCTCCCAGTGACGGTTGGCGCGATGGTGAAGCAGTTGCTGCCGCTCGGCGATCTCCAGATCCAAGTCCTCCATGCGCCGGCGGTGCTTCTTAAGTTGCTTACGGTCTCCCCAGCGATGGGCGGGGTGAGCTTCGAGATCGGCTTCAAGGGTCTGCACCGTCTGCGCCTGGGAGAGCACTTCCCCTGCCAGGTCGTACTGAGGAGTCGTCATGTCATGGCGCTGAGCCATATGCCCCACTGCCAGAGCCAGACCACCGCTGCTCTGATCCCCATGGCGGAGCTCACCGGAACGACCGAGTTCTGGAGCTAAGACGCCATCCACTTGCAGACAGCTCAGCTCCGCATGCAGGCTCACCACCGCCTGACAGGGCAACATCAACCAAACGTTGTCGATGGTGAGGCAGAGCAGCAGCGGGAACTGTCCCGGCCCCTCGCACTTCTCCACGATCACCGCCGGAGTAACGCCACCACGCAGTTGCGGGGCCTTCAGGCTGACCAGCGTTCCGACGCTCGCAAACTGCAGAGCCAGCGTGAGCTCATGCGCCAGGGTTTCCTCGGCCTGTTGCTGAAGGATGCGCATCAGTCGCCGCTCTTCGCGCAGGCGCCCACGCCGTTTTTCGTAGTCCTCGAAGTCTTCCCACGGCACATCACCGGCCGCCCCCTGCAACTGCCCAAGCTGCAGACGCAACTGCTCAAGGATCTCCTCCTCCTCGACCAAGTCCAGGCTGGCCAGATAGCGGCCGAAGCTGCGTTCCACCAGCTCGCGCGCCTTGGCCAGATCATGGCGCTGCAGCAGGTTGAGGACCATCCCATAACTGGGGGTGAACTGGCTCACCAGCGGATCTGGAGGACTCGTTGCCAGTTGACCGGCTTCGCGAACTCCTTCGAAACGGCTCTGCACCGTGACCACATAGCCCTGGGAGTCAAGTCCACGCCGTCCTGCTCGACCAGCCATCTGCAAAAACTCACTGGCCATCAAGGGGCGATGGCCACGCTCTGTGCGTTTGGACAGTGACGCAATCACTGTGGTGCGCGCGGGCATATTGATGCCCGCCGCCAGTGTTTCTGTGGCAAAGACCACCTTCACCAGACCTTGCTGGAACAACTCCTCAATCAGCTCCTTCCAGGCCGGGAGGACTCCTGCATGGTGCGCAGCAATGCCACGCAGCAGGGCATCAGCGTGAATGCCATCGCGAACAGCTTCAGGATTGGCTGATGTGTAGGCGTTGAGACGCTCACGGATTCGGGCCTGCTCCGCCTCGGTCACCAAGCACTGCACCCCCAGGTCGCGAACGGCCTTATCGCAACCACGACGACTGAAGATGAAGTAGATGGCTGGCAACATATCGCGCTCGGCCATCTGGGCCACCACAAAGCTGATCGGTGGCGGTTCGGGCTGGGGAGGCCTGGGGGAACGGCCCTTGCGCTTGTGTCCCTTGGGAGCTCGCCAGACCTTGCAGTTGGGATGAAGGCCTGAGCCGTGCTCATTGAGCAACGGGTGCAGCCCCTTGGCACTGCAGAAACCGAAATGCAATGGCACAGGCCGAAAGTCACTCAGCACAAGCGTGGTGGGACCGTGCACCTTTTCGATCCAATCTGTGAGCTGCCCGGCATTGGCCACCGTGGCCGAGAGCGCCACGAGCTGGACAGGCGGCGGTGAGTGAATGATTGATTCCTCCCAAACGGTGCCGCGCTGAGAGTCATTCATGTAGTGGCACTCATCCAGCACCACGGCCTCCACGTCGGCGAGTGGATCGTCGTGCTCGTCCGCCTCGGCATAGAGCATGTTCCGGAAGATCTCCGTGGTCATCACCACGATTGAGGCATCCCTGTTAACGCTCAGATCACCGGTCATCAGGCCCACGTTCTCCGCACCAAATTGCTCTCGGAAATCGCGCAGCTTCTGATTGGAAAGAGCTTTCAGCGGTGTGGTGTAAAAAACTTTCTGGCCATGTGCCATGGCGCGATGGATGGCGTACTCACCGATCAGGGTTTTTCCAGATCCTGTGGGCGCACTGACCACCACGGAATGGCCTTGGTTCAGAGCGTCGATCGCCTCCAGCTGAAAGTCATCCAGCGGAAAAGGAAACAACTGCGACGGATCCGGCGACCCTCCCTGCACGGGCTCTGAAGGCTGGTTGTCTTGATCCGCCATGAGTCAATCCTAGGGACGCCGCCAAAAGGGCAGTGCATCCCCAACACGATCGGCGTGGACCGAGACTGCATGCATGAGCACTCCTCCGGCCCGTCGCCGTCAGCTGCGCACCTGGTCGCCTGCCAGGAAGCAGGAGCTTGTGCAGGCCGTCAACGCTGGTTCGGCATGTGGCCCGGAGCTGCTTGACCTGGCGAGCAACGATTATCTGAGCCTCTGCCGGCATCCTTCCCTGATCGCCGCGGCCGAGGCGCAATTGCGATGCAGCGGCGTGGGAGCAGGCGGCTCACGGCTGGTCAGCGGCAGCCGGCCTGTGCATGACCAATTGGAGTCAGAGCTGGCGCAATGGCTCGGCCGCGACAAAGTGTTGCTGTTCCCAAGCGGGTTTCAGGCAAATCTTGCGGCGGTCAAAGCCCTGGCGAACAGGCATACCACCGTTGTCGCGGATCGGCTGATTCATCACTCACTGCTGGTGGGCGTGCAAGCCAGCGGTGCCCGACTCCGGCGTTTTGTCCACAACGATCTTGAATCGCTGGAGCGTCTGATGCTGCGCTGTCGCAGCGAGCATCCAGACGCGCACCTGCTGGTGATCACTGAAAGCCTGTTCAGCATGGAAGGCACCAGTCCAAGGGTGCATGAGCTGGCAACACTCTGCGAGCGCCATAACGCGAGCCTGCTCCTGGATGAGGCCCATGCCCTCGGTGTACTTGGCGAAGGAGGCCGTGGCCTCGGCTTTGGAGAACGGAGAGTGACGATGCTCAGCGGCACCTTCGGCAAGGCTTTCGGCAGCGGCGGAGCCTTCCTGGCCTGCAATGGCGAGCTTGGAGAGCACTTGCTTCAGGAAAGCGGAGCCTTCCGTTACACAACTGCACTGGCACCACCACTGGCTGCAGCAGCTCTTGCCGCTCTGGAGCTGATGCGAAACAACCCGGACTGGGGCCAGAAACTGGTGCAACGCAGCAACACCTGGCGTGACCGCCTCGTCGAAGCAGGCTGGGCGCGACCGACAGGTGGCGGGCCGATCGTGCCACTGCTCGTTGGAGAGGATCAGCGATGTCTGAATTTGCAACGCCATCTCGAACTCTCGGGCCTTTTGACCGCTGCAATCCGCCCACCCACCGTTCCGGAAGGCAGTGCCCGGCTACGTCTGGTTTTGCATCGCCTCCTTCCCGATGAGACATTGGAATCACTGCTGAGGGCCCTCTCCGATGGCCGCGTTTCCTGATGAAACAGGTCATCGCCATGCATGGCTGGAGCAGCGACAGCACAGCTTGGGCTCCATGGGAGCGTCATTTCAGCCATCGCGGCTGGCTCTGGCAAAGCGGCGAACGCGGCTACGGCAACAGGCGATCTTGCGATCCAAACTGGGCAGAGCCAGCCAGCGGCGGCACAAACCCATGCAGGGCCATGCAGCGCAGGGTCGTGATCGCCCATTCCCTCGGCCCCCATCTGCTGGAACCCTCTGTGCTGAACCAGGCCACGGATGTGGTGCTGCTCGCCAGCTTCGGGCGATTCGTTCCGCAGGGGCCAGAGGGGAGGGCGTTGCGCACTGGCCTTCGGGGCATGCAGAACGCGATCGGCAGTCCCGGTGAGGCCAAGATGCTCAGAACCTTCCTGAAACGCGCAGCGCAACCCGCTGATCTGTGCGATCTGCCACCTGGACCGGAACAGCACGGACTCTCCCAGCGTGGGAGGGACTGTCTAAAAGATGATCTTGAGCGCCTGATCAAAACCTCGGGCCTGCCAACGGGCCTGCCAAAAACCGCCCGTGTGTTGGTGGTGGATGGGATGGATGATGCGATCGTTGCGCCGGCAGCAAGCCGTGAACACCTTTTAGCCCTCACGAGCCACCTGCAGGATGCGCCCGAGCAATGGCAGCTCCAGGATGTCGGTCACGCACTGCTGGTCCCGGATCTGCTCGTGCGGGTCCAGCAGTGGCTGGATCACAACTGTCGAGCAAACTGATGGCCCCCATCGACAACTGGGGCGACAAAGTCCTCAGCCGTTTCGATCAGTCGGCGCAGAACTACAACGCCTCAGCAACGCTGCAGCATGCTGTGGCCGGTCAGCTGGCGAATCATTGCAGACAACAGGTCGTCCCCAGAGGACTGTGGGTCGACCTCGGCAGCGGCACCGGACACCTGGCTGAGGCGCTGGAAGCCCGGCACCCAGGGCAACGCGTGCTGCGTGTGGACGGCAGCGAGGCCATGCTTCGCCAACAACCGCTCTCCTCCAAAACCCAGCAATGGGATCTGAGAAGACCGTTGCCACGATGGCCTGAGGCTCCCAGTCTTCTGGCATCGAGCTTCTGTTTGCACTGGTTACCGACACCCGGTGAGGTGATCCGGCATTGGCTGCATCAGCTGGCTCCGGGGGGATGGTTGGCGGTAGCACTGCCGGTCGAAGGTTGCTTCCCTCAGTGGCATCGGGCCGCGGAAACCACCGGCGTCCCCTGCACAGCTCTTGCCTTCCCAGAGATGGAAGCCTTGCTCCGATGGGTCAGGGCGGATCAGATCAGGATGCAGGAAGACATGCACTGCAATGCTGTAGCTCCAACCCTGACCAAGCTGCTGAAACCGCTACGCAAGGTTGGAGCGGACTGCAGCACGCAGCCGTCGCTGCCGGTTCGAGACTGGCGCGCACTGCAGCAGGCCTGGCCCGATCACGATAGTGCGGGACAGCTCAGACTCACCTGGGTGATCCAGTTGCTGCTGATCCAACGATGAGACCGAGCTCAGCTGCACTGCGCCTTGTGGTCTGCGGCACCGACACGGATGTGGGCAAAACAGTGGTCAGTGCACTGCTGGTCCAGGGGCTGAATGCTGTGTATTGGAAACCGGTGCAGAGCGGTCTGGAGAACGGCGGTGATCGTGAGCGGGTGGTGGAGCTGATCGACCTTCCCTCCAATCGCTGGATCGCCGAGACCTATGCCTTCCAGGCAGCTGTTTCACCCCATTGGGCAGCGGAACTCGAAAACAGACGCCTTGATCCGACGCAACTGACGCTTCCAGCGACGGGGACCAGGCCACTGGTGGTGGAGACCGCCGGCGGACTGCATGTCCCACTCACTCGCTCCTGGCAGCAGATCGATCAGCTGCAGGAGTGGATGCTGCCCGTTGTTCTGGTGGCCCGCAGCGGGCTGGGCACACTGAATCACACCCTGCTCAGTCTTGAAGCGCTACGCAACCGCAAGATCCCTGTGGTCGGCTTGATTCTGAATGGTCCTGCCCATGCCGACAATCCGCGAACTCTCAGTGAGATTGGCAATGTTCCTGTGCTGGCGGAACTGCCCCCCCTGCATCCTCTCAATGCGGAAACTCTGCGCCATGCATGGTGCAACCAGGGCCTCGGCCCTAAGTTCGAGGCATTTGCGAACCTTCCGGACAACCGATGACAAGACGTCAGACCTGGGCCACAGTGGCCGTTGCGCTCCTCTGCGGCGGCATCCTCGTGCTGTTCACCGATGTTGAAGTGCAGCTTGTGCGCTGGTTCAACTGCGGGCCGATCGCAACCCTCGGAGAACAAGACAGCAAGGTCTGCGAGTAGAGAGCTCAGGCAGTGATTTCAACCCATGGGTCGAGATCTCAAAGGGCATCTGCCCATCAGTAGGGCCACGTGGCGCACGGCCATGGACAGAGTCCATCCCTGACGAAGCTGTTCATGAATCTGTTCAATCTGGGAAGGTGACCAGCCACGCATTTCAAGCCGCGCCTTGATCGAGGGCCATCCACCTTCAAAAAAAATGCTTCGACAACCATCGCTGCCAGGTCCACAGCGAGGGCGCTGCAAAGCCGGCTCCACAAATCGATTGGATGTTGAACGCACTCGATGGGTGTCTGTCTGATTCATGGCCATAGCTGGCCTCGCAGTCCTGCGCCCATGATGACCACAGGCCTTCAAGCGTGCCCAGTGTCACGGAACCATCACCCCAACCTCTGGCCACCCTTCACGTCGATCACCACCACGCCGGCTCTGGAGCAGGTGGTACGCGGTGAAGGGGCCCTGCTCTATCGAGCTGAAGGACCACCACTGATTGATGCGATCAGCAGCTGGTGGGTCACGCTTCACGGCCATGCCAACCCGGTGGTTGCTGCTGCAATCGCTGAGCAGGCCGCCACGCTTGAGCAGGTGATCTTCGCGGAATTCACCCATCCTCAGGCGGAACGACTGGCATCACGCCTGGCCCAGCGAACTGGACTGAATCGTGTTTTCTTCTCAGACAACGGCTCCACCGCGGTGGAAGTAGCCCTCAAAACAGCCGTGCAGTGGTGGCACAACCGCGGCGAACCACGCCAGCAACTCATCGCATTCGATGGGGCTTATCACGGCGACACCTTCGGAGCGATGGCGGTCGGAGCACGCAGTCTGTTTAGTGAACCGTTCGATCCAATGCTGTTTCCGGTGCGACGGGTTCCCTGGCCACAGACCCACTGGAATGACCAAACGGTAGAAGCCAGTGAACAGAGGGCTCTTGATGACCTGGCACTGGCTCTGCAAACGCCCACCGCGGCGGTGATTCTCGAACCGCTCATCCAGGGTGCTGGCGGCATGCGCATGGTTCGGCCTCAGTTTCTGCAGGCCGTGGAACAACAGGTCAGACGCGCCGGCAGCCTGCTGATCGCCGATGAGGTCCTCGCCGGTTTTGGTCGTTGCGGCCGCCTGCTGGCATCCCAGCGAGCGGGAATCCAGCCGGATCTGGTGGCACTATCCAAAGGACTCACTGCCGGATTCCTGCCGATGGGCATCACGATGGCCAGCGAAGCAATCTTTCAGGAATTCCTCGGCAGCGATCCAACCAAAACCCTGTGGCATGGCCACAGCTTCACGGCCAACCCACTCGGGTGCGCAGCGGCCAATGCCAGCTTGGATTTGCTCGAAGCGGACCCTGCCTGTCATGAGCAGTTCGAACAACGCCATCAGGTCAGGTTGGAGCGGTTGTCCGACCATCCCAGGGTGCAACGCGTCAGGCTCTGCGGCACCATCGCCGCCTTTGATCTCGTCACCGACGGTGAGCAGGGGTATCTCAATCCTGCAGGCAAGGTGCTCCGCGGCCTCGTGAGAGATCAGGGCGTGCTGATCCGTCCTCTCGGGGATGTGGTTTACCTGCTGCCGCCGCTCTGCATCAGCGACGACCAGCTGGATCAGTGCTACGACGCTCTGCACAGTGGGCTTGATGCTCTGCCTGGCCGATGAGCCCTGGTCGAAACCACCGATGTTCACGGACCAAGACGGAGTGCAGATTCCACATCCTCTCGGGTCAGGCCATAGGGGTAGGAACAGGAGCGGGTTGGCTGCTCCGAAGTCCAGATCACTCCAAGATCCTGCTGATCGAGCCTCAGCAGTGCACTCCAGGCTGGCTGCTCCCAGACCCAGTCGCAGGGGTCCTGATTACTGCGGGTGGCGCCCAGCGACTGCAACCACTGCTCAAGTGCCTGCAGGGAATGCTGGTTGAGCGGCGTGTCCGCTGAAGGAAGTGATGCCATCGGAATCACCGGGCTGCGCATCCATGAGCTGAGTCTGCTCCTCCACTAGCCAACTCGGCTGCACCTGAAGTTCAAGTCCTCGGCTCCAGGCCACACCAACGCCAAGCAGCAGACAGAGCAGCAAAGACCCCAGCAACAAGAGCAGTGAGAGCCATTCACCACCGGAGAGGGGACGACGCTGACCGATCGCATGAGGAACCGGCAGGGAAGGCATCACGGTCTGCTGTATCGCGTCCCTTTCCCGCAGCGCAGCGTCGTACAAACGACGACGACGTGGATCGGCGAGCTGCTCATACGCTTCTCGCAGCAGCCGAAATTGGCGAGCCGCATCCTGTGCCGGCAAACGGGTGGTGTCTGGATGCACCGCCTTGCTCAAGCGACGGAAGGCCTGGCGCAAAGCATCAGCATCAGCACTGCGAGAGACACCCAGTCGCTCGTAATAGGTGATGTCCTGAGCCTGAGGGGCCATTGCGTTGGGCAGCACCTGGGCATCAACGCCATTCTAGAAAGGTGTGACGGTTAGGCCGCCATGCCGGACACATCGCCGTTCGCCAATCCGGGACCCGAGCTCTGGAAATTGCTCGGATGGAGCCCTGATGCCGGACAGCTAAGACAGTTCATTGAGCTTCAGCAGCTGCTTGAAGACTGGAACAGCCGCGTCAATCTCACCCGGCTGGTGGAGGGGGAAGATTTCTGGATTGCTCAGGTTTTTGACAGCCTCTGGCCTCTGTTACCCGAGCTGATGAGCCCAGACACTGCTCGCCGCTGCATCGATGTGGGCACAGGCGGAGGCTTCCCTGGCCTGGCTGTGGCCATTGCTCTTCCAGGCGCTGAGCTGACCTTGGTGGATTCAGTGGGACGCAAGACCGCTGCCGTGGCTGCAATGGCGAAGTCGATGGGCTTCGGCGATCGGGTGCTGGTCCGCACAGAACGGGTGGAACGCACGGGTCAGGATCCCAGCTGTCGAGGCACGTTTGATCTTGCGATGGCCCGTGCCGTGGGCGCAGCTCCGGTGGTGGCGGAATACCTCGTGCCGTTGTTGCGCAGGAGCGGAGAGGGCTTGCTCTATCGCGGGCGCTGGCAGGACACGGATGACATGGAGCTGAAATCAGCACTGAAACTGCTGAGAGCTCGCTCTATGAGGCTGCAACGCATGGAACTGCCCTGCCAGCGAGGAGCTCGCACCCTGATCAGGATTGGTCCTGAAGCGGCAACACCCAGGGCCTACCCACGGGCCACAGGCATGCCCAGCAAAATGCCCCTCGGGGTTCAAGCCGACGACAGTCGCTCCTGAGCAGAGCCGCCCGCCCGCTCACGCAGTCTGCGCAGAAGGCTGGGAATATGGTCCCTCCAGGGACTGTCATTCAAAACCGACAACAGCAGCTCCTCACTCACGCTGGCATCAAGCGCATCGGCATTGGCTCCCGGAAACCAATGACCGGCACGACCCAGCAAGCCGTAACGCGCCTTGACGAAGCCCTCCAGATCCCATGCCTCAAGCAGGTTGTGAAGCCAAAGCAGCATCGGCAGGTTGATCTCCCCTGGCGTGTCCTGCCATTCGGGCAATCCCTCTCTCCAACTTGTCAGCCATGAGGCACCAAGGGCATCGCATTCCGCAAGTCGAAGGCGAGATTCGATCGGCGCCACCAACTCCTCCGCCTGATCCAGCAGAGAAACCGCCTCGAGATGCAGATCAAGGTCTTGGGGACGTGCAGCACCAATGCTCAACGTGTGAACCCGCGAATCACGGAGGCAGAAGAGATCATTGAACACAATCGGATGCAAGGGTTGCGTGAGCTCCAGCAGGCGGGGTCCGGGGGTGTGCAAGTGCCCTCCCTTATCGGTGGGACTGATGATGAACACGCCCATGTCCTGACGACTGGCTGCTGCGATCGCCGGCTCGTTGTCCTGACGGATGAAGTACCAGTGCAGGTTCACGTAATCGAAAACGCCCGTTTCGATGGCATCAACAATGAGATCGGTGTCTCCATGGGTGGAGAAGCCCACATAACCGATCCTGCCTTCGGCCTGCCAGCGACGCACGACATCAAGGCAGCCTCCTGGTCGGATCGTCTGATCGAGATGGGAATGGAGATTGATACCGTGAATCGAAAGCAGATCCACACGATCCACATCGAGACGGGTGAAGGACAGTTCAAGATCAGCTTCGAAAAGCGCCGCATCTGACTGAGGTGGAACCTTGGTCTGCAAGATTCGCGATGGATCAGGACAATCCGGCAGGGCCCAGCCGAGCTGTCGCTCTGAACTGCCATAGTGGCGGGCGGTTTCCACATGATGAAACCCCTTCTGCACTGCTCGTTTCAGCGTGCTGCGCAACAACTGCTGGGATTGAGCTGTGATCGCATCGGCCTCAAGATCACTCCAGCTCTGCTGAAAGCGCATGCCTCCCAGTGACAGCACTGGCATTGAAATCTCGGTGCGCCCGAAGCGACGGGTTGGCAGACCGGAACTCCCCATCAGCCGTGATGAGTGTTGCGAGGAAGCTGACGACGTGGTCGAGCTGGCGACGGAACACCCATCGGCAGCAGTTCCTGGGCATCCAGCTGACGCTTGAGCCCTGGCAGATCATTAAAAGTAACCCAGTGGATGCAGTCCACAGGACAGGTCTCGATCGCTTCCTGGATGCAATCAGAGGTATCGCCATCCTGACGAACTGCCCTGGAGCGCCCGAGATGAGGCTCAATCACAAAGGTGTTCGTGGCCACATGCGCGCAGTAACGGCAACCAATACAGGCCGCTTCATCAACCCACACCGCCTTGGGCTGAAGCCTGCCACCCAGAACAGGCTCCAATCCTGTTCGCTCGTCTTGATCAAAGGAAGTTGCGACATAGGCGACAGCCGCTGGATTATTCACAGGATCAACCTTCTGGACAAAAGACCTGGTTTAGGCGTCCCAACGGGTCACCACCAGCTCGATAGATCCATCTTGGCAATCACGCTGCTCTGTGACATCAAATCCTTCATGACGCGTGGCTTCCAGCACTGACCTCAGTGCATAGCGCTGCGTCAGACGGGAGAGAAAACGCTCAACAGGCACAGGCTGACGCCACAGGTCCAGATCAGTGACGAACTCGTAGGCATGATTCGATTCGTTCCATCGGAACCCAAAGTCGGCACCACCGTCAACGGCGACTGCCAGCTCAGCTTCGACAGTCTGCCCTTTGTAACCACGCACAGTCTGCTGACTGTCGCCGGGCGTGTAGCCCAGATCCTCGAGAGCTCCACGCAGCGGAGCCAGCTGACGGAGTTCGGTTTTAACGGTACTGAAATGAGACATCAGGAAGGCTCGACGGACTGGGACTGGGACTGAGTGACGGGCTGGGTCGAAGTGAAAGCTTCGGAAGTGGGCTGGCGTCGTTCAACAGTGCCTAGCGCTGTTTCAAGACGATCCGTGAGTTGCAGGCAGGCTTCACCGGTGACCCCTTCAACCCGCTCTTCAACACGACCATCGGGGCGAATGCGAAATCGCACTGTGCGCTGAGGCATGCTCCATCACAGAATTAAACGCATGTTAAGGGGAAGTGATAGGAGCCGGAGTTCCCTGTTACGTGATCGGATCAGATCAACAGACCTTCGTCCAGCAGAGTCTGAAGACGATCCACGAGCTCGGGATTATCGAGCTGCTCAAGGGCAGTGCGGGCTTCATCACGCACCGTAGTTTCACGATCCTGAAGCAGAGCTGCCACGAATGCTTCAACCATCTCATCCTGGCGGGGTTTCACAAGCTGATCGTGAAGCCGTCCCAGGGCCCAAATGCAGTTGCTGCGCACAACGGGTTCACTGTCGATCTTCAGGCTCAGCAGCAGCTGACCTGCCGCGAGATCAGCCTTCACTGGAGAGGTGCTGCCGGCCTCCGCGAGTGACACAGAAGCCCAAAGACGCACGGATGCCACATCCACCTGCAGGGCCCTGATCAATGGATTGAGCACGGGCGCATCCGGGTAATTACCAAGACTCCAGGCCGTGGCCTTACGGACGTAAGCATTGCTGTCGAGCTGCAGAAGCCGCAGCAGAGCTTCCACAGCCTGCAGGGAAGGGTTCCGACCCAGTGCATAAACAGCACTCATCCGCACCACTGGACAGGTTTCATCGAGCAGTGGCAGGAGCAAGGGAACGGCACGGGGGTCGCGATGTTCACAGAACACCCTCAGTCCCTGAAGGCGCTGGTCATGCCCCTGCTTGAGCCATTCCAGGCCCTCATCACAAGCTCGAACCGCCTCTAGGGCATCGCCTTCCGGATCATCCGGGGCAATCTCATCGAGGGGATCGCCCATGAGCTCTGCGGCGAGTTCACGCGCCAGCACATCAGGATCAATGGCCAGCTCAGCCATGGGGTCCTCGTTCTGGATGCTGGATGAATCGCCCATCAACCGATCGTAATCTCAGCTGATCGGAGCAGGCGCCAGCATGTCGCCTGGGAGCCAGATGCGAGCGCTCACAGCGATAAGGGCGAGCGCGAACAGTGCCACGATCAAGATGGGAAGCAAGGTGCTGCGGAAAAAAGCCAAATCGCTGCCGGATGTCTGAGCATTGTGACTGGCGCCCGATCAGACCGGAGCAGCGGATCGTCCGGTCCAGCGCAGAAGCATCCAAGACACCACTGCCAGAACCATGCCGAACCAACCCATCAGTTGCTGATGCAACAGGAATGCGCCTGATCCAAGCAAAGCTCCGAACAGCAACCCCGAACTGAATAGAAAACGAGCCAGCAGATCTGAGAGGGATTCTGATGCGGTCGCCTCAAGGCCACGGCGCCACTGGCTCCAGCCAGGTCCCGGAGGACGAACCTTCAGCACGAACCGTTCCAGAACAGCCGGGGACTCCGGCGGGGTCAACAGCATCACCGTGATCCAGACCACCGCCGTGAAGCCTGTGGTCACAATCAAGCGTTCTCCATAGTCAGCGATCTGAAGCAGAGGAACCACCGAGGTCACCAGGCCCACCACAAACCCGCAGAGCATGGCGGCCAGCTCGGCTGCGGCATTGATCCGCCACCAGAACCAGCGCAGCACAAGGACGACACCCGGGCCGGTGCCGATGGCGATCACCAGCCGGAACACCGTGCCGATGCTGTCGCTGATCAACGCGGTGACCACACCCAGTACCAGCAGCAACACGCTCATCAGCTGACCCACCAACAGAAGCTCACGCTGAGAAGCATTGGGCCGCAGGAAGCGCTGATACAGATCGTGAGTGAGGTAACTCGCTCCCCAGTTGACGGATGTACTCACGGTGCTCATGAAGGCAGCCACCAGAGAGACCACCACCAGTCCGAGCACCACCGGGGGCAGAAACTGAACCGCGAGTGTCGGATAGCTGAGTTCCCAGTCGGCCTGGTCAGGAAGCAGCACCAGGGCAGCCAGAGCCACAATCACCCAGAGCCAACTGCGCAGCAGGTAGTTGACCACCAGGAACACCCAGCCTGCGAGCCGCGCCTGCTGTTCATCCTTGGTGGCAAGCATCCGTTGGATGAACTCACCACCGCCGTCACTGCGGCGGAAACTCCACCACTGCACGGTGAGATAAGCCAGAAAGGTGGAGACACTGATCCCCGCACCACCGATCCAGTCGAAACCATCGGATCCCCAGCGCCAGGGCACGATCGATAACAGTTCAGGGCGGCCCAGCGCATCCAGCTGATCCAGCAGTGATTGCATTCCCCCGGCAGCATGAACAGCAGCCCACGCCACAGCACCTGCCCCCAGCAGTGCCAGCAGGAGCTGAATGAAATCGGTGATCACCACGGCCCACAATCCACCGGCAACGGTGTATGCGAGCACAAGGGCGGCCACGATGATCAGCAGCACCAACGTGTCGGAGAGGCCAGCGGCTGCCTGAATCGGCTGATCGGAGACGATGCCCAGTGCCTCGACCACCTTGCGCATGGCGAGGAAGGCATAACCGATGCCGATGCAGTTCACCGGTAACGCCAGCAGAAAAGCCTTGATACCGCGTAGCCAGGCAGCAGCAGGGCCTCCATATCGCAGCTCCGTGAATGCGGCATCAGTGAGCACGCCGCTACGTCGCCATAACGGAGCAAACACCACGGCCATAGCCACGTGCGCCAGGCCGAAGCCCCACCACTCCCAGTTCGCCGCAAGGCCCCGCGTGCCCACGATGCCCGCAACATAAAGAGGGGTATCGATCGAAAACGTGGTGGCCGCCATTGACGCACCGGCGAGCCAGCCGCTGAGCCGCCGGCCTGCCACGAAGTAATCGTCCTCACCGCGATTGCGTCGCGCCAACCAGAGACCGAGGGCCAGCGTCGCCGCCAAATACACGATCAGAATGATCCAGTCGATCGGAGCCATGGAGGCGCGCAGATCTTCGCAGTCTCCCTTACTTCTGTCGCGATCGCCTCAGCTGACCACAAGCCGCATCCTGATCAAGGCCTCTGCTGGAGCGCAGGCTGACAGCGACGCCACGACGTTCCAGCACGCGGCGAAATCCCTCAATGCGTTCACGTGATGGCCGCTGAAACTCCTCTTCCTCAATTGGGTTGTAAGCAATCAGATTGACGTGACTCTGAAAGCCGCCTACACGATCAGCCAGTTCCTCGGCATGCTCCGGGCGGTCATTGAGTTGTCCAAGCAGGATGTATTCGAAGCTCACCCGCCGGCCGGTGACCTCCAGATAGTGGCGGCAGTCATCGAGCAGAGCGTCATAGGGATAGGCCTTGGCGGTGGGGATGAGATCTTCCCGCAGCTGCTGATTGGGCGCGTGCAGACTCACCGCCAGGGTGAATTGAGCTCTGCCGAGGGTTTCAATGGCCAACTCAGCAAGCTGAGGCAAAGTTTTTGGCACGCCAACGGTGCTCACTGTGATCCGGCGCTGGCCGATTCCCAAATCATCACTAAGACAGCGGATCGCCTCCAGCACTGCACGGCTGTTGAGAAGAGGTTCGCCCATTCCCATGAACACAATGTGAGAAGGACGGCGATCCATCACCTCCCGCACACTGAGGACCTGGTCGACGATCTCGTGGGTCCGCAATGAACGCTGCAGCCCATCTTTTCCCGTGGCACAAAAACGGCAGGCCATTGGGCAGCCCACCTGACTGGACACACAAACGGTCAGACGTTGGTCCGTGGGAATACCCACAGTTTCAATGGTTTCACCGTCATCAGTGGCCAAAAGCAACTTGGTGGTGGCATCGGAAGCCACAGAGCGATGCACCTCTTTCAGGCGACCAATGCTCACCCCCTGATCGTTGAGCGTGGCTCGCCAGGCCTTGGGCAGAACAGTGATGTCATCCAAGGAGTGTGCACCCTTGGAATAGAGCCAGTCGTGAAGCTGACGTCCGCGGAAGGCTTTCTGCCCCTGGGACACCACCCAGTCCTGGAGCTCGGCTGCGCTGCAACCGAGCAGAGCTTTGCTCACCAGATCAGAAGACCGTGTCCAAGCTTGATTTCCACCGCAAGTAAGGCAATGAAACCGAGCATGGCCATGCGTCCATTCAGACGCTCGGTGTGAGTGTGGAACCCATACCGAGGCAGACGACGAACGGGAATCGTGGTGGGTTCAAGCATGGACAGAGCCGGCTTCAGCGCACAGTTTGAAAGGGACAGGGTGATGGACGCGAAGGCGACCACAGATTTCACTCATCGCTGAGAAGTCCCTCCTCCTGAAGCCCCTCAACCGCCTCAGCATCGACCACCTGCTCTTCCTTCAGCTCATTGTCAGCATCAGGGCGGGCAAAAGCGGCGAAGTTGGCACCCCCCTCGATGCCATGACGGCTGCGGGTGGCCTCAAGATCGGCATCGCTCGGGTCATCCAGAACCGCAGTGGCATCTTTGACGGGAGCTGCAGGCATGTCGACGGTGTAGTCCGGACGGAGGTTCTGCATACGGCGGTAACCGACGGGGTCCTCGGCAAGGATGTCGGGATGGGGACCGGCTTCGGCACGAAGCTCCTCTTCAAAGCCACTGAAACCGGTGCCTGCTGGAATCAGACGGCCGATGATCACATTCTCCTTGAGACCACGGAGCCAGTCGCTCTTGCCCTCGATGGCAGCTTCAGTCAGAACCCGTGTTGTCTCCTGGAAGGAAGCAGCGGAGATGAAGCTGTCGGTGTTGAGGGAGGCTTTGGTGATCCCCAGCAGAACCGGGGTGAATTCGGCGGGAGCTCCGCCAGTGATCGACATCGCCTGATTGGTGTCCTCCACCTGACGAAGCTCAATCAACTCACCAGGCAACAAGGTGGTGTCGCCCGCATCCTCGACCCGCACTTTGCTGGTCATCTGACGCACGATCACCTCGATGTGCTTGTCATCGATTGACACGCCCTGGGATTTGTAGACGTTCTGAACCTCCGTCACCAGACGATGCTGCAGGTTGGCGATTGCCTCCTGGGCAGCATCCATCAACGGCTTGCGGCTGCGCAGATCCTCGAAGAAACACTCCAGCAGCTCATGGGGGTTGATCGGACCGTCCGTCAGCAGCTCGCCGGCCGTCACTTGCTGGCCATCGTTGACCATCACATTGCGGCCCAGCAGGATCGGATACTCGCCGATGGCATCGTCGGTCTCGATGACTGTCACCACAGTCGTTTCGTCATCTTCGCCCTGCTTGATCTCAACGGTGCCGGGCTTTTTGCAGAGGATCGCTGACTCCCGCGGGCGCCGGGCTTCCAGCAGCTCTTCGATTCGGGGCAGACCCTGAACAATGTCACCGGTCTTCTGACGTTCAAACACCAGCAATGCAAGACCGTCTCCCCGCTGCACCAGATCGCCATCGCGGACGTGCAGGAGGGAATCCGGTGAAATCATGTAGGGACGCCCCAAGCGCAGCGTCACGGACTTGGCATCCACCTGTTCCACCTCGCCGCAACAATCAGCGGGCTGACCTTCGGCGAGAAGATCGCCGTCAACAATGCGCTGACCCACCGTCACCGCAGGCTTGGCGGACGTGCTGATGGTCACGGTGTCTTCCGCGCGCTCAACAATCAGGCGGCGCACCGGCTCACTTTCAGTGGCTTCAGGCATCTGAGCCACACCCTCCTGCTTGCAGAGGATTTGCG
Source organism: Synechococcus sp. GEYO (assembly GCF_900473955.1). Lineage (NCBI taxonomy): Bacteria > Bacillati > Cyanobacteriota > Cyanophyceae > Synechococcales > Synechococcaceae > Synechococcus > Synechococcus sp. GEYO. The sequence continues at coordinate 142,749 of NZ_UCNL01000006.1, forward strand.
TGGTGGCCACCACGTCACCAGCCTTGATCGACTGACCGTCCTCAATCTGGAGTTCGGTGTGGGTGGAACCGTGACTGGAATCGGAAATCGTGTCGCGACGGACCAGGATGCTCTCCAGGATCACGAGCTGAAGGCGCTCGATCGTCTTGGCACGCCTGTCTGGCACGCGTTCCACATCCACCGTCATCTGTGGCGTGGTGTCGAATGTTTCGAGCATCAGCTGTGTGCGCAACAGCTCCACACCCTCAACGGACTTAACCAGCTCGTTGTCTTTGAACGAAAGGCGTTGGGTTGCCTTCAGGCCGAGGTGAGGACCATTCGGCTGCTTGACATGTCCAAGATCAGGGAGCTGTGCCTCGTTGGGGATGGTGTATTCCTCAACTGGACGCAGCAGCAGACCTGAGCCTTCTGGGGTTTCAACGGTCTGCACGTACACCATGGCGTCGGTGCTGATGCCCTTGGCGATCGGTTCACCGGGATTGACCATCACACCGTCACCGGTGAAACGCTCAAGAGCTTTTTTCTCAGTGCAGAGATGGAAGCTGCCGCTGCGCACGATGATCTCGCGCAGGATGTCATTTTTCTGAGTGACGGTGACGATGCCAGCCGTCTGGCTGAAGATGTCTTTCACCACCTCAGTACCGGCTTCGATCCACTGACCGTCAGTGATCATCAACAGGGAGATGTCCTTATTGATCTCATGGGTTTCCTGGGGAATCCAGAGCAGGGTTCCGCCCTTGTTGACCTCGTAGCCGTTCTTGGCAGATCGGGCTTTCTTGATGGCGAGACCAGGAGCGAAACGCACCAGTCCACCGGTCTGGGTGCGGAAGCGATCGTCGTTGAGTTCGGCGACAACTTCGCCACTGCCGATTTTGCTGCCGGGGATCGTGTTGAGGCGGTATCTAGTGCCGTCTTTGGCCTCCAGATTCCAGATCTCACCAGCGTGAGTGGATTCACCCTGCAGCTTGAAGTCACGCAAGGTCATCGACGTGGTGACAATCTGCACCTCACGTGAATCTCCAAGGGCTTCACGCAGGCGGACGGCACCGCCGTACTCACTGGCCTGACTTGCTTCCGCGAGCACCTGAGCTTCCGTGACCTGCGCGCCAGCGGTGACCACAGGCTGGGCATTGGGGGGAAGGTTGTACACATCCCCGGCGAGCACCCACATCCTTCCGAGACGCTGTGCTTTATGCGTGATGTTGCCCTGGCGGTCGGTGACTTCCCTGGGCTGAATCGTGGGGTCGTAGCTGACCTGTCCAGCCAGATCACAGATCACGTCCTTGGTGGCCTTCTCAACGCTCTTCTTGACTGCACCAGCAGCGATCTGAGCGACGGTCACGTCCGTGGCGATCTCCTGGCCGTTGTCTACAAACAGCAGCGAACCGCTGGTGATCTCGATCTTCTGAGCCTTGCCCTTGCCGGAGGGATTGATGGTGAGTTTGAAATCAGCTTCAGCCTGCTGGGCGTCGACCCCATGGGGGGTGCGGTAAGGACGCACGCGTGATTTCGCACCGAACTCAACGGTGCCCTCAACCTTGGAGCGGACCACGCCGGATTCGGCGGTTGACACACCACCTGTGTGGAACGTTCTCATGGTGAGCTGCGTTCCTGGCTCACCAATCGACTGAGCAGCGATGATGCCGACGGCTTCGCCGAGATCCACCAGCTCGTTGTGTGCCAGTGCCCAGCCGTAGCACTTGCGGCAAACCGAGCGGTTGGCTTCACAAGTGAGCGGTGAGCGGACGCTCACTGCCTCCACCCCGGCCTTCTGGAACCGCTGCGAGAGGGGGGGATCGATTTCGGTGTTGCGCTCGGCAAGCACCTCACCCTCGCCAGTCAACACTTGATCAGCAGTGAGACGACCCACCAGACGATTGCCGAACTTGCCGTTCTCTGCCTTCACCACGATCCGACGCATAGTGCCGCAGTCGTCCTCGCGCACGATCACGTCCTGGGCAACGTCGACCAGCCGGCGTGTGAGATAGCCGGAGTCAGCTGTCCGCAGTGCCGTATCCACAAGACCCTTACGGGCGCCATAGGAGGAGATGACGTATTCGGTGACGGTCAAGCCTTCACGGAAGTTGGTGCGGATCGGCAGGTCAATGATCTCCCCCTGAGGGTTGGCCATCAGGCCACGCATGCCAACCAGCTGGCGCACCTGGGACATGTTGCCCCGAGCACCGGAGTTGGCCATCATCCACACCGAATTGAGTGGATCGTTCTGGTTGAAGTTCTTCTTGACCGCATCCACCAGACGCTCGTTGGTCTCCGTCCAGGTGTCGATGACCTTGGTATGACGCTCAACTTCCGTAATCACACCAAGGCGATAAGACTCCTCAGTAGCCGTGATCAACTCTTCCGCCTCCCCTAGAAGATCCTGCTTCGCTTCGGGGACCTTCAGATCATCCACAGAAATGGAAACCGCAGCCTGAGTGGCGTATTTGAAGCCAAGATCCTTGAGCTGGTCTGCCATGGCAGACGTGGCCGCCGTGCCGTGATGCTTGAAAGCCCAGGCAACCAGTTGCTTAAGGCCCTTCTTATCAACCACATGGTTGCGGAAGGGTGGGGGAGTTTTGGCTAGGGCACGCGCCGCCTGAGCGGCTGCTGCTGCGGCCTTAGCGGCCTTGGCAGCCTTGGAAGACTTGGAGGATTTACGGGATTTGGAAGGAGTGGAGGTCATGACAGCGCTGAGAAATCGTGTTGTTGGAGTAGGTCGGTCTTGATCGTTCAGGTGGCTGCCACTGCATCAATGATGGTGTGATTCATCACCACACGGCCCACGGTGGTGAGGATGTAGCGGCTGATCAGAGCTCCATCTTCATCAAAACGATCACGGCGGTAAGTCCACTGCTCAAGCCTCGTGCCGTCGGAGAGGGTTTCACTGCTCAGGGGCTCGTCGCGCTCGTCGTCGTCCTCAACCTCACCGTTGAAGCGAACCCAGACCCACTCATGCAGTCCCAGACGATTGTCTTCCAGAGCATGAATGACGTCCTCTAAACCAGAGAACGTGCGACTGCGGTCCCCGAATTCAATCGGACTCATCTGCGGCTGAAGCGCCGTGAGGTAATACGTACCGAGCACCATGTCCTGCGATGGGGTGATGATCGGTTCGCCTGTGGCGGGAGAGAGAATGTTGTTGCTCGCCAGCATCAGCATGCGGGCCTCGGTCTGGGCTTCGATCGCCAGGGGCACGTGAACAGCCATCTGGTCACCGTCGAAGTCAGCGTTGAACGCAGGGCAGACGAGAGGATGGAGCTGGATGGCACGGCCATCCACCAATTTGGGCTCAAAAGCCTGAATGCCGAGTCGGTGCAGAGTCGGTGCTCGGTTGAGCATGATCGGATGCCCCTCGATCACCTCCTGAAGGACCTGCATCACCTCGTCATCCGCACGCTGGATGAGCTTCTTGGCGGCCTTGATGTTGTTAACGATGTTCTGACGGATCAGACGATGGATCACGAACGGCTGGAACAGCTCAATCGCCATCTCCTTCGGCAGGCCGCATTGATGCATCTTCAGTTTCGGACCGACCACAATCACGGAACGACCGGAGTAGTCGACACGCTTACCGAGCAGGTTCTGACGGAAGCGACCTTGCTTGCCCTCAATGATGTCGCTGAGTGACTTCAGAGGACGGTTATTGGCACCGACGACGGTGCGACCACGGCGGCCGTTGTCGATCAAGGCATCCACGGCCTCCTGCAGCATCCGCTTTTCATTGCGAACGATGATCTCTGGGGCAAGGATCTCCTGCAAACGCGCAAGCCTGTTGTTGCGGTTGATCACCCGGCGATAGAGATCATTGAGATCTGAGGTGGCGAAACGACCACCATCCAGCTGCACCATCGGGCGCAGATCAGGAGGAATCACCGGAATCACATCGAGCACCATCCACTCGGGGCGGGCATTGGTGGCAATGAAGTTGTCGATGACGCGCAAGCGCTTGATCAGCTTGGCGCGCTTCTGACCTTTGCTGCTGGCGATGTCCTCACGCAGCTGTTCAGCCACCTCATTCAAGGTGAGATCTTCGAGCAGCTGCTTCAGTGCTTCCGCACCGATACCTACCACCGGCTCGTTCTCAATCTCAGAATCCTCGGCATAGATCTCATCCTCGATCTCCAGCCACTCGTCCTCAGTAAGCAACTGCTTGTATTTGAGATCCTTGTGATCACCGGCATCCAGCACCACATAGCAGTTGAAGTAGACAATCTGCTCCACATCGCGCAGAGGCATATCCAGCAGGATTGCCACGTAGCTGGGGATGCCCTTCAGATACCAAACATGCGAGACAGGGGCTGCAAGCTTGATGAAGCCCATGCGGTGCCTGCGCACCCGGCTTTCAGTGACCTCAACGCCACATCGCTCACAGACAATGCCGCGGTGACGCACCCGCTTGTATTTGCCGCAATGGCATTCCCAGTCTTTGGAAGGACCGAAGATCTTTTCACAGAACAGCCCGTCCATCTCGGGCTTGAGGGTTCGGTAGTTGATGGTCTCAGGCTTGGTGACCTCGCCCACCACCTGGCCATTGGGCAAGGTGCGCTGACCCCACTCCATCACCCGATCAGGTGAGGCGAGTGTGATCTTGACGTAATCGAAGTGGTTTTCGGTCCGGAGGTTGCTGTTGGTCATTGACGGTTAAGGAAGAGGGAGCGGTTTGTCGGTTCGTTCGTTGATCCGTCAGTCCTCGTCGTAGTCAGCGACACCCAGAGATTCGTAGGTAGGCCGACTGGGGGTGCTGCGACGTGGATTCACGTCCTGCATCAGGTCCACTTCCTTGCCTTCATCGGTGAACACGGCAATGTCAAGACCCAGCGACTGAAGCTCGCGCATCAGCACCTTGAACGATTCCGGCGTCCCAGGGCGGGGTATCGGCTTGCCTTTAACGATGGCGTTGAGAGCCTCGTTGCGTCCCTGCATGTCGTCGGACTTGACAGTCAGCAGCTCTTGGAGGGTGTAAGCGGCGCCGTAGGCCTCGAGAGCCCACACCTCCATCTCTCCGAGACGCTGACCACCCTGCTGGGCCTTGCCCCCCAGAGGTTGCTGGGTGACCAGGGAGTAGGGGCCGGTTGAGCGGGCATGGATCTTGTCGTCCACCAGGTGAACCAGCTTGAGGAAATGGGAGTAACCCACCGCCACAGGCTGATCAAAAGGCTCACCGGTGCGGCCATCGATCAGCTGAAGCTTGCCGGGGTCATCCGGGTTGTAGATCCACTCCTTCCCAGGCTGTTTGGCCGCTGTCTTCAAAAAGGTTTCGACGGTTTGCTGGGACATTTCAGGGCCATACATCTCATCGAAGGGCACGACCTTCACTCGGCAGTCGAGATTGGAAGCGGCCCAACCCATCAGGAGCTCGAACACCTGGCCGACATTCATTCGGCTGGGAACGCCGAGAGGATTCAGCACGATGTCCACAGGAGTGCCATCGGGGAGGTAGGGCATGTCCTCACGCGGGAGGATGCGGCTGATGATTCCCTTGTTGCCATGGCGGCCGGCCATCTTGTCGCCAACCTGGATCTTGCGGCGTTGAGCCACATACACACGCACCACCATGTTGGCGCCGGGGGGCAGCTCATCACCCTGTTCGCGGGTGTAAATGCGTACATCCACGACACGTCCACGTTCGGTACTCGGCACCCTCAGTGAGTTGTCACGCACGTCACGGGCTTTTTCACCAAAGATCGCGCGCAGCAGTTTCTCCTCAGGGGGCTGATCGGATTCACCCTTCGGCGTCACCTTGCCGACAAGAATGTCGCCGCTCTCCACAAATGCACCGATGCGGATGATGCCCATCTCATCGAGGTTGCCGAGGCTTTCCTCTGCAACGTTGGGAATCTCTCGGGTGATCTCCTCTGGCCCCAGCTTGGTCTGACGAGCCTCTATCTCGTACTTCTCGATGTGCACCGAGGTGTAGAGGTCGTCGTTGACCAGACGCTCACTCACAAGGATTGCGTCCTCGTAGTTGTAACCCTCCCAGGGCATGTAAGCGATCAACACGTTCTGACCAAGAGCGATCTCACCGCCTTCACAGGCGGAACCATCGGCAAGCACCTGACCCACGATCACCGGGTCTCCCTGGCGAACAATCGGACGCTGGTTCAGACAGGTGTCCTGATTAGAACGCTGGTACTTCTGGAGGAAATGGGTGTGTTCGAGACCTTCTTCGTCCTGCACCACAATCGCGGTGGCATCAACGAAGGTGACGGTGCCATTCACCCTGGAGATCGGGACCATCCCCGAGTCGCGGGCAACCTGAGTTTCCAGGCCTGTCCCGACCAGCGGACGCTCCGGACGCAACAGCGGCACAGCCTGACGCTGCATGTTGGAGCCCATCAATGCGCGGTTGGCGTCGTCGTGCTCCAGGAAAGGAATCAAGGAGGTAGCAACAGAGATCACCTGCACGGGTGAGAGCTGCACGTAGTCCACTTGCTCGGGGGGGACCTTCTCAAAATCCTGCCTGTATCGGACAGGAATCAGATCAGCGAGGATCGTTCCGTCGCTGTCGGTCGCCACATCTCCAGGGGCGACACGACATTCGTCCTCAAGATCAGCCGACAGATAAATCGGATCGCCCTGCTTGAGAACCCGCCCCTCCTCGACTTTCCAGAAGGGGGTTTCGATGAAACCATATTCATTCACCCGGGCGTGGGTGGCAAGTGAATTGATGAGGCCGGCGTTAGGGCCTTCAGGCGTCTCGATCGGGCAGAGACGGCCGTAGTGCGAAGGATGGATATCACGCACAGCAAAGCCTGCACGCTCCCGGGTCAGACCTCCTGGACCAAGAGCTGAAATACGACGCTTGTGCGTGAGTTCAGCCAATGGATTCGTTTGATCCATGAACTGACTCAGCTGACTGGAGCCGAAGAACTCCTTGATGGCTGCGACGAGCGGCTTGGGATTGACCAGCTGGGCAGGGGTGAGCGAGTCGGTCTCACCGACCGTCATCCGTTCCTTGATGATTCGCTCAAGGCGATTCAGACCAACACGCACCTGGTTCTGAAGCAGCTCACCCACGGAGCGGACCCGGCGATTACCCAGATGATCGATGTCATCGAGACTGGCACCACCAACATCCAGCTCAAGATTGATCAGATAATCCAGGGTGGACAGCACATCCTCGTGGGTGAGGGTGCGCACTGAGTCTGGAATCGTGAGACGGAGCTTCTTATTGATCTTGTAGCGACCCACTCGACCGAGGTCGTAGCGCTTGGGATCAAAGAAACGGGTCTGCAGAAGCTGCTGTCCCCCACTGACTGATGGCGGCTCACCCGGACGCAGCTTTTTATAGAGCTCAAGCAAAGCCTGATCCTCGGAGCTGATGCCCTCGTCGTTGGCGGCTTCAATCGACTTTTTGTAGTACTCCGGATGCCGGAGCTTGTCGATCACATCGTTGTCCGAGAGGCCCATGGCACGCATGAGCACGTGAGCGTTGATCTTGCGGGTCTTATCAACCCGAACGTGCAGAAGATCGTTCTTGTCGGTCTCAAACTTCAGCCAAGCTCCGCGATTCGGGATGACGCTGGCGTTGTAGGTGCGACGTCCGTTCTTGTCCATTTCATCTTTGAAATAGACCCCAGGGCTGCGCACGATCTGGTTCACGATCACGCGCTCTGCGCCGTTGATGATGAACGTCCCCCGCTCAGTCATCAATGGCAGCTCGCCGATGAACACCTCTTGTTCCTTGATCTCGCCGGTCTCCTTGTTGACCAGACGGCAGGTCACATACATCTGTGAAGCAAACGTCGCATCACGACGCTTGGCCTCTTCCACGTCGTGGCGAGGGCGCTTCAGCCGGTACTCGCTACCTACGAAATGGAGTTCGAGCTTGCCGGTGTAATCGGTAATCGGCGAGAAGCTTTCAAGCTCCTCGATTAGACCTCTCTCAAGAAACCACTTGAAACTGGCACGCTGTACCTCCACCAGATCAGGCAGATAGGTGGCGGTCTTGGCGACCTGAATCGCGCTGCTGCTCATGCGGAGACCTGCAGGTATCGGAGGGGACAGTGGGGCCTGAAGGAGGCAGCCGGTTCAACCGTGGAGTGAGCTTTCAACCAAAACAGCGGCTGCCGCCCCTTAGGCAGGGACGACCTCCGCAATTGCTGGCTTCAGAAGACTCGGGTCAGAACAGCTGACGTCGTCAATGCACCGGACGGTAATGGACGCTTCGGGAGCCCAAGCACAGAAAACCATGCTTGGCCAGGCCAATAAGTCATCTTACACTTTCGTGTTGAAGCAACCTCCAAGGTCAGGGAAGCCTGAACAGACGCCTTGCATTGGCAGTGCTGTCCTGGGCGACCTGCTCAAGCGACTGCTGGCGTAGTTCGGCCACACGTGTGGCCACCGAAGCCACAAACGCAGGCTCATTGCGTTTGCCCCGACGAGGCACCGGCGCCAGGAACGGACAATCGGTCTCTACCAGGAATCGATCCTGAGGAACCTCCCGCGCACAGTCATGGGTCGGCACTGCCTTAGGGAACGTCACGGTGCCGCTAAAGCTGATGTAGAACCCCAGCTCCAAAAACTGGTGCATCTCCTCAGGGGTTCCTCCCCAGCAATGCATCACGCCGGCCGGACAACGTCCTTCGAGCCGTCGCGCACGCAGTTCAGTCAACATCGGCTCTGCTGCATCGCGGCAATGGATGATCACCGGCAGGTTGAGCTCCACAGCAAGATCGAGCTGGGGCCGCAGGATCGCAAGCTGCTCATCCAAATTCTTGTCTCGGAAAAGATCGAGACCGAGCTCGCCGATGGCCACCACCCGACTGTCATCGAGTGCTGCCAGGCGCAACACATCGGGTGTGTCCTGACTCCAGTGTTTGGTATCCAATGGATGAACACCTACGGAGTAACGCATCTCCGGAAATCGATCCGCCAGCGAGCGGATGGCCGGGATCTCACTCGGCTCGACACAGGCATGCAGTAGCGACGTCACACCGGCCCCCCGCCAACGTTCGGCCACAGCCTCAAGATCCTCTTCGAAGGTTCGAAAGACGATGTGGCAGTGGCTGTCGATTAACACCGGAGTGGCCATCGGATCCTGAAACGCGCCTTCAGGATCCATTTTGCAGGGATTGAGTGCTTAGACCCGATCCGGACATCGCGAGTCAGCCCGCAGCGGGAGCTGGATCAATCGCTTTTTTCACGGCAACCGTCAGCCTTGCTTTCTGGTGAGCGCCGGTATTGCGGTGCAGCACGCCACGCTTGACAGCCTTATCGATCTTGCTGAAAGCAGCATTCATGCTGTTTTGAACGCCAGCTTTCGCTTCATCGCCGGGTGTGGCGGTGTAAGCGTCACAGGCACTCAGGCAACGCTTCATCAGAGTGCGCATGGCCGATTTATAGGCCTTGTTCTCGAGGCGATTGCGCTCAGCGATCTCAACGCGCTTCTTTGAGGACTTGTTATTGGCCACAGAGGCGGATTTCTCATCGACGATCCATAACCCTAACTCAGGACCACTTGGCTCCTCATCGAAGTCCTACGCAGTGGCCCTAGCGTGAAGAGACCTGATGACTGGCGTTGATGAGCACCCTGAGCACGGAGCCAGCGGCGAGCGGTCTGCCCAGGTGCCTCGAGAGCGCAGCCGGGGCTGAGCAACAGCTCGATCGGATTTCAACCCGCACCACTGGTCAGGCCCAGAGGGAGGCGACGGCAACGGTCGAAGCCATCATCGAACGCGTCCGCCATGAAGGTGATCATGCCCTGATTGCGCTGACTGAACAGTTCGACGGTTTCCGTCCGGAACCATTGCGCGTTCCAGCGATTGAGCTGCAACAAGCCTGGGAGAGCAGCCCGGCAAATCTGAGAGACGCCCTGGAACTCGCCCATCGTCGGATCCAGGATTTTCACCAGCGTCAGAAGCCTCAGGATCTTGATGTGCAAGGCGTTCATGGCGAACGACTGGGGCGGCGATGGCGACCGGTGCAGGCCGCAGGTCTTTATGTGCCTGGCGGGCGGGCCTCCTACCCGAGCACGGTGCTGATGAATGCAGTGCCTGCAAGAGCAGCCGGTGTGGAAAAAGTGGTGATGGTCACTCCAGCAGGAAGGACTGGACAGGTGAACCGCACAGTGTTGGCGGCAGCTCACCTGGCAGGGGTGCAAGAGGTCTATCGAATCGGAGGCGCCCAGGCGGTCGCGGCTCTTGCCCTGGGCACCGAAACCATCCCCCGCGTCGATGTCATCAGTGGTCCAGGAAATCTCTACGTGACCCTCGCTAAAAAGCTGGTCTACGGGCAGGTCGGAATTGATTCCCTCGCTGGCCCCAGCGAAGTGCTGGTCATCGCCGACGGCTCGGCCAGCGTTGCTCAGGTCGCTTCGGATCTTCTGGCGCAGGCAGAACACGATCCACTGGCTGCCGCCATCCTGCTCACCACGTCCCAGTCTCTGGCTGATGCCCTGCCTGTGGAGCTCGAAGCTCAACTCAGCAGGCATCCCCGTGAGGCCATTTGCAGGCAATCCCTCGGTGAGTGGGGGCTGGTCGTGGTCTGCGACAACCTTGAAACCTGCGCACGCCTCAGCGATCGATTTGCACCGGAACACCTGGAGCTACTTGTGGAGCGACCGAGGATGTTGGCGGATCGCATTCAGCAGGCAGGCGCCATTTTCATCGGTCCCTGGAGCCCGGAAGCGGTCGGTGATTATCTAGCCGGCCCCAATCACACCCTGCCCACGTGCGGTTCGGCGCGTTACAGCGGCGCTCTGAGCGTGGAAACCTTCATGCGCCACACCTCAATGATCGAATTCAGCCGGGAAGCCCTCGAAGCCACGGGCGGAGCTGTGGTGGAACTCGCCGACAGCGAAGGACTGCACAGCCACGCGAATTCGGTGAAGGTCCGGCTGAACTGACGATCAGCCGGCTTTGTCCAATCGACGAACATCGGCCACGCCGTCGTTCACTTCACCAACGAGCACCTCATCAGCGAGGTTCACAAACAAACCGTTCTCCAACACACCGGGGATGTTGTTAATGCTTCGTTCCAGATTCACAGGATTGGTGATCCCTGCTTCGAAGCGAACATCCAGCACAAGATTGCCCTGATCGGTCACCACTGGACCGGCCTTGCGATGAGCCATGCGCAGTTCGGCTTGTCCATTCATCGCGGCCAACTGTTGTTGGACCTGACGCCAGGCTCCCGGCAGAACCTCAACGGGCAGAAGAAATTCAAGATTCAGGCGGTCCACCAGCTTGGTGGAGTCCACAACAACAACGAAACGTTCAGCGCGAGCCGCGACAAGCTTCTCCTGGACGTGACATGCACCGCCGCCCTTGATTAGCTGGAACGCAGGATCCACCTCATCGGCACCATCGATGGCCAGATCGATTCGATCTACAGCATTCAGGCTGCGCAGGGGGATACCAAGATCTGCAGCAAGCACCTCACCTTGAAACGACGTGGTGACACCGACGATGTCCTTGAGCTGTCCGGATGCCAGGCGCTGCCCGAGACACTTGATCATCAGAGCTGCTGTGGAACCCGATCCCAGCCCCACGATCATGCCGTCACGGAACTGTTCCACCGCCGCTTCTGCGACGGCCTGTTTCATCTGGTTCTGAAGATCTGACATCGCTCAGGTATAAACCGGCGAGACCGTAGCAAGGGTTTCAGCCGAATCCCGGCAAAGGTTCAGGTTTGACAGGCAGCTGAAGGTCTTTTTCACCACGGATGATCTGCAGTGTGAGCGGCTGATGGATCTCAGCCTGATCGACCTGCTGAAGCAGTGTCTGGGGATCATCCACAGGAACCTCTCCTGCCTTGACCACCAAATCACCGCGACGCAGGCCGGCTCGCTGAGCAGGACTATCAGGCAGAACAGACTGAACCAGAGCACCGGAACGTTCAGGCAGCTCAACCAGGGCATTGGGATCGCGGTTGTGCTCCCTAGCGATTCTGGCCGTGAGAGGAATTAATTGAAGACCGAGATAGGGATGAACGACCTCTCCGGCCTGTTGCAGCTGTTCAGCAACACGGCTCGCCAGATTGATGGGAATCGCGAAGCCAAGTCCCGCTCCAGGGCCAGATCGCACCAGGGTGTTGATGCCGATCACGCGACCATCAGCATTCACCAGTGGACCGCCAGAGTTTCCAGGATTAATCGCTGCATCGGTCTGGATCAGATCGAGACGCTTGTCGTTGAAACCGAGGCTGCTGATGTTGCGATGCAAGCTGCTGACAATTCCCAGGGTGACGGTTCGCTCGAGGCCATAGGGCGTGCCCAGAGCAATGGCCCAGTCACCTACATCCAACGCATCGGAGTCACCGAGCCTGGCCGGCTTAGGAGACTCACCACCCTCCAGCCTAACCAGCGCCAGATCCGTGACTGGATCACGCCCGATCACAACACCATCGCGTTGATCGCCGTCGGCCAGGGTGACATTGACCTCCTCCACCTGCTCCACAACGTGGGCATTGGTGAGCACCAACCCCTCCCGGTCGATCACAACTCCGGAACCCTGACCACGCTGACGCTCCGGTCCATAGCCGGGCTCTCCGAGCAAATCCCTCAGCAGCGGGTCGATCAGATTGGGATCAAAGGGCTGGCGCTCCACGACCCGCTCCGTATCGATTCGGACCACTGCCGGAGCAACGTTGCGCACTGCATCTGCCACAAAACTGTGAGTACCGGGAAGTGCATTGGCTGCAAGCACCCTGGCCGGCAGGAAAATGAATGACAGAGCAATGGAAAGGGTTCCCAACCACCTGAGAACCCATTGCTTGGACAATCGGCCAGGAACCACAGACAAGAGCGAAATAACTTCGCTTACGCTAGGGGGGCAAATCAGAACATTTGGGCTGAATCAACGAGAGCGAATCCAGAATTGGGGTCATTCACCGGAAGAGCTGTGCAGAATTCGGCCTTCCATTGGCCGATCGGTGCTCAGCCGCAGGGATTGATCAAAACGACAGGATGATCCTGATCGGGCAGGTTTCCAATTTGTCGAACTGGTCGCATCGGTCAGCCGTGCCTAGTGGTGTGATCAAACCGATCCGACGGTGTCATCACCATGCACCTGATCCAGAAGGCCGCAAAAGGCCTGCTCGCTCTGTCCACAATCGCCCTTGTGGGCTGTCAGATCGAGAAGCCTGCAGCGGATAACTCCAGCCAGAGTTCCTCAGCGAAGAGTGTCTATGACACCGGCAAGCTGAGAGCTGTGGTCATTGGTGATTCATTGCCGATGATCAAGAAGGACGGTGACAACTACGACGGGCTGTCATTCGTGGTTCTCGAAGCGATTCGGGATCAGATCAATGTTTCGCCGAAGAAAAAAGATTTAGACGTCAGCATTGAGCCAGTCGCTGCAAGTTCCGCCCGCGACGGCCTGGACATGATCCGCTCCGGAGCTGCTGACATCGCCTGCGGTGTTGCCTTCACTTGGCAGAGACAGCGCTCACTGACCTACACACTGCCGTTCTCCGTAGGCGGCGTGAGGCTCCTGGCCCCAGCGGGCATCGATGGCACTCCCAAGAGCCTGAACGGCAAAACGGTCGGTGTCGTGAAAGACAGCATGGCGGCCAACGTGCTGGCGGCATCGGTGGATGACGCCAATTTCCAGTTTTTCGACACGCCTGATCAAGCTCTGGCGGCCGTCAAGGACGGCAGCGTTGAGATTCTTGGCGGCGACAGTCTTTGGCTGAGAGCGAATAAGGCTGCGACGGCACCGGAAGCCTCATTGGTGCCTGACAGGCCCTATGCCCGCTCCGGAGTGGGTTGCGTTGTGGCTGATACCACGCCCCATCTGCTCAACATCAGCAATCTGGGCATCGGCCGTCTGCTCTCGGGATACATCAACGACGACGACGGAGTCCGCTCGGCCATCAACACCTGGATCGGCACTGGCAGCACCGTGGGCCTGAAGGACGAACAAATCAACCGCTTCTTCACGATCGTGCTCTCCACTACCGCTGAATTCAATCCGCAGTCCTGACCTTGATTTCTGATTGATCCATCGTTTCTCTCAACAATGAACAAGACAAGCCTTCTCACCTTCGCCGCCGTTCTGGCAACAAGTGCGGTGCTCTGTGAATCGTCCAGAGCCGCCGTGCACAACGAACCCGATCTGGACAACTCTCTCGAACAACGCATCGAGCGCATGAGTCCTGAGGCCTGGGCCGTCATGCAACGCAATGGCGTTCTGACTGACGAGGAGATCGCTCGTGCCTGGGGCAACGGCGGCGGCCGGGCCTGGGGCAATGGCGGCGGAGTCCGGCGACGGGCTTGGGGCAATGGTGGCGGAGGCTTCGCCAACGGCTACCGCGGTGGATTCGCCAACTGGTGAACCATTCCGATTACGGCCCGATCGGCCTGCTGGTGATCCAATCGACGTCGCTCTGCAACCTCGACTGCAGCTACTGCTACCTGCCGGATCGCCAGCGGCGCAATGTGTTCAACCTTCAGCAGCAGCTACCACTACTGCTGGAGAGAGTTTATGAAAGCCCGTTCTGGGGGCCCCATCTCTCGATCCTCTGGCACGCCGGTGAGCCACTGACGCTACCGACCAGCTTCTATGACCAGGCCAGCGCGATCATCCAGCGCCAGACCGCCGACCTGCAAGAGCAAGGGGTGGTGATCGAACAACACCTGCAAACCAACGCAACGCTCATCAACGAAGACTGGTGCGACTGCTTTGTGCGCAACAAGATTGTGGTTGGAGTGAGTGTCGACGGGCCTGAAGACATTCACGACAGCCACCGACGTTTCAGGAACGGCAAGGGTTCTTACGCCCAGACCATGCGCGGTATCCGCACACTGCGCGAGCGCGGCATCAACTTCCATGCGATTGCCGTGCTGACCGCTGATGCTCTGGAGCAACCAGACCGGATGTACAGCTTCTTTCGTGATGAAGGGATTCATCAACTCGGTTTCAACGTGGAAGAGCAGGAGGGAGTACACACCAGCTCGTCCATGCAGGGCCTGTTGAAGGAAAGGCTTTATCGAAACTTCCTTTCACGGTTCTGGGCCTGCAATGAAAAGGATGGTTTCCCTCTCCAGGTTCGTGAGTTCGATCAGGTGATGGGCATGATCGCCGGAGGCCAACGCCTACTGCAAAACGAGATGAATCGTCCCTACTCCATTCTCAGCGTGGACGCCAAAGGAAACTTCTCAACCTTCGATCCAGAACTGCTGTCGGTCGAAACCGAACGCTATGGCCTGTTCAATCTGGGCAACATCCGCGATGTGTCGCTGATGGAAGCCACCCAGACAGAGCCGTTTCAGAAACTACTTCGTGACATGTCTTCCGGGATGATGCGATGCAAACAAGAGTGTGAGTACTACGGGTTCTGCGGTGGTGGAACCGGAAGCAATAAGTATTGGGAGCACGGCAGTCTGGATGCCACAGAAACATTTGCGTGTCGTTTTTCCAGTCAGATCCCCGTGGATGTGCTGCTGGAGAAGCTGGAAACAGCAGCCGGCCACTGAGCGACGCATCGGATCTAAAGGTGAGCGAACTCCACACGGAAATTGGGGGGTTGGCAATCCTTTAAAATGAAATCACGGCCCGGTGAGATCCTCTCTCCGGGAGGGTGATAAACGCATCCACCATCGGGCCTGAGCCCGAGACCACCCTTCCCGCGCCCTTGCCTCATCCACTTCTTCCGGATCTCATTTCTTTGGCCAAGGCCACGGCTGAAAGCCATGGATTTGCACTGGTTAGTGCCCAAGTACTGACCCATTTGCAGCCGATGACTCTGCAGGTGCAGATCCGACGCGGCAATGGAGATGACGTTTCCCTGGATGACTGCGCTGGTTTCAGTACACCAATGGGAGAGGCCATCGAAGCCTCTGCTTTGCTCACGGAGGCCTATGTTCTGGAAATCAGCAGCCCCGGGATTGGGGACAGGCTCCAGTCGGACAGGGATTTTCAGACCTTCCGGAGCTATCCCGTTGATGTCGTCCATCAGGACGACGAAGGCAGGGAGCAGCGCTTGTCGGGAACCCTGCTGGAACGCACCGAAGACCACGTGCAAATCAACATGCGCGGCCGGGTCAAACGGATCCCGAGGGATTCAGTGATCAGCGTTGAACTCACAAGCCCCACAGGCTGAACAGATCACAACCGCTCCCGATTTTCCTCTCCTTCACTCCTCCTCGTCACCGCCATGGCACTCGTTCTTCTTCCCGGCCTCACCAACCTGATTGATGACATCAGTGAGGAGAAGAAGCTTCCTCCTCAGGTGGTTGAAGCCGCTTTGCGGGAAGCACTGCTCAAGGGCTATGAGCGCTACCGCCGCACTTTGTATCTGGGCATCGGGGAAGACCCGTTCGACGAGGAATACTTCAGTAATTTCGACGTCGCTCTCGATCTGGAAGAAGAGGGCTACAGGGTGCTCGCCAGCAAGATCATCGTCGAGGAGGTTGAGAGCGAAGACCATCAGATCGCACTGGCTGAAGTGATGCAGGTGGCTGAAGACGCCCAGGCGGGAGACACGGTTGTCCTGGATGTCACACCCGAGAAAGAGGATTTCGGCCGCATGGCTGCGGCCACAACCAAGCAGGTGTTGGCCCAGAAGCTGCGTGATCAACAGCGGCGGATGATTCAGGAGGAATTCGCCGACCTTGAAGATCCAGTCCTGACGGCCCGAGTGATCCGCTTTGAACGCCAGTCCGTGATCATGGCTGTGAGTTCAGGCTTGGGGCGCCCTGAAGTGGAAGCGGAGCTTCCTCGTCGTGATCAGCTACCCAATGACAACTATCGCGCTAACGCCACCTTCAAAGTCTTCCTCAAAGAGGTCAGCGAGGTACCAAGGCGAGGTCCTCAGCTGTTCGTGAGCCGAGCCAATGCCGGTCTTGTGGTGTATCTCTTTGAAAATGAGGTGCCGGAAATCCAAGAAGGATCCGTGCGCATCGTTGCCGTAGCGAGGGAAGCCAATCCCCCTTCACGGTCTGTGGGTCCCCGCACCAAAGTTGCCGTGGACAGCATCGAGCGCGAAGTGGACCCTGTCGGAGCCTGCATCGGCGCCCGCGGCTCCAGGATTCAACAGGTGGTGAATGAACTCCGCGGAGAGAAAATCGATGTGATCCGCTGGTCACAGGATCCTGGCCAGTACATCGCCAACTCGCTCAGTCCCGCAAGAGTTGATGTCGTTCGGCTTGTCGACCCCGTCGGTCAACATGCCCACGTGCTGGTTCCCCCGGATCAGTTGAGCCTGGCGATTGGGCGCGAAGGTCAGAATGTGCGGCTGGCAGCACGACTGACCGGCTGGAAGATCGACATTAAAAACGCGAGCGAATACGACCAGGCCGCCGAGGATGCCGTTGTTTCGGAACTGATCGCCCAACGCGAGCAGGAGGAGGCCCTGCAGCATGAAGCCGAGGAACGACTCGCTGCTGAGCAGGCCGCCAGAGCGGAAGAAGATGCCCGCCTGCGCGAGCTCTATCCCCTGCCGGAAGACGAGGAGGAGTACGGCGAACAATCGGAAGAAGCAATGGCTGATGCTGACGTTTACGAGGAGTCAGCTGAATCAGAGGCCGCTGACTCAGAGCCATCGGACGCTGCCACGGAGCAGGAAGAGGGTGAGACTGAAGAGGTGGTTAGTGATTCCAACGAGGAAGGAACCCGGTGAACACCTCACGCCCTGTCCTGCGTCGGTGTGTCGCCTGCCGAGAGCTGTTTGATCGCAGCATTCTTTGGCGGGTCATCCGCGACCATCGGGACGGGGTTCTCCTGGATCAGGGCATGGGTCGTTCGGCCTATCTCTGTCGTAAGGAGAGCTGTCTTGAGGAAGCACAGCGCCGAAAACGCCTGCACAAAGCCCTGCGATGCCAGGTGCCCGACAGCGCGATTGAGGAGCTGAGAACGCGGCTGAAACCAGACAAGGAATCAGCCGCTGAGGCAAGATGAACACTGGCCCCACCTTGTGTGGTGCCCCGAGCACCACGTGCCCGGACCGACCGGAGACCTGAATGACCAGCAGCGGCAAAGTCAGAATCTATGAGCTGTCCAAGGACCTTGGCCTGGACAACAAAGACGTGCTGGATGCCGCTGAGAAGCTGTCCATTGCGGCCAAGAGCCACAGCAGCTCGATCAGCGAATCCGAGGCAGGCAAGATCCGCACGATGTTGAAGAGCGGTGGTGCTCCCCGTCCTGCTGCAGCTCCCTCGAAACCCGCACCCGGGAAGTCAATCCTTTCGGTGAAGAAGGCCGCCGGCGTTGAAGCCTCTGCACCAGTCAAGCCAGCACAGCCGAAACCGGCTCCTGCTCCAGCAGCACCCACCCGTGCTGCAGCTTCGCCCCAGCGACCGCCTGCAAGGCCCGCCGCTCCTGCAAAACCTGCAGCACCTCAGGCCGGTGCGCCCCCGAAAACAACGGCGCAAAAACCTGTAGCACCACCACAGACACTGGTTCGCAAGGAACCTCCTCTAAAGCAGCCTGCTCAGAAACCGGTTGAACGCCAATCTCAGGCACCCCAGCAGCCGAAACCTCGACCCGCTGCTGCCCCAGCACCAAATCGCACGGCAAGCAGGCCAACCGCGCCGCCGTCCAGACCCAGTGCGCCCTCACCCTCAACAGCAGCGAAACCCCGCAATACGGCGCCGATCCGTCGGGCGCAAAGCGAAGGAGGTGCGCGCCCAACTTCTCCACCACCGGGGCGGCCCCAGCCCAAATCACCGGTGAACCGAACAGTGCCAGCCCCGCAGAGGCTGGCTAAGCCTGAACTGGTTGGACGCCCCCAACCGAAGCGGCCTGGAACAGGTGCCCCCCCAAGACCAGGGGCTCCCCGACCCGGAGCTCCCGCTGGTCAGCGCACCGGCTCACCCCAGCGGCCAGCTGGAGCACAACGTCCAGGCGCACCCACTCGACCGGGTTCACCATCTGGCCGCCCAGGTGCCGGACGCCCCGGAAGCACCCTTGAGTTGGTGGGAAAGCCGATCCGTCGCGATAGCACTAGCAACCGCGGTGAAGGAGGGCGGCCTGGTGCGGGGCCTCGCAGTGGAGCTGGCTCCAATCGACCTGCAATGCCGCCCGGCATGCGTAAGCCGGTGGCTCCCGGTGAGCTCATGCAACTGCAGAAGCCCACGGGTCGACCAGCCGTACCGCCACCGCGCCGTCCCGATGGCACTCCTGTCTCTCCCCGTGGGGATGGCCCCAAGGCCACACCACCGGTTAATCGGCCAACCCCCTCTCCTGCAACGGCCCCACGTCGTCCGGGCTTCCGTCCTGGAGCAGGTCCTGGCGGACAACGACGCCCCGGCCGCCCCGACTGGGATGACAGTGCAAAGCTCGAGGCACTGCGCAATCGCTCTCCTCAGAAGCAACGCCAGAAGGTCCACATCATCGGCGAAAACGATGATTCGCTGGCAGCGCAGACCGGTGGTTTTGCCGGTGAACAGGAAAACATGGTGTTGTCGGCGAGCCTTGCTCGTCCCGCCAAACCCAAATCCCAGCAGAGAACCACACCCAAACCTGTGGCGGCCATGCGCAAGCGGCGCAAGGAAACCGCTCGCCAGCGTCAGCGCCGCAGGGCCATGGAGTTGCGTGCAGCACGAGAAGCCAAGCAAGTGCGGCCGGAGATGATTGTTGTGCCGGAGGACAACCTCACGGTGCAGGAGCTCGCCGACATGCTCAGCGTGGAAAGCTCAGAAATCATCAAATCCCTATTCTTCAAGGGGATCATCGCCACGGTCACCCAGACCCTGGATATGCCAACGATCGAAACGGTGGCCGAGGAATTCGGTGTGCCGGTCCTTCAAGACGACGTTGAGGAGGCGGCCAAGAAGACCGTCGAGATGATCGAAGAAGCAGATCGGGAACACCTGATCCGACGTCCACCCGTCGTGACCGTGATGGGCCACGTCGATCACGGCAAAACAAGTCTTCTGGATGCGATCCGAAAAGCAAGGGTCGCCGCTGGAGAAGCCGGTGGAATCACCCAGCACATCGGTGCTTATCAGGTCGAGATCGAACACAACAACGCAGCGCGCAAGCTCACCTTCCTGGATACGCCTGGTCACGAAGCCTTTACGGCTATGCGTGCAAGGGGAACCAAGGTCACGGACGTCGCGGTTCTGGTGGTGGCAGCCGATGACGGTGTCCGACCGCAGACGCTGGAAGCCATCAGCCACGCCCGCGCCGCAGAAGTGCCGATCGTGGTGGCCATCAACAAGATCGATAAGGAAGGAGCCTCTCCTGACCGCGTCAAGCAGGAGTTATCTGAACAAAACCTGCTTGCAGAAGAGTGGGGCGGCGATGTGGTGATGGTGCCTGTGAGCGCCATCAAGGGAGAGAACATTGACAAGCTGCTGGAAATGCTGCTGCTGGTCACCGAAGTGGAAGACCTGCAGGCCAATCCCGATCGCATGGCCCGCGGCACGGTGATCGAAGCGCACCTCGACAAGGCCAAAGGTCCTGTGGCCACGCTCCTGGTTCAGAACGGCACATTGCACACAGGTGATGTGGTGGCAGCTGGGCCAGTGCTTGGAAAAGTACGGGCGATGGTCGACGATGCGGGAATGCGCCTGAGGGACGCCGGTCCCTCCTTCGCAGTGGAAGCTCTCGGATTCAGCGAAGTCCCCACCGCCGGCGATGAATTCGAGGTCTACGCAGATGAGAAGTCCGCACGGGCCGTTGTCGGCGATCGAGCCTCCGACGCCCGAGCGACCCGCCTCGCCCAGCAAATGGCGTCTCGCAGGGTTTCGCTCACGGCAATGTCTGGACAGGCCAATGAAGGAGAACTCAAGGAGCTCAACCTCATCCTCAAAGCCGACGTCCAAGGTTCTGTGGAAGCCATTCTCGGTTCTCTGGAGCAGCTGCCCAAGGACGAAGTCCAAGTGCGAGTTCTTCTTTCAGCACCTGGGGAAGTCACCGAGACCGATGTGGACCTCGCGGCTGCTTCCGGAGCCGTGATCATTGGCTTCAACACCTCGATGGCTTCAGGCGCCAGAAAGGCTGCTGATGCCAACAGCGTGGATGTCCGTGATTACGACGTGATCTACAAGCTGCTGGAAGACATCCAGTTGGCGATGGAAGGTCTTCTCGAACCCGAGCTTGTCGAGGAAGCCCTGGGTGAAGCTGAAGTCCGCGCCGTGTTCACCATTGGCAAGAGTGCTGTGGCCGGTTGTTATGTCACCACTGGCAAAATTCAGCGCAACTGCAAGGTTCGGGTCCACCGCGGCAAGGAGATTGTCTATGCCGGCGATCTCGACTCACTGCGTCGCAACAAAGACGACGTCAAGGAAGTGGCCACTGGTTTCGAGTGTGGTGTGGGCACCGATCGTTTCGCTAACTGGCAAGAAGGCGATCGCATCGAAGCCTTCAAGATGGTCACTCAGCGCCGCAAGCTCACCACCTGATGATCAGCCGCCGAGAGCCACTGCTCTGGCTTCAGTTGATGGCGCTAGCCGTCATTCCTCTGGAGCTCGAGCTGATGCGGCTCATCTTGGCCGGACCTGCATACGGTCCGGTCCCAGCTCTCGAGCGTCTGCTGATCTGGGGCCTGGCTGTCGTCGCACCTGGCGTGCTGCTGTGGCGGCGCTCCGCGGACTGGGCATCACTGCTCCTGGTTCGCATTGCGCCTGCCAAGCGAAGTCTTGATCAATGCCGCATCAGCGCCATTCAGCAGCCACTTGGCCTGAAAGCAGCTTTGATCATCTGCATTGCGCTGTTACTGCCGCTGTTTTGGTGGGTCGACCAATCGGCTCTATTGGTCGTGAACTTCTCGCCCACGCAGAACAGCAGCCGGCTGACGGCGTTGCTGCTGGCTGGACCGTTGCTGACGCTCATCCTCTGGCAATGGCAACAGCTCTTCCAGGCCATCTGGCTGTTGACGCGCAGCGACCAGAGCTTCACAGACCTCACACCAATCATCCCTGCCGAGCTGCAGACCACCCACCTGTCCCTTGGCCTTGGGCTGCTGCAACCGCCGCTTCTGGAATGGGAGGCCGCAGAGAAACCTGGACAGCCATCAAACGCATCACCCAGAGACGAGAGCGAAGACGAACTCAAGCCATCAGCACCTGATCCAGCGCCCGATCCCCAAACTGATCCTGCTGAAACCGATGCTGATGAGGTCGTCGTGAAGGACTTGCCTGAAACGAACAACGAGGATCAAGAGGTCATCTCAGCAGACGATCAAGACGCGGATGACGCAGTGGCCTCTATTGACGTCGAAGCCTTCGACGTTGAACAAGAGCTCCTCAAAGAGCCCGACGACGACAATCAGAATGGCGCGGGCGCTGCAGACAGCGATGTCACCGGCAGCAATGCTGAAACTGATCAGCAATGTACTCAGCAACCAGCTCGCGATTCAGAACTGAGCACCCAATCAGAATCCGCAGAGACGGCAGCCAATTCAGACTTACCTGAACGGAGCTCGGAAAAGAGCAAAATCAGCTCTGCAGAAAACGACGATGAAATAGCTTCAGCCGTCGCCCCGATCGCGATCGAACCAGAGCAGTCCCCCGAAGAGGACCACAGCCCCGACCTGAATGGCCAGGTCGGTCCCGACATCACGGGTGCCAGCACTGATGCTGAAGCTCATTACAAAGAGGCCGAGACCTCCGGAAGCGAACAAGGCGATCCAGAGCAACCGTCGCAGCCCACGCCAGGGGGTGCGTGATTCACGCAGCAGCCGTTCCCGCATGGCCGGGTCCAACCCCTGATCTCCCTCGGGTTCAGCGCTCAAAAGCTGTTTGCGTGAACCTGAATGTTAATTTCCTAAAGTCGCCGATGTAGCTCAGCCGGTAGAGCAACGCTTTCGTAAAGCGTGGGTCGCCTGTTCAAGTCAGGTCATCGGCTTCGGTGTTGAACCCTGTTGCAGTCGAAGATTTCGGCTGGAACAGGTTTTTTTTGACGCCCAACCAAAACAGACCGTCTCGCCCTCTTTCACCCTGCTCTGCCTGCAGCTCCGGCTTCCATGCATCCGCTTCTAAGAGATCGGCTTGGAGCTGACGCACGGGTTAGAGAGATCGTGGCCCAACCCAAACAGCTCAGCCCGCAGCCTCTCCTGAAATTTCAGCGCAAAGGTTGGTAGCTCCGGATTATTCCTTCTGAAAAGTATTTAGATCTGTCAAGCAACACCACAAACCAGCTGGTTTGTGACGCCTATGTCATGAACCTGTGCAAAGCAAGCAGGCGAGAGCGCTAAAACGGCAACCTTTCGAAATGCTGGGTCTTCAGATTTCCTTTAGATTTGGCCCAACGTTGTTTCTGGGCCCCGCCCTTCGACTAATGGCTAAGAGTAAAAAAGAATTGGCGTTTCTTGGTGGCACGTTCCTGTTCGGACTTGGAGCCCTGGAAGTGTGCCTTCGATTCGGAGGGTTCTAAACGAACACAATCAAGACACCCACTCAGATATCGTCCGTCGGCAATGAGCATGAAGCAAGTTTGCTCGCATAAAAAAAGCCCCGCATTGGCGGGGCAAGGATTCACGAAATCCGATCACTGAAATCAGATTGTGCAATCCACCAGCTTGGTGGGTGACATGTGTGCCGACGTGACATCACAACCCTCAGACGAAGCAGCAAAAGAATGCTGAGCGTCATGAAGACGACGAGCTTTAAGCTCTTTCTCTTTGATCATTGCGAGGGTGTTCATTAGAACCTCCTACAGCGCCTCAAACCCCGTTGCCTGTTTGAGATCGAACTGCGCCCTTCTTAGGGCCAACGTGATCTAATCCTAATCGATCCAGTGGGACATGTAGAGGTGAATGCCGAACAACTTGTCCCAGGAAGACCGCACTGTCCACAAGAGCACGATTCAAGCCCCATAAGTGCCATAGGTCATGGCTCCAAGCATTGGAGAGCCTGCTGGAGAGGAACACCAAGCGCGATGCACACACCTCCTGGAAGCGTCGGCGGACAAAGACCACACAAGGGCATCAACTGAATCCAGACAATGGATAACAGCGCGATCAAGGCATCGCATCCTCACTGGCTGGGAATCATGGATTGCGGATGATGGCCTGTTCAGACGGTTTCCCGTTATGGTCACCGCTGCAGGAATGGATTCAATGGGCGACTACACCGTTGCAATTTGGGCCACCATCGGGCTTGTTGTGGTGTTCACGGTGCCAGTCGTGTGGCAATTCATGCAACCCAACGACGATGACTTCGGTGATCTGACCAAGCGTCGCAAATAAATGTTGCCTGTGACTTCACAGAACAGTTGGTAAGAGACAGCAGAAGCAATGGTTGAGAGTTGAAGTAGCAACCTCAATTAGCTCAAATATCAAGCCTTACTATGCTTCGCACAAAGATTTTGATTAAGGCAAGACATTAAACGAGTCATCCTCCTGAAACCCAAAACAATGCAATCAAGGAGCGAGCCAATAAAAAAAGAATGATGCTAATTCACACCAACTAACCGCTTTAAAGTCTTTATGACTCAATTCAAGAAAACATTCATTGATGTTTAAAATTTGACAGCTGCCGAATTAGTTTTCAAGCTGAGACTTCCTCCCTTTGGAATGGCTGTGCTTTGAAGACAGCTGCAACAAACTCGATGCTTTTTCCTGTTCTTCAACTTTCGCCAAACGATTCACAAGATCCCAGGTGTCTTGGGCAGACATTTCGCCATCTGCTTCCCACTCCAAAGAAGACAAGTCAGAGGGAGACATCGCGCAGAAGACGGCTCCACAACTTAATGGAAGGACTGCTGGAATCCAGCATTACAACAGCAATAAAATCTTTAATGATTTGGAAGTTAGCACTGGCGAATACGATCACCCTTGATTTTGGCTGAGTGAACTCTCCCCATCGCTCGTTGCCAAAAGCACGACCTTCCGACAATCCAGAAAAACTCATAAAACGATGTACAGCAGTGACGTCATTGCATTCGTTGAGTCGTTGGCTCAGCTTGTGATGCACAGAACAGCAGACAACCAACCGTTGAAAAGCTCAGAACAATTCGTGAATCCTTAGATCGGAAATCTTTGCGTCACTCGAACCTGAACAGGTGAGCGCCAACAATCAGACTGCTCTCACCATTGACGAGTTCATGGAGTCGGGCAGCTTGTCCAGCCGCAAAATCAGTCAACTACGTCGCAGTCACATGCGCGATGCCACCTTGGACGAGGTGTTCATTGTGCTCAGTATTGGAGCAAGCCTGATCTCGACCCTGGGCCTGCTTGCTAACAGCTCTGCAGTGGTCATCGGCGGCATGGTGGTGGCGCCATGGATCATGCCTCTCAGGGCGGCAGCCTTCGCCATCCTGCTGGGGGAAGTAAGGCTGCTGGGTCGATCTCTGCGCACTCTACTGGTGGGGGTTTTGAGCACCACGTTGCTCTCCTTTCTGCTCGGTTCGGTGACTGGCTTGCCACAGTTCGGCACTGAGGTTCTGGCCAGGACCTCGCCCAATTTGCTTGATCTGGGAATCGCACTCGTGGCAGGAGGTCTAGCGACCTATGCGAAGTTGCGAAGCGATGCCGTGAGTTCGCTGGCGGGAACGGCAATCGCCGTGGCTCTAGTGCCTCCTGTCTGCGTGATGGGACTGTTGCTCTCTCACCAGAGCTGGAGTGATGCCCGCGGAGCTGGATTGCTTTTCGCCACCAATCTTCTGGGAATTCTCACGGGCGGGTTGGTCCTGATGGCCTGGAAAGACCCCGAATTCCGCCATGAGCTGATCCGAAGTCGACTAAGTGTGGCCAGCTTCACACTCACAGGCCTGTTGCTGATTCCGCTGGGAGGCAGCTTCATCGGATTACTGACTCAAGCCAATCGAGAAAATAGGCAATCCATGGTCGAACAAACGGTTCGTAAATTTCTTGTCAATGAAACTCTGACCTTCAGCGACTCGGAATTAGTTGATGTGGAACATGTTGACATTGACTGGAAAACAACCCAAAAGGGTAAGGGTCAAGAAGAAGGAATTATTCGGATCATTGTTCGTGTGACAGATCCCGACCTTCCGAGCTACAAACAGGTCACCTTGGTACAAGAGGAGATCAACAAACTCTTACAGAGTAATTACCAGCTTGTCGTCCAACGCACCGCTGTCGATGTGGTTGGGCCGAAAAAGTAATTCCTCCTGCTCAGGAATTCGAGCAACCTGAGATCGAACGACCCTCGCTAATCAAACAGGCTGAGACTAGCCAGCCCGAAAACAATCCGCTGTCACAAAATTCCGGCAATGCGTTCGATGCTCCCATGACAGTTTTACTGAGTGGACACATCTTCTTGCCAGCTGTTGAAGTGATTACAGGACTCAACCTTCAGCAAATCATCCGGAATCTGATGCCATCCATGCATTGATTCCGGCCATAAACTCGGCAGATGAACCCGACCGGACGCCGAACTTTTCTAAGGCTGATCGCTGGCGCAGCGCTTTCAGGCGGCATCCTGGATAGCCTGTCGCGAAAGACAGGATCACAACAACTGGGCTCAGCCTCCACTCAGACCCTTGACGGGTTGAAACTGGGCTTGATCAGCGACCTCAACGGTTCCTACGGAAGCACGAGTTACAGCAGGGCCGTTGAGCGTGGAGTGGCGTTGCTGTTGCGGCAACAACCCGACCTCGTGCTTTGTGCTGGAGACATGGTGGCTGGCCAGAAAAGATCGCTGACCAACAGCCTGCTCAAGGCGATGTGGGCTGGTCTTGAACAAACGGTTCGAGCACCGCTTCAGCAAGCAGGGATTCCTTTGCTCCCCGCCATTGGCAATCACGATGGATCGAGTCAAAAAGATCAAGGAGGCTGGATCTATGGGCGTGAGCGCCAGCAGGCTGGTCTGTTCTGGCACGAGAATCGCGGAGATCTGCAATCCGGGTTCATTCAAAGCGAGCGATTTCCCTTTCAGTACGTATGGAGACGTCCTGGGCTGTTTTTGGTCGTAATCGATGCCTCTTCAGCCAACGTTGATTCTTCACAACGACGATGGATCGAAGCAGCATTGAACTGCACCGATCGCCAACCTGACGATCTCTGCCTGGTGATGGGCCATCTGCCACTCACAGCCTTCAGCGAAGGACGGGCGCGCTCTGGAGAATGCATCGCCAATCCTCAGGAGCTAGCCGGTTTAATGCGGAGGGGTGGGGTTGATCTGGTGATCTCTGGTCACCACCACGCCTGGTACCCCTCTGAATCACTGGGTTTACGGCTGCTAAGCCTGGGAGCAATGGGCAGCGGACCACGCCGAATCATCGGCAGCAGTGTGACTTCACCACCATCTCTGACGCTTCTTGAGTGGTCTCGACCCTCGAAGCTGATTCGGGAAACGACCATTGATCTCAACACCATGCAGCCCATGGACAGTGATGATCTCCCTGCGCAGGTGAGTGTTTCTGGTTTTCCCGTGGCTCGCCGCAGAAGCCTGCAATGGCAAAGCGGATCACTGAATGACTGACCCAACAGCTCACTGACCGACCAGCTAGCCAGCAAAAAGCCCCCTCGTGAGAGGGGGCTTTCCGATTCAGTTGACCTGAATCGT